>WFWG01000228.1 GCA_015491235.1 Ardenticatenaceae bacterium
GGATAATGGGCTTTGAGGAAGGCCGTCTGGCAGGTAATAACGGCGTAGTCGGCGGCATGGCTGTTATGCACCACAATGTCGTTGGCAATAAAATTGTGCAATTCCAGTACAGAAAGGTCGAACGTTTCTTTTTCTCCAACGTACTCGATGCGCTCTACGATATCCCAATAAATGTCGCTTTCAGCCAGGCGTTGTAATTCTGGATCATCGAAATACTCAGCCAAACGTTGAATGGTGCGGCGTGCGAACCCTCTTTTTGTGGGATTATTTGTGGGATAGAATTCTCGTGGAGCTATGCCCGTGGCTTCTCTTACATCTGCCCATGTCACGTTATTTTGCTCTTTTGCGGCTCGCACCAGTTCTTTCACTGGTAAAGGAACAACGTCAAGGACCATCGGTGATTTCGTCTCTTCCTGAATGAGCGCTTCGAGGGCTTCTTGTCGGGATGTGCTGAGGAAGTGAACGCCGATGTGCTGAGTAAAGCGCTGGAAGTTTTCCTGTCCGGTAATAAAAAGTTGGTAGCCCATGCGGCCGTCTTTATAGGGAAATTTTACGGTGCGCAATCGGGAAACGATGCCAAAACGCAAGAGCAAGTGTTGCATCTGGCGAGCCATGCGTTCGGAGGCTGTCGCATAGAACAAACTACGCCCTTTTACATTGATATGCCCGTCCCCTTCCCACATACGGGCCAAAAGAAGCGCAATCTGGTCATTGCGAAGTGCAAAAACGTCGTCGGGGATATGTTTGCTGTGCGCATTGCACCCCCACAGACCGAGTTCTTTGAGCCACGTCACAAGCTCAGGCTCTTGGTTGCGCCGTATACGACGCGCGTACACACTCCATGTCCCCCGATGAGTAGCGACTGTGCATTTCACGTTGTCAAATTGTTCCGCCGCCCGAATGTAGTCATCCACCTGTTCTCGGTCTTGACTGTAAAAGGAAACCGAGTGAGGATGACACAGATTCCCTTCAGCCAGAAGATACCCCAGCACAATAAGGCGATGTTGCGGCCAAACATTTTTGCCTTCTATCGGTATCCGGCGAGGTGTCGCAATGCAATCACCGGGGCGTAGTTCGGCGAGCAGACGCCAGCCCTCGTATGTATAGAAAGGATGGTTGGCAGTAGCCTCTATTTGACGCCCTGAGCGAGTTGTGAGCCGATAGACCGGTTGAATACCGTTTGCGTAGACACCTTCGATATTCGCTGTGCGCAATTTGAGGCGCGTTGTATCGCAAGCCAGCGTTGACGTGAGCGTCGCTCGCCCTTCCACCAAATCCCGGATCTTCACCAATCGTCCAGTAGCGCCGTCTATGACTTCTACATCCCCCGGCAGACATTTGTTAAAGCCGTACCTCGCAAAAAACTCGATGTCGGCGTAAATGGCTCGTGCTGTCTCTTCGGGAATCCCGTTTTTGACACACCCTTCGACGAAAATCTGGCGGTGGCGTTCGATCTCCTTCTCCTTCTTCTTGGCCACAGCCCGGCGCATCAGGTCCGCATCGCCGGGAGAGTAACCGGCCAGCTCAGAAGCGATTTGTATGATTTGCTCCTGGTAGACGCAGTTGTGGACAATGATGTTATTGCCCACGAAGGAATGGAGACCAGGCACCGTCAAGTCATAGACCGGCTCGATCCCCACTGGCTCGATAGCAACCACCTCCTGCCAGACCACGTTCAAACGGCGCTTGGTTTCAGGCAGTGGTACAGCATCGGCCACGGGCGCTACGACTCTCGCGCTAATACGTGGTGCGGAAGCGCGACGTGACGGCAAGAAGTGCTGGCGGTCAATGCCGTACTCACGCATGAGTTGGCGGCGCGACATGTGAAGCCGGGCATCTACTTCTTGGATGAAGAGTTCACGGTCGAGTGTTGTATCAGCTTGGCCGTGGCACTCGACATGACGTTTGGATGAAACCATGTGGGGTTGCAGCAACGCTGCCAACCGAACTGTGTCATAAACGGTGACCTGATAGGCAATGCGGGTTTTTCCGGACTCCGTTTCGTATGATGCCTCGTATATTGTGGCTTGAATGCCCAGTCGCAGGAGCAGGGTCTGTATATCTTCCGCCAGTTGACGAGAGACAGTTCGATAGTGGGCTAATTTAGCTCCCAAGTACCCATCACACTCCCAAAGTGAAGCCAGGAAGAAGGCCACATCTTCGTTCGGAAGCCGAAAGACAAAGGCCGGCACGAACTTCTCATGGCTGCGACATCCGCCCGGCCGTGTTCCCGGAGGCGCCTTGAGGCCCAATTCTCGCAGCCAAGTCAAAAGGGCGTTGGGGTGATGATAGTGGGCGGGGTCAGAGCCCTTGGAAGCAC
This sequence comes from Ardenticatenaceae bacterium, assembly GCA_015491235.1. GTDB lineage: Bacteria > Chloroflexota > Anaerolineae > Ardenticatenales > Ardenticatenaceae > WFWG01. The sequence continues at coordinate 2,321 of WFWG01000228.1, forward strand.
CAATGCGCAGGACTTCCCGTATTTGTTCTGTGTAATGTGGTTTGACGTTCTCAAACGCCGCCAAACAGCGCACATATTCCGCTTGTAAGGCCGTGTCCTTGGAAACGAAATCAACGGCTGCACCGCTCGCAAGGCTGCCGTCTCCCAGCAAGTAAGCTAACACGCGCAAACGCCTGCGGTCACACGAAAGTGGTTCCTCTGGCTCAACCAAAAAAGGAGGCGTGGCAATGTAATCGCCCACCCGAATTGCTTCGAGTGGCTTCCAGCCCTCCTCGGTCAACACGCGGTGATCGGCGGTAATTTTGATGGAAGCGCCATTGCGCAGAACAACGCGATAGACCATCTTCTCCCCACTGGCGATCCAATGAGTAACAGGGGCTACGCGCGTCTGCCACTCCTCGTCAATTCCCTGGATGAAAAACGTTTCGTGATCTCCTAGGTCGGCCAAGCGGCACCGTTCCCCTGTGCGCGTGTTGATAACGAGCGTGTCGCCGCTCACACAGATACCGTAGGTTTCTTCGAGAATAGGTTTCAACCTGGGGTGATGATACTCGATTTCTTCTTCTCCGTGCATACGGCGAATATAATTCGGAATATACTCCATTGGGCCGGGGCGGTAGAGGGAGATGGCCGCGATGATGTGCTCAAATTGGGTGGGGCGCATGCCCCGCAGCACCTCCCGCATTCCGGCCGATTCCACCTGGAAGATGCCCGTGGTTTCGCCGCTGGCCAGCAAGTCGTAGAGCTTCTTCACCTGGGCGTCCTTCTCGGGATCGTCTGGACAGCGCTCGTAGGGGATGGTGTTCAGGTCGTAGCGCACGCCGTGCCGCTGCTCGATAAGCTCGCAAGCCTTGCGCATGATGGTCAGCGTGGCCAGCCCCAGGAAGTCCACCTTCAGCAGCCCGATGGACTCCAGAATTTCCATCGGCCACTGGGTGACCACGCCCAGGCCGGCCTCGTCCTGCTGGTCGCCCTTGGTGGGGCGGTGGAGCGGGCAATATTCCACCAGCGGCTTGTCGGAGATGATCACGCCGGCCGCGTGGGTGGAGGCGTGGCGGGCGATGCCCTCCAGCTTCATGGCCGTGTCCACCAGCTCGCGCACCTGGGGGTCCTTCTCGTAAAGCTGGGCGAACTCGGGATTCTCGAAGGCATCCTTCAGCTTCACCTTGGGACCGAAGGGGACCAGCTTGGCAATGCGATCAACCTGGCTGTTGGGGAGCCCCATGGCGCGGCCCACGTCTCGAATGGCAGCGCGCGCCCCCATCGTCCCGAAGGTGATGATCTGGGCCACGTTCTCGGCCCCGTACTTCTCCACGGCGTAGGCCATCATCTGGGCGCGCTGGTCGTCGGGGAAGTCCATGTCAATGTCGGGCATACTGACGCGCCCGGGGTTGAGGAAGCGCTCGAAAATCAGGTTGTACTTGAGCGGGTCCAAGTTGGTGATGCCCAAGCAGTAGGCCACGATGGAACCGGCGCCAGAGCCGCGCACGTTCCACCAGATCCCGTTCTCGCGAGCGTAGCGGCACAGGTCCCACACGATGAGGAAATACGTGTCGAACCCCATCTCGTGGATGACCTTGAGCTCGTACTCGAAGCGCTGGCGCACTTCGGCCGTCTCGGCCCGGTCGCCGTAGCGCGCTCGCAGCCCCCGTTCGGCCAGCTCCCGCAGGTAGGTTTGAGGCGTGTGTCCTTCGGGCACGTCGAAGTGGGGCAGGTGGTAGCCGTCGCTTTCCAGCGACACCTCGCACATCTCCGCCACCAGGACCGTGTTGCGGAGCGCTTCTGGCACCTCCCCGAAGAGCGCCAACATCTCCTGGTAACTCTTCAGGTAGTAGCTGTCGTCGCTCATGCGCATGCGGCCCTGGGTGTCAATCGTCTTGCCCGTCTGCACGCACAGAAGCACGTCGTGGGGCACGGCGTCATCGCGGCGCACGTAGTGCACGTCGTTGGTAGCCACGAGCTTCAAGTCGTACTTGCGAGCCCATTCGAGGAGCGTGCGGTTGACGCGGTGAAGCTGGGGAATGTTGTGGGACTGCAACTCGACGAAGAAGCGCTCCCGCCCGAAGACCTCCAGGTACCACTCCAGGCGACGAGCGGCCTCTTCCGGCTGCTCCCGTTCCAGGAAGCGGGGCACCTCGGCCGCCAGACAGCCGGTGGTGACGATCAATCCCTCGCTGTACTTCGCCAGGGTCTCCTTGTCCACGCGGGGCCGGTAGTAGTAGCCGCGCAACTGGGCCTCGCTGGCCAGCTTGAGCAGGTTCTTGTAACCTGTCTGGTTCATGGCCAGCAGGAGCAGGTGGTAGCGCTCCTTGTCCAGCTCGGGGTGACGATCCTCCATGCGGTGTCGGGCCATGTACGACTCCATGCCGATGATGGGCTTGACGCCGGCACCCTTGGCCGCGCGGTAGAACTCGATCACGCCGTACATGGCCCCGTGGTCGGTGAGGGCAATGGCTGGCTGGCCCAACTCGGCCGCGCGCCCTACCAGGTCGGGAATGCGACTCAAGCCGTCGAGCAGGCTGTACTCCGAGTGGCAGTGGAGGTGGACGAAGGGTTCGGTCACGGGCGCTTCCTCCGCGATCTATTCTTCCTCGCTCCAGAGCGTCAGTTCGCGGTGAACCGCCTGTTCGCGCCGTCGAAGACTCCACCAGTAGCCCAGCACCAGCAACCAGAAGGCCACATAGCCACCGAACAGATACACGGCGTTCTCGTCTGCCAGAAGCGACATCGTTACCCCTCTTCGTCCTGATAGTGGCGTGTCATCAGGTGGACGCGAGCCTGCTCGAGCTGCACTCGCCGCACGAGGAAGTAGCCGAACAACACGAGGATGGCGACCATGCCCACCATGAGTGCTTGAGCCATGCTGGGGGCCAAGGCAAAGTCTCCCTTGGCGTCGGGGTTTGAGCCGCCAAAGAGCACGGGGTGAATGGTGCGGAACCAGCGGGCGCTCAGCCACACCAGAGGCACGTTGGCAAAGGCGATAATGCCCATCACAGCGGCCAGGCGGGCACGGCGCTCAGGCTCGTCAATAGCCTCCCGCAGCATCAGGTAGGCGATGTAGGTGAGCCACATGATGGTGACGGTCGTGAGACGCGGGTCCCACGTCCACCACGTGTTCCAGACGGGCCGCGCCCAAAAGGAGCCGGTCACAATGGCGACGGAAGCGAACAGAATACCCACCTCGGCGCCGGCCACGGCCCACGCATCCCACGTGAAGCGGCGAGTCTTCAGGTAGGCGATGCTGGCCACAAAGGTCACGAAGAAGCCCGCGAAGGCAGAAATGGCACTGGGCATGTGGAAGAAGAAAATGCGATAGACCTGCCCCATAGTGGCCTCGGGCGGGGCGTAGACGAAAGCCATGTAGAGTGCCAGGGCCAGCAGGGGCACGCTCGCCCACCCCAGCGCGCGGCGCACTGTGGTCAGCCGTTCTGCCCTGCGGCTCGCCTCACGTTCAGAGGCCGATGAAGCCGCCACGCTCATGGCGTTCCCTCCTGCTCCAGAGCGGTTTCTTTCCGTGCCACCTCGTCCAGCACGTCCTGGAAGCCCAATTCCAGGTAGGGACACACGAACCAGATCATGCCGAACCCGAAGAGGAAGCCCGTCACCGTGCGAAGCAGCCAGTTCAGGGTGCCCACCGTGGTGCCAGCGTAGAAGTCGGGCGGAAAGATACCGCCAGTCAGGGTCACTGCCCAGGCGTTGGTGTCCCGAAAGCCCCAGCCCGTCACATCGTTGATGAGGTGGCTGGTGCCGTCCACAGCCATGGGGATGACGAAGAGGGCCAGCGCCCAAAGGGGCATGGGCTGGACGCGCCAGCGGCGGCGCACCAGGGCGAAAAGCAGTCCGGCGGCCAAAGCGCCCGTGTACAGCCCGCTCAAGCGGTGGGCGATGGCTGCCTTGTAGCCAATCTGGGAGTTGCCCACGAAGCGCCGCATTGTCAGGTCACTGGTCGGGTCGGCTCCCTGGGCCACCAATTCCTCTTTCGAGTAAGAGCCGAAGAAGACTCCCTTCTGCCCGCCGAAGAAATAACTGCGCTGGGGAAGCTGGTGACAGGTAAAGCCGTAAACCGTGTAGAGCAGGCGGGCTGGCCGCTCGAAGCCAGCGTTCATGAGGAACGGTGTGAGATACGCGCCGCCCAGGTAGAGCACGATGAACAGGTTGACCATCAACAGCCAGTGGCGAGCCATGCCCACGGCCAGCGCCTGGGCCGCGCGGAGCAACACCGATGCCTCACCCCCTTTGCGACGCACCGACTCCTCCTCGCGCGGCAGTGGCGGCACCCTTTGGGGCGACTCACGAACCGTCATGGCATTCCCTCCTCTCGCTGGTCGAGCACTTCTTCCTGTGCTTTGTCCCGTTCCCACCAGGCCAGCGCGGCCAGAACGACCAACAACACGATCCACATCTCCACCTGTCGCAGGCGATACCCGTCGGCCACGAAGGCCGACGTGGCGCGGAAGCCTTCCAGGACGAGGCGCGTCCCGGCCAGCATAGCAACGCCCACCAGGCCAAGCCAGCCGTCGAAGGGCCGGCGGGGCAGAAGGCGCCAGAGGACAACCGCGACGGCCAGGCCGGCCACCAACTCGTAAAGCTGGACAGGGTGACGCCGTTCGCCCCAAAGCACCACACCCCAGGGCAAATTCGTGGGCACTCCGTAAGCGTCGCCGCTCAGGAAGGCTCCCAAGCCGGCCATCCCCCAGGCAACGGCCAGTCCGATGACCAGCACGTCGGCAGCACGAGTCAGCGGGACTCGCTGCCGGTAGAGCCATCCCACCAAGACAGCCACGCCAACGACGACGCCAACGGGCCAGGCCATGTCCCGCACGTTGAGCGCCAGGGCGATTGAGGGGTTCGAGCGGTACACGTCCCAGAATTGTACCACATATCCGAGGCGAGCACCAAGGAGCCCTGCCAAAAGGCCCACCATGCTGGCGTTCCAGAAGTCATCCGGGTCGAGGGCAAGGCGGCGGGCGGCCCGGTCCATCACTTGGAGGGCCAGCCAAAAGGCGAGCAACATAACGAGACCGCGGGTTTGCAAGGCAAGGCCACCGACGGTCAAAACGGGCATCATGGGGTTGTCCCTCGTTTGAGCAGTGTGTTGGCTCTCATTTTGGGCGCGAGGTGTTTATCTGGCAAGTGCCGTATGGCACTGTGAACTTCCGTGGCAAAAATGGGCGCGGGCGACGGTCAGGCCGTCGCCCGCGCTGTCACAGGGCACCGATGGGGCGGGAGGCTGTCTTTAGTGTTCGGCAGTGGGCGCCAGGGCACCCCTGGGGATGCGGATCTCCTCGATCAACTCCTGGATCTCCTGCGGCGGCGGTGGCGTGGCCCGCGAGACCACGTAGGAGACAATGAAGTTCAGAATCGCGCCCACCACGCCGATGCCTTGCGCGTTGATGCCCAGGAACGAGGCGATGATGGGTTGTTCCGTGCCCAGCAGTCGGTTGGAGCGCATCAGAATGATCATGATGAGGGTGAAGAACAGCCCCACCAGGATGCCCGCCGTGGCCCCCTCCCGGTTCATGCGCCGGTCGAAGATGCCGAGCAGAATGGCAGGGAAGAGGCTGGCGGCTGCCAGGCCGAAGGCGAAGGCCACCACCTCGGCCACGAAGCCCGGTGGGCGGATGCCGAAGTAGCCGGCCACCAGGATGGCCACGAAGATCATGATGCGCCCGACGAGCAGCCGCTCCGACTCAGTGGCGTCCGGCTTCCAGATGCGGTAGTACCAGTCGTGCGACACCGCGCTGGACATGGCGATGAGCAGGCCCGCTGCGGTGGAAAGGGCGGCGGCGAGACCACCTGCGGCCACCAGGCCCACCACCCAGGGCGCCAGCCGGGCCACCTCGGGCGTGGAGAGCACGATAATGTCGCGGTCAATGATGATCTCGTTGGTGGCTTTGTCCGCCGTCATCTCCAGCTTGCCGTCGCCGTCCTTGTCCTCGAACTTGAGCAGGCCAGTCTGCTCCCACTTGACGGCCCAATCAATCTGTTCGATCTCCGCCCGTGTCTTGCCGTGCAGCGTGTTGATCAGGTTGTACTTGGCGAACACGGCCAGCGCTGGCGCCGAGGTGTAGAGCAAGGCAATGAACAACAGCGCCCACCCGGCCGAGATGCGCGCGTCGGAGACGCGCGGCACGGTGTAGAAGCGAATGATCACGTGGGGCAATCCGGCCGTTCCGATCATGAGGGACAACGTGACGAAGAAGACATTAAGTTGTGAAAAGTTTTGGAACGGCCTCAAGTACTCCTTCAGCCCCAGGTCAATCTGAATCTGGTTGAGCCGCTGGGCGAAATCGGTGAATGTCAGGGCCAACTGCGGAATGGGGTTGCCCGTCAACGTCCAAGCAATGGCAATGGTCGTGATCAAATAGGCGGTAATCAGCACCGCGTACTGGGCCACCTGGGTCCAGGTGATGCCCTTCATGCCACCCAAGACGGCAAAGAAGGCCACCACGCCCATGCCGATGATCACGCCGGTCACGATGTTGACCTGGAGGAAGCGGCTGAACACGATACCCACCGCGCGCATCTGGCCGGCCACGTAGGTGAGCGAGATGAAGATAGTCGCCAGGGCTGCCACCGCGCGGGCGGTGTTGGAGTAGTAGCGGTCGCCGATGAAGTCGGGCACCGTGTACTTGCCGTACTTCCGCAGGTATGGAGCCAGCAAGAGGGCCAGCAGCACGTAACCGCCGGTCCACCCCATGAGGTAGACAGCGCCGTCGTAGCCCAGGAACGAGATCAGACCGGCCATCGAGACGAAGGAGGCGCCGGACATCCAGTCGGCAGCCGTGGCCGCGCCGTTGGCGATGGCCGGCACGCCACGCCCGGCCACGTAGAAACCCGCCGTCTCGCGCACCCGGTTCAAGTAACCGATGTAGAGGTAGAACGCGAAGGTGAGACCTACGATTATGAGTGTCCAGGTTTCAGTGCTCATACTGTTCCCCCCTTACTCCTCGTGAACGTCGAACTCGCGGTCAATTTTGTTCATCCACCAACTGTAGACGAAGATGAGAATCACGAACGTGATCATGGAGCCCTGCTGGGCGAACCAGAAGCTTAATGGGAGCTGGAAGAAGCGAACGTTGTAAAACACGCCGCCAAGAATGATGGCCGCCACGTAGGAAACCAGCGCCCAGATGGCCAGCAGGATGAGGATAGCGCGCAGGTTCGCCCGCCAGTACGCCACAGCCTTCGAGTTTTGGTTGTTCGGTGTGCGCTCTTCCATAAAATACCCTCCTTAAACACATTGTGGTTGGTCCAATACGCCTGCGCTGAACGCTCTTTACTGTTCCCTGTGCGGCTCTCACCTCCCCTCCTTGATTTCACAGGGACGATGTGCTTTGGAAGGTGCGTTGCCCCCCTACTGCTGCTCGGAACGCTCGGCCTTGAGTTGCTCCCAGGCCGCCCGTGCTTCCTCCACAGACCCCTCTTCTTCGATGGTGGTGATGTCGCCGGGGTCCTTGTCGAGGATGACGGCCTTGAGCACGCGCCGCATGATCTTGCCGCTGCGCGTTTTGGGCAACATGTTCACGAACGTGATCTCGCCGATCACGGCCACCGGGCCGAGTTCACGCCGCACCGCCTGCACCAGTTCCTGGCGCAACTGGTCGGACGGCTCGTGGCCCGGCCGAAGCACCACGAAGGCCGAGAGCACTTCGCCCTTCACCTCGTCGGGCCGGCCCGTCACGCCAGCTTCGGCCACGGCCGGGTGGGTCAAGAGCGCCGTCTCGACTTCGATGGTGCCGATGCGGTGGCCGGCCACGTTGACCACCTCGTCGGCTCGGCCGGCAAACCAGACGTAGCCGTCCTCGTCCACGTGGGCCGCGTCGCCCGTGAAGTAGAGGCGCTGGCCTGGAATGCGCCCCCAGTAGTCGTTCAAGTAACGCTCGTGCTCTCCCCAGAGGGTGGACGTGAGGCCGGGGAAGGGGTTCTTGATCACCAGGATGCCCTTTTCGTTGGGACCGCAGGGCTTCCCGTCCGGGGTGACGACCTGTACCTCCACGCCAGGCATGGGAATCGTGGCCGAGCCCGGCTTGATGGGCACCATGGAGAGGCCATACGGGTTGCCGATGACCGGCCCGCCCGTTTCCGTCTGCCACCAGTGGTCAATGACCGGCACCCGGTCGCGCAACACTTCTTTCTGCAGCCACTCCCAGGCTGGCGGGTTGAGGGGTTCCCCAGCACAGACGATGCGCTGGAGTGAACTCAAGTCGAACTGGCGGGCCGGTTCGGTGCCGTAGCGCATCAGCAGGCGCACGGCGGTGGGCGCCGTGAAGATGCCCGTCACGCCAAACTCTTCGATCAGTTGCCAGAATGTCTCCGGGCCGGGGTAATCAATGGCCCCCTCGTAGGCGATGGAAGCACAACCCGCCATCAGGGGGGCGTAGACAATGTAGCTGTGTCCCACGATCCAGCCGATGTCCGACGTGGCCCACCACACGTCAGTGGGGCGCAGTTTGAAGAGCCAGTTGCCGGTGCTGTTGATCCAGACGGCGTAGCCGCCGTGGGTGTGGACGGTCAGCTTGGGGCGGGCCGTCGTGCCGGAAGTCGCCATGATAAAGGCTGGCTCGTTGGCTTCCAGTGGCACCATGTGCCCACTTTGTCCCTCAGCGCGGGCGACAAACTCGTCCCAGGTGAGATCACGCCCCGGCGTCATGGGCACTGGCGCGGATTCGCGCTGGAGCACCACCACGTGTTCCACGGTGTCGCCTGCAATGTTCAGGGCCTGGTCCACAATGCCTTTCAGTGGGACGTTCTGGCCCTTGCGGTAGGTTATGTCGCTGGTGAAGAGCAGGCGAGAACCACTGGCTGCCACCCGGTCGGCCAGGGCACGCGCCCCAAACCCGGCGAAGACCACCACGTGAATGGCTCCCACGCGCACGGCCGCCAGCATGAGCGCGATGGCTTCCGGCGAGACGGGCATGTAAATGGTGATGCGGTCCCCCTTCTGAACGCCCATGCCCCTCAGGGCAGCAGCCAAGCGTTCCACCTTCCGGTGGAGTTGGGCATAGGTGAAGAGGCGGCGCTCGCCCCGCTCGTTGGCGTAGATGAGGGCGGTGTGGCCGCCCCACCCGCTCTGCACGTGACGATCCAGCGCGTTGTAACTCAGGTTGGTCTCGCCGCCGATGAACCAGCGATACCGCTCGGGATAATTCCACTCGAAGACCTTGTCCCAGTAGCGAAACCAATGCAGAGCGCGCGCCTCCCGGCTCCAGAAGGCATCCGGGTTCTCGCGTGCTTCCTCAACGACCCGATGGACAATTGGGTTGATCACTTCGAGTTGCTGTCCCATCGTCCTCTCCCTCTTTCTCTGAAATTCAAACGGCTGGCTGAACGGCCGGCTGCTCCCGGCGAATCAGGTAGGCCAAAATGGGCGGACTGAGCAGTGTCGTCAGGATGACCATGACAACAATGACCGAAAAGATTCCCTCTGAAATGACACCTAGGGAACGGCCAATGGCCGCAAAGATCAGCCCCACCTCGCCGCGCGGAGCCATACCCCAGCCAACGATCCACTTGTTGGCTGGCGTTGCGGCCACGCCGGCCACCACTTTTCCGAAGAAGGCAATGGCGGTAATCGCGACGGCGAGCAGGGCGGTGGAGGGCACGAAGAGCGTCTCCAAGCGAACTCCCATGCCGGTCATCACGAAGAAGATGGGCACCAGAAAGAATCCCACCGGTTCGATCAAGTCCTCCACGTGACGGTGAGCGTGATGGGTGAGAATGGCATCCAAGCGTTGGCGCACGGCCGGGGGTGCCTCGTGGGTCACGGCCTTCAGTTCTCCCACGATTTCAGGATCGGCAAAATCGCGAAAGTGAACCGGGTCGAGCACCAGGCCGGCGGCAAAGGCGCCCACGATGGGCGCCAGGCCGATCACTTGCGCCAAGTAAGCCAGTACCAAGCAGAAGCTGATGGCAACGGTAAACTTCATGCCGGTGCCCGTGTGAATCCTCGAAAAGAGGTAGCTGAGCCGGGGAGCCAACAACTGGCCCAGCACAATGGCCCCCAGCAGAAACAGGAACGCCTCCGCTGTGATGCGCCCCACGGTGACCACGTCCACGGCCCCTGTGCTGACGATGGCCGACACGACCGCAAGAATGATGAGCCCCAACACGTCGTCAATCACGGCGGCTCCCAGCACAATCTGGGCTTCGGGGCGTTGCAGGTAGTTCAAATCGCGGAAGACGCGGGCTGTGATGCCGACAGAGGTGGCCGTCAGAGAAGCGCCCACGAACAAGTTCGTCTTGAACGTGGCATCGGGCAACAGCAGGGGGCCCACCACCAATGTTCCCAAAGCAAAGGGGACCACCACCCCGATTACGGCCACGGCCAACGCCCGCAGGCCCACCTGCCGCATGGTGTGCACGTTGGATTCGAGCCCAATTTGGAAGAGAAGGATGACCACGCCGAGTTCTGCCAGAAATTGCACGATGGTGTCGTCGCGCAGGGGTTCGAAGAAGCGAATGCCAACGAGGGAGAGGTTGCCCAGCACGATGCCCACGGCCAACTCGCCCAGCACGGGCGGCTGATGAGCCCGCTCAACCAGCCCTCCAACGCGGGCTGCGATGAGGATGATGGCTACCCACAAGAAGACGCGCGCGAAGTGTGCTCCTGCCCCTTCCTCACCAGCAGCGTAAGCCGGTGTTGGCCACGCAAAGCCCACCAGCATCAGAAGCAGCAGGAACAGGTGGCGCGGCAGAACCCGGCCACCCATTAAACCCGTCACCTGGGTGGCGCCCATGTCGCCTGCGGCTCGAACGCCACGGCTCCGGTTGGTGTCCGGCATGGACGCGCTCCCCCCTGTTGTAAGAGCCGGGTTCGTTACCGGGCAACGAGCGGTGCAACGTGAGAGGACGGGACACTTTTAGCATACCGGAAAGGGGGAGCCTGGAGCAACATATGGAGATGTAGGCTCCCTGTGCACATATGAGTGGGCTCACCTACTCATTTGAGGGGGAGCGGCGTGCTCCTTCGTGCGCAGGGAGCGTTACCCGCCGGAACCTGAATCGAAAGCCACAGGGCGGGGATTCTTGTCCCGCATGAACCCGGCAGACGCGCCGTGCCGGACGGCCACAATTTCGGCCATAATAGCCAGCGCAATCTCCTCGGGCGTTTCAGCGCCCAGGTCGAGGCCGATGGGCGCGTAGACTTCGGCCAGTTGTGCGGGGTCAATGCCGTGTTTGGCCATGCGCTCGAACCGCTCCGCGTGGGTTTTGCGGCTGCCGATGGCCCCAACGTAGCCCGCCCCCTTGCCGAGCACGGCCTTCAGGGCCGGCTCGTCAATCTTGGGGTCGTGGGTCAGGATGACGATGTAGGTGGTGGGGCCGATTTCGATGCGTTCCACGGCCTTTTGAGGCCACTCCGGAATAATTTCGTCAGCGTGGGGGAAGCGCTCACGGTTGGCGAACTTCCGGCGCGGATCGGCGATGGTGACGCGATAGCCCAGCGTCTTGGCAAAGGTAGTGAGGGGGATAGCGATGTGCACGCCGCCGAAGATGACCAGGTGGGGGGGCGGCGGAAAGACTTCCACGAAGACGCGGGCGTCGAATTCGGAGTACTCGCGGGATTCAGCCCGGGGGCGTTTCATCATCTCGAGCGCGTCGGCCACCACCCGGCGGTCCAGCTCCGGGTGGCCCAGCGAGCCGGTCTGCTGGCCAGAAGGCCAGACGAGCATCCTCGTGCCCGCCCTGCCAGGGCCGCGCAGGAGCGTCGCCTGGGCCACCATGCGCCCTTCGGCGACCGCCTGTTCCAGTTGTGTCTGGATTTGCCGGGGGGAAACCTCGGTCACGGTTTCTCCTCCTGCGGGAATTCAGGCTCAGCCGACGCCTCCGGCAGCGGTTCCACCCACACTTCGATGGTGCCACCGCAAGCCAGGCCCACTTCCCACACCATGTCGTCGGTGATGGCGTAGCGCAGCAGGCGGGGTTCGCCGCTCTTCAGCACGTCCAGCGCCTGGTACATGACGTCGGTCTCCACGCAGCCGCCGCTGACGCTCCCGGCCATTTCGCCGTCTTCGGAGATCGCCAGCCGGGCCCCCTCGCGGCGCGGCGCCGAACCCTCGGCCTTGACGACGGTGGCCAAGGCCACGCGCTTTCCCTCTTTTCGCCACTTCTGAATGGCCTCGAGCACGTCACGCATGGTTGACTCCTTTTACCCTCTGCTTTCGTTCCGGCCGTGTCTGACCAATGGAGGAGAGGACTTCGGCCAGTTGTTCCAGGCTGGCCAAGTTGTGCACGGGCAGGAAGTCGTCCACGTAGGGCAGGGCGGCGGACATGCCCTGTTGGATGGGCTGGTAGTTCTCGGACCCCAACAGCGGGTTGAGCCAGATGAGGCGGTAGGCGGAGCGCTGCAGGCGGGCCATTTCCCGCCGGAGCAAGTCCACGTTGCCCCGATCCCACCCGTCGCTGATGATGAGCACCACGGCGCCCCGGCCTAAAACGCGCCGCGCCCAGTGAAAGTTGAAGGTCTTGATAGCCTCGCCGATGCGCGTCCCGCCGGCCCAATCTTCCACGGCGCGGCTCACCTCGTCCAGCGACTCGTCCACGTCCCGGTGGCGCAGGTGATGGGTAATGCGGGTGAGGCGCGTGCCGAAGACAAAGGCTTCCACGTTGACCTCTTTCAACCCGTGGCTGAGGGCGTGCACGAAGTGCAGCAACATGCGGGTGTAGCGCTCCATGGAGCCGCTGATGTCGCACAGGACCACCAACGGGCGGGGCTGGCAGACGCGCGTGCGGTAAGCCAGGCAGACGGGTTCCCCCCCGTAGCGCAGGTTGTCCCGCAGGATGCGGCGCAGGTGGAGCCGTCCCTTGGGCGCCCGGCGATAGCGGCGCGTGCGGCGCATTCCCAGCTTCCACTCCAGCGCCGCAATGGCCCGCTTGGCCTCTTGAATCTCCTCCCACGTCATCTCGGCGAAGTCCTTGTGGCGCAACACTTCGAGAGGGCTGTAGGTCATGAAGTGTTCGACGAGGAGCGTGTCGTCCTCCCCCTCGCCAACTTGGGCTGAAATGTCCTGGGTGGGCAATCGGGCGCGCCGCAGGTGTGTGCGACTGGCATCGGCCGGCACATCACCATCACCAGCCACGCGCCAGAAGAGGGCAAACGCCTGGTCGAAGACGGGAATGTCTTCCCGGCGGGTGACCAGCAGCGCGCGGGCGGTGTAGTAGAAGTCACGGCGCTCAGTAATGGGAACGAAGCGCAGCGCCTCCACCAGGTCAATCATCTGGCTGAGGCTAACGTCCACGCCCATCGTGCGCAGCAGGCGCCCAAAGCGCAGCACGTGGCCCAGCAAGTATCCGTATTTGGGCTTCTCCGCCGGTGTCGTGCTCATGCTTTGCTAACCCCGTTTGAAGCGCCTTGTTCGCTCCTCGATTTCGGCTACAATTTGCCGCAGTGAAGTCACGTCTCCCTCTCCGACGTACTCTGCCACGATGTCCAGCAGCGGAGCCATCTCCGGTTCATAGCGGTAGACCAGTGCGGCTATGTCGCTTTCGTACACGTTCACCCGCCCGAAATTCCCCTGTCGGTAGAGCGACGGCAGCGCGTACAACTTGAGCAACAGCAGTCCCTCCACCGTGGCGATGGGGACTTCCCGGTCTAAAAGATGCGCCTGAGTGACATACTCCTGTCGCACCCGCCGGAACAACGGGTTCGTGGTGAGCAGGAAATCTACCTGAAGTCCCCGGAATTTTCCCCGTGCGAAATACAGGTCCTGTTCAACGATCTCGACTTCCGGCAACTTCTTTAGGTCCTCGGTGGCGACCACGAGGTCCAAATCTTGTGTGTTCCGCCCTTCAACGTAATAGAGCAACGCGATGCCACCCACCAGGACAAAAGAAATCTGCCGTTCCTCCAACAAGGCGAAGAATTGCCTGACCGCCTCGATTGGCGAACCGACGAGAGCATCGTCCACGTTGTCTCTGCTCCAATTGCGAGGGTTGAAGCACAGGGCGTTCTGAACAACCCGGCCAATGTCCTCAAGTGCGTGCAACACGCCCGGACCACTCATGCCGTCTGCGTCCTCTGGAGCACTTGTTCCACCAAGTCCCGCAGCGGTCCCTTGCGCACCGCCTCGATGTCGTCCTGGTACTTGAGCAACACCCCCAGCGTGTCCTCGACCACCGGCACGTCGAGTTGCTGGGCGTCGAGAGCGACCAGCGCCTGGGCCCAGTCCAGCGTCTCGGCCACGCCGGGCAGCTTGTAGAGGTCCAGCTTGCGCAACTCTTGCACGAACTCTACCAGTTGGCGGGCCAAGCGCGTTGATGCCTCGGGCACTTTGAGGGTCACGATGCGGTATTCCTTCTCAGGAGAAGGATAGTCAATCCAGTGGTAGATGCAGCGCCGCTTGAGGGCGTCGTGAATCTCCCGCGTGCGGTTAGAGGTGATGATGACCACTGGCGGCTCGGCCGCGCGGATGGTGCCGATCTCCGGTATCGTGATCTGGAAGTCGCTGAGCAACTCCAGCAGGAAGGCCTCGAACTCCTCGTCGGCGCGGTCAATTTCGTCAATGAGGAGCACGGGCGCCGTGCCGTTCTCGGTCATTTCAATGGCTTGGAGGAGCGGGCGCTTGATCAGGTACGCCTCGCTGAAAAGGTCCTGCTCGATCTCGCGGCCCTTCCGCCCCTCAGCTTCCATGGCGCGAATGTGGAGCAACTGGCGGGTGTAGTTCCACTCGTAGATGGTGCTGTTGACGTCCAGCCCCTCATAGCACTGAAGGCGAATGAGGGGACGACCCAGCAACTCCGAGAGGGTTTTGGCCACCTGCGTCTTGCCCACACCGGCCTCCCCCTCGAGCAGAAGGGGCTTTTTCAGCTTCAGGGCCAGGAAGATGGCCGTGGCCAGCGCGCGGTCGGCCACGTAGGTGTGGGCCAGCAAGGCGTCCTGGATTTCGTCAATGGTGGTGAATTCTTTTTTTGAAGTCACGGTTTTCCTTTCCCCTTCCGAACTGTGATGGTTTTGGAATTATGTTTCTTCCGCTTCCTCTGGTCTAGGCAAGATGACTACAAGCTCATTGCCTTCTTCGCGAATTAAAGGCTCTTTTCCTGTCGCTTCTCGGACCGCTTGGATGACCCGCCGGATACCGTTGCCAGTGTCGGTTACATATCCGGCCCGATAAAAGAAAGTGTAGAGAAGTGGATTGCGCAAAACGTGAGCTAGGCCGGATTTGATCATTTCTACGGTCACAGTGTTCGGAAGTCCCCCAGGACTTCGTACTTCGACACGGTCGTCTAAGATAAAAAGGCGCACGGGAGCGGCAATGGTGTAGTCACGATGCACGAGAGCATTGACGACCACCTCCCGCAGAGCGGCTGGCGGCAATTCCGGGAATGCTTCCGGTTCAAAACCTCGAATGCGATGAGGCGTGCGCAAGTGAAGGTTGAGAAAACGAGCGGCATCTTCCAAAATGACGAAGAGTGACCCTTCTAGACGTTTGACGTCAAAAGGCTCAGCAGCAGTGTCTGTGCCCGGAATACGAGCAGCCGTAACGTAGGCATACGGCAAGAACCGCTGGGGCTCACGGCCGAAAAGAAGGATAGCAGCTACAGTTGGATACCGCTTCCCTTCATGTTCGCGAACGAGTCGCCAGTTTACAAGTAATTGCTCGTCGTCTACAGGGAAATCTTCCACCACTACACTGTCGCGAAATCGTCGAAATGTCACCAAGTCCAAGTCGTCGAGCGATGCTTGTGTAACAAGCGTTTCTTCAAAAAAGAAACTGGTTGCTGCTTGAAAAAGCCGGAGCAACTCTTGTCGAGATGCACGGCGTTTGCCGCTCGTAGTGCGAATATAGTAATCCCCCTGTCTGGTTTGATAAGGGCGCATATCTCCCTTCGGTACACGAACAAGGAGAACAACTTTTTCCTCGTCAACAGGCACCGTTTCCTGTATCACGGTCAAGGGGGGATGACAGTTTTGAAAAGCAACTTGATCTACCTGTTGCATCAGTCGGTTCACGTCTTTTACCCCTACGATGCGACGATCATCGGTTACACCGAAAATGAGGATGCCGCCATCGGTGTTGGCAAAAGCCACAAGTTCGGCCGCCAACGCATCTGGATGAACGGGGGCTTCCTTAAACTCTGTGTGGAGATCTTCGCCTTTTTCTACCAGGCGCTGTAGGTCTTGCAAATCCATACTTTCGCCTCCTCACCCCCTTCTTGACCACGCAGATTTTCGCAAAAGTCCGCACCGTCGAGCGCTGCTTCGCCGCCTACTCGCTATTCTTCCCAGTTGCTTGACGGCGAAGACCTGACGGCATCCCACAAGAACACCTGCGAGAATTGTACTTGCGCTTGAATGACGAGGCAAATGAACACCCCGACCAAAAGACGTCGAAAGTCCAGACTTCTCGCTCGGCAGACCTGACGGTATACTACTCCACGGCCTGTAACGGCATTCGGCCTTCGAGCACCAGAAAATGGACGACACCAGTCGCACGCAAAACACCACACCAGGACCTCCGCCGCCCAAAGGCTTGCGCCGGCGCTACTGGCGGCTCCTCTTTTTCTTCGCGCGGGCTTTTCTCTCCCTCTGGGTGTACGATTTTGTGTTGCCCCGCGTGCTGCGACTCTCATGGGTGCGCGCTGGCGCGCCCGCTCGCCACGAGCGCCTGGCTGTTCAGTTTCGCGAACTCGCCGTGGAATTGGGGGGCGTGATGATCAAGCTAGGCCAGTTCCTGAGCGCCCGCGTGGACGTTCTGCCCCCAGAGGTCACCGCCCCCCTCAGCGACTTGCAGGACGAGGTGCCGCCGGTTCCCTGGCCGCTTATCGAAGCCCAAATCGTGCGGGAACTGGGCGCGCCTCCCCACGAAATTTTCGCCGAGTTCAACCGCTGGCCCCAGGCGTCGGCGTCGCTGGGGCAAGTCCACCTGGCGCGGTTGAAAGAAGGAGAGCCGGTGGCGGTGAAAGTCCAACGCCCCGGCATTCGGGCAATTATCGAGACGGATCTGGCCGTGCTCAGCCAGGTAATCCGTTGGCTCAAGTGGATCGGCTTCGTCCGGCGCCGGGCCGACCTGGACGCCCTCTACGCCGAGTTTGCCGACAGCCTGCGGGCCGAACTGGACTACGTTCAGGAAGCGGCCAACGCGCGGCGTTTCGCGGAACAATTCGCCGACGATCCGGGTGTCTGCGTGCCCACGCCCGTGGAGGCGTTGACCACCCGGCGCGTGCTGGTGATGGAGCGCATCGAGGGCATCAAAATTGACAACTACGCGGCACTGGAAGCGGCGGGCGTCTCGCGCCGGGCGGTGGCGCGCAAGGTGTTTCGCACCTACTTGGAGCAAATCTTCGTGGACGGTTTCTTCCATGCCGATCCCCACCCCGGTAACCTTTTCATCCTGCCCGACGAAACGGCTCCCCACCCCGGCGAGGGGCGTCCGTTTGTGCTCATCTTCGTTGACTTTGGCATGATGGGGGAAATTCCCCCCGACGTGCGCCGCCGACTTGGCGACGTGCTGATCGCCGTCATTCAGCGCGACTTTCAACGCCTTGTGCAACTGGCCAAGGAACTCCACTTCCTGCTGCCCACAGCGAACGACGATGAGGTGGCCCGCGCCTTCGAGCGCCTCTTCGAGCGTTTTTACGGCCTTTCCCTGGGCGAGTTGCGCCAGATTCAAGTGGAAGAGATCGCTCGCCTGGTGGCCGAATTTCGCTCTCTGCTCTACCAATTTCCCTTCCAGATTCCTCAGAACTTCATCTTGTTAGGACGCTGCCTGGGCATTCTCAGCGGGTTGGCAGCCGGTCTCGACCCCGATTTCAACCCTGTGGAGGAGATCGAACCCTTCGCCCGCCGGTTGCTGAGTGAAGCGGCCCCGGCTGGTGCGGCCGAAGTCCTGCAGCAACTCCTGGAGTGGTTGGCACGGGTTTGGCGGCTGCCTGAAGAACTGGAGAACACCCTGCGCTTCATGCGCACCGGCACTGTCACCGTCCGCCTGACCGAAGAAGACCCGTTACTCAGTCACATAGCGGGCGTGGAAGAGGCTGTCCGACAACTGGCTGATGCCCTTCTCCTGGTGACGCTGGTCTTTGCCGGTTGGCTCACCGTTGGCTCCGTTCCCCTGGTAGCCTGGATTCTGTGGGGATTGGCAATTGTGCTCGGTGTTCACCTTGTGATGAGGCGACTGCTCGGCTAACGTCGCGTTCGCCCCCTTCTTGCCCGCTTCCAAACGCCAGGCCGCCGTTGTCCGGCGCGTATTCTGTGAAAGGCCCCTTAGCGCAAAAGAAAAAAGAGATTAAGCGGTGAAACATTTTTGTAATACTGACAATTAACAGATTTGCGCCCAAAAGCGTTCGCAGATAGAGGGCACAGCCGCTATACTTTTTAAAAACCGCAAAAAGTGCTTGACAACCGGAAAAATCCTGTGTTATACTAGGCGTGCTAACATTCACAGCGCGTCGGGGTGAGGGAAGGCCTGGCGCGGTTAGGGTAGGTATGAACAAGTACAGGGTTTTCACGAAGCGATTTGTCCGCCAGTCGGCCAGAGTGACCGACAGATACGTATCCCCGCAGGCAGGTAAACGCACTTGAGGAACCCTCACGTGAGTGTGATTTGTCTCCCCCTTTTTGCCACGGCAAGCACAAGAAACACACGGAGGTGGCTGGGTGAGCGAGCGAAATGGTGAACCTGAACTTCAGTCGGTAGCCGACTTGTTGGCCTACGCGCGCAAGAAAGGCTACGTAACCGCTGCCGACATTCTGCGTGTCTTCCCAGAAGCGGAGGATGCCCTGGCGCAACTGGACGACATCTTCGAACTCTTCGAGGAAGAAGGCATCGAAGTTTACGAAGACGAAGAGGAAGCGGCCAAAAAGCGAACATCTCGTGAGAAGCGCCGTCCACTGATACGCCAGGATGAAGAGGAAGCGGAGCTGGATTTTGCCGGCATTGACAGCGACGACACAGTGAGCCTCTACCTGCGGGAAGTGGGCAGTGTGCCACTCTTAACCGCCGAAGAGGAAGTCGAACTGGCCCGTCGCATGGAGATGGGCCGGGAGGCCAAAGAGAAGCTGGCGCGGGGTGACTACGCCTCGGAAGAAGAGCGGGCTGAGTTGGAAGCCATAGTGCGCCGTGGAGAAGAAGCCCGCGCCCACCTGATCAAAGCCAACTCGCGCCTCGTCATCAGCATTGCCAAGCGGTACATCGGCCAGGGTGTTCCCTTCCTGGACCTCATTCAGGAGGGGAACTTGGGCCTGATGCGGGCTGTGGACAAGTTCGACTACAAGCGGGGCTACAAGTTCAGCACGTATGCCACTTGGTGGATCCGCCAAGCCATCACCCGTGCCATCGCCGACCAGGGGCGCACCATTCGCGTGCCGGTTCACATGAGCGACCGCATTCGCCGCCTTTACGGCATTAGCCGCGAGTTGGAGCAAAAGCTGGGGCGCGAACCTACTCCCAAGGAGTTAGCCGAGGCGCTGGGCATCTCGCCCCAGAAAGTGCGCTGGATGCTCCGCATCAGCCGCCGCCCGTTGAGCCTAGAGAAACCAGTCGGCGAGGATGGTGACAGCGAACTGGGCGCCTTCATTGAGGACGAAGACGCCCCGGCCCCCACGGATGTAGCCAGCCACCAACTGCTGCGCCAGGAACTGGAGCGCGCGCTTGCCACAATAGACCCGCGCGAGGCGCGCATTCTTCG
This sequence comes from Ardenticatenaceae bacterium, assembly GCA_015491235.1. Classification (GTDB taxonomy): domain Bacteria; phylum Chloroflexota; class Anaerolineae; order Ardenticatenales; family Ardenticatenaceae; genus WFWG01. The sequence goes on from WFWG01000228.1 coordinate 21,947, forward strand.
CCTGCGCTTCGGGCTGATTGACGGCCGCGCTCACACCTTGGAAGAGTTGGGGCAGAAGTTCGGGCTGACGAGGGAACGCATTCGCCAAATCGAAGGCGAGGCTCTGCGGCGGCTCCGCCACCCCAGCCGCAGCCGCCGCCTGAAGGATTACCTCAACCCCTAGGCGCGCACCACCCCCGGCACGCAAACGCCACTCGGACACTCTGAGCGTCCGAGTGGCGTTTGCTTTTGCCTGCCTCGCCTAAAACGGGATTTCGTCGGGACCGAATTCCTCTTCTTCGTCCACCGGCGTGGCAGGCGGTGGTGTGGTGCTTCGGCGTGGTGACGTTCCGCCTTGCTCAGTGTAGGCGTTGTTCACAGCATCAGCGCGGCCACCCAAGAACTTGACCGTCCAAGCGCGCACCTCGAAGCTGGCGCGCGGCTGGCCGTCCCGGTCGTACCAAATGCGCGGCCCGCCAGTCTGCGGGTCGGGCACCAACACGCCCTCGATGAAGACCTGGCGCCCCTTGCTCAAGTACTGGTTGCACGTCTCGCCCAGCCGCCCCCAGGCACTGATGCGCCACCACACGGTTTCTTCGCCCGGCGTGCCGTCCTGATTGGTCCACCGCCGGTTCGTGGCTACGTTGAAGTGAGCGACCGGCGTGCCCTGCGGCGTGTAGCGCAACTCCGGGTCCGTGCCCAGGTTTCCAATGATGATAACGCGGTGAAACATGGTGACAAGCCTCCTTTCCTGTAATTCTTCCGCCTTGCGGAACCATGTTTGACAAGCTTGGACATATTATAGCACGGGGGTGCGACAAAAAAGGGAAAACATGGGGGGAATTTTTGCCAGTTTGCAGCCTTTACCTGAGCCGGTAGGCTGGCGCACACGTGCCACTGGCGGGGTCGAAGGGGCCGCCTGTTGGCCGGAGGGCCGGCACGACCGTGGACGCCAGCGGAATCCCGTCGGCTGCCCGGTAGACCACTACCTCGATCTCCGTGGCCTCCGGCAGGGCCGGCAGGTCCACCACGTCCACGATGCGCTCGCCGGCCTTCCACGCCGTGGAGGGGTAGGCGTCGTGGACGGGCACGCAGTCCACTTGAGCCAACCATACGCCAGCCCCGTTGCGCAGGCGCAGGCTGGTCTTCAAGGCGTCGTTAGGAGGGCGCTCCACGAACCAGATGAGCGTCACTCGTTGCCGGGCCGGACCAATGCCGTCTAGGGGCTCCACCCGGACCCCGACCCGTAGGCCCGGTGCCACTTCGACCTGGTGGGGTGAAGGTGGCTCTGGCGGGGCGCCTTCCACCGCGATGAGCGGCCCCACAGCGTCCAGCGACCAGCGCTCAGCGCCGGGCAGCGGGCGGGTGAGGAAGGGGCGTTCGCCCCGCGCCAGCGCCTCTTCCACAGCGGCCAGCCGGTCTGTTTCGGCGTCGGCCGCAATGGTGCGCACGTCGGGGCGCAGGCCGTGGACCTCCTGCCAGTAGCGCAGCAGGGTCATTTCCCCCAGAATCCCCACAATGACCGCCCGTTCCGGCAAGGGCTGGCTGAGGGCGTCCTGGGCGAAGTCGGCAGCCGCCCACGCGCCGCTCAGGTCCACCCGTCGGAAAGTGGCCTCCCAGCGGGGCACGTGTCCCGCCAGCAAGAGGGCGAACAGCACGACGACCGGAACAAGCGGGCGCGGCCACCGTCGTGAAACCGCCTCGAACAGCAAGTGGAGGCCGGCCCCGGAGAGGAGGGCGGCCACCAGCACCACCGGCAGCCAGAAGACCTCCGGGTCGCCCACGTGGTAGCTGGCCGCGAAGAGGGCATTGGCCGCGGCCCCGACGACCAGCAGGGTCACCTCCCGGGGCCGGCGCCGTGCCCAAAGGAGTCCCCCAGCCGCCAGCAAGAGGGCGGCTGGGCTGAGCTGTGCCGTGAAGAGGGTCCAGTAGAAACCCGCGTCGCGCACTTGGCCGAAGGGGTTCTCGCTCAGGAAGACGGTGTAGGCGCTGGCCGTCACCCAGCGGACGAAGCCGGTCAGTGTGTTCTGATACGTTCCGTCCAGCGAACCCACGTGGCCCCGCAGGGGCAAGTAGGCGTAGAAGGCCAGCGGAGCCAGGGTCAACAAGAGGAGCCGGGGCCACTCCCGCCGCAGGTGCGCTTGCACCGTTGCCGAAAGCGCCAGGTAGAGGAGAATCGCGGGAACCCACAGCAAAATCGTGCGGTGATGAGCCAGGCCCAAGCCGAAAGCCAGCGCCGCGCCGCGCAGGGCCAACGCGGGCGAATCGGCGTGGGAGCGGAGCAGGCACAGGAGCAGAAGAACCGTCAGCAGCAGGTGGAGCGTGTAGACCTCGGCAATGCGGGCCTGGGCCCAGAAAGTCTCCGCCGTAGCCAGGACCAGCGCGGCCCAAAACGCCCCCAGGAGTGAAAGGCCCAGCGCGCGGCCCAGCAGAACGGTCAGGCCCACCGTGGCCGCTCCCGCCAGGGCCGAAACGAGGCTCACCCGCCAGGCCACCTCGCCGACGGGCACCAGGTGGGCTGCCAGGCCGATGAGCACGGCGTAGAGGGGATATCCCGTGGGATGGGGAATGGCCCACCGCCAGGCCACCAGGGCGAACTCCAAGCTGTCGTCAAAGACCGTCGCCACTGTGGGGGACATGGTGCGCAGGTAGAGGACAAGCGCCCCCACGGCAGCCAGGCCCGCCCACAAGTACATGGCGAGTTGTGTGGCGTGTCCCCTAAGGGGCACTCGCTGCCCAGTCCAGAACACGGTCATCGTACCCGGTGTAAGTGAGCCCCAGGTGGTCGAGCCGGTCGCCGAACATGGGGCGCTGGTTTTGGCCGTCGGCGTCCATCACGTAGATGCGCCACACGCCGTCCCGGTTGGAGAGAAAGGCGATGTGGCGGCAGTCGGGACTCCAGGCTGGCGCGGCGTTGTCTGGCGGTGGCGCCAGCGAGAGGGGGTCGTTGAAAGTCAGGCGGCGCAGCCCGCTGCCGTCCTCGTTCACCACGTAGATTTCCCAATGGTCGTGCTGGCGGTAGGTGAAGGCAATCTGGCCGTTGGCGCACCAGCGCGGGTCGCGCGCCCGTGGATCGGCCAGCAGGAGCTGGGGGTCGGCGTCCGTGGGCACACGCTTGCGCCGCAATGCCCCGCCTCCTGCAAAGGGGTTATCCCCCCGAAAGACCAACTCGGTGCCGTCGGCGTTCCACGAGGGAGAGAAGGAGTGTGGGTCCGACTTGAGCTCGCGCAGCGAGCCGTCCTTCGTGGAGACCAGCGCCAACTCCCAGAAGGGGTCGGCTGGCAGAATGAAGCAAAAGCTGAAGAAGGGGCCAAAGGAGAAACACTTCTCCTCCTCCTTCAGCCGACCGCCACGCTGCCAGGAAAAGGCAATCCAGGCCTCGTCTGGGCTCCAGTCGGGCTGGCGGATGAGCTGGCCGTCGAAGAGGCGGTAGAGGCCGGTTCCGTCGGCGTTGACCACGTAGATGCCGGCCGGCGCGCGCCAGTCCACGAAGGCAATGCGGGAACCGTCTGGACTCCAGGTGGGGTCTAGTCCGGCTTCCGCCACCCGGCGCAGGCCGCTCCCGTCCGCGTTGATGACGTAAATCGGGCCGCCCGGCGCCACCTGGAAGACCAGCTTGCCGCTCAATTCGGCTTGCGGCCCGCGCTCTGCCTCGGCGACTTCAGTCGGACGGACGGCTGGCGCGGGCGTGGGGGTGGGCGGAAGGGCTGCCGCAACGGGCACCCGCCCGCTGAAGTCGGTGAAGGCGCGGGAAACCCACCCCGTGGTGCCGTCGGGCAGCCGGACTTCCAGCCACGCGCCCTCCTCGGTCTGCGCCAGGACGGTCACCTCCTCCCCCCGGGGCAAGGCCGTCACCACCGGGTAGACCGTGCCTGGCCCCGCGCGCACGTTCAGGGCGATGCGCGCCGTGACTCGCGCCACCGGAGCGGGCGTGACCGTCGCCGTGGGAGAGGGGAGCGTCGTCGGCGTGGGCGACGGGGGCACGGAAGGCGTTGGCTGTGCCGGTGGGCGTGGCGTGGCCGAAGGGGTCGCCGTGGCGAAGACCAGGAGCGTTCGGGTGGACACCGGCGTCAGCAGGGGGCGGGGTGTGGGCGAGGAAGTGGCCCGTCGCCCCCCACAGGCTACCAGCACACCCCCCAGAAGCACGAACAGCAAAATTCGCACCGCGTGACGGTTCATGGTCCTCTCCACCACAGTGATTTTGAGAGAAGCGGCGATGAAGAAAGGCCTCTTTGCCGGTCAAACACGTTCAAGCCCATTATTCGTACCGGAGCGCCTCGATGGGGTTCAGGCGACTGGCCCGGTAGGCCGGGTAGAGCCCGAAGAAAATCCCAACAGCCAGGGAAAAGCTTGTTGCCAGCAGCACGGCACCGGGCGAGACGTACGTCTCCAAGTTCTCGCTGAGGTTGGAAATGGCCACCGAACTCACCCAGCCTAGCACAATGCCCAAGAGGCCGCCAATCACGCTTAACACCGTGGCTTCCACCAGAAATTGGAGCAGAATGTCGCGCCGCTTGGCGCCCACGGCCTTGCGGATGCCGATCTCGCGCGTGCGCTCCGTCACGCTGACCAGCATGATGTTCATGATGCCGATTCCACCCACCAGCAGGGAAATGCCCGCAATCGAGCCCAGGAAGAGCGTCAGCACGCCGGTAATCTGGCTGAAGACGGCCACCAGGTCGGCCTGGTTGATGACCGAGAAATCGTCCTCGTCCCGAAAGCGGATGTTGTGCCGCTCGCGCAACAGGCGGGTGATGTCCTCGGTGGCCTGTTCCATGCGGTCCTCGCTGGCCACCTGGACGTAGATGACGGTCACCAGCCGCTCCCCGCGCTGGTTGCGCAGGTCGAAGAGCCGGTTGTGGAGGGTCGTGATGGGCACCCAGATGTTGTCGTCCTCGCTGCCGAAGGCGTTGCCACCCTTCCGCTCCATGACGCCGATGACGCGGAAGGGAATGTTCCGAATGCGAATCGTCTCGCCGATGGCGTATTCCCCGTCCGGGAAGAGCCGGTCGTAAGCGTCGGCGCCCAGAACCGCCACCCGCGCCGACGTGGCCAAGTCCGACTCGTCCAGAAAGCGCCCCACGGCCACCTCGAAGTTCCGCACGGGGGCAAAGTCTGGGGTGGTGCCCGAGATGGTGAAGGTGCGACTGGTGCGTCCCCGCTCGACAGTCGCCCCGAAGGTGAGTTCTGGGGCCACGGCCACGGCGTCGGGCACGTTGCGGGGGTCGGCGATGGCGGCGGCGTCCTCCAAGGTCAACGTCAGCCCCGTGTTTCGCTCGGAGCCCTCGCCGATCTGGCCGGGGATGACGAAGAGCAAGTTCGTGCCGGTGCTCTGAATGGACTGGGTGACGAAGCGCTGCACGCCCTGGCCGATGCTCAGCAGAGCAATCACGGCGCCGACGCCGATGATGACGCCCAGCATGGTCAGGGCCGAGCGCAGCTTGTTGGCGAACAGCGAGTCAATTGCGGTGCGGAAGCTCTCCACCAGGTTCATGGCGACGGACGCTCCTTGGACAGTGGTTCCATCGTCTCAACCGGTTGGCGGTCGTCGGCTACGATGAGGCCGTCGCGCAGCCAGATGTGGCGCGGGATTTGACGGCCAATTTCCGGGTCGTGCGTCACGAAGACAATGGTGATGCGGCGCTCCTCGTGGAGACGGCGGAACAAGTCCATGATTTCGGCGCCGGTTTTGGTGTCCAGGTTGCCGGTGGGCTCGTCGGCCAGGATGATGTCGGGGTCGTTGACCAGGGCGCGGGCAATGGCCACGCGCTGCTGCTGACCGCCGCTGAGTTCGTTGGGGCGGTGGTGCAGGCGGTCACCCAATCCCACAGCCTCCAGGGCGGCAATGGCCCGCTCGCGGCGGTTGCGGGCCTCTCCCGAGTAAATGAGGGGGAGTTCGACGTTGTGGAGGGCCGTGGCGCGGGGCAACAGGTTGAATTGCTGGAAGACGAACCCGATGCGCTTGTTGCGAATTTCAGCGAGTTGGTTGTCGTCCAGCGTGCCCACGTCCACGCCGGCCAGCCAGTAGTGGCCGCTGGTGGGCTGGTCCAAGCAGCCGATGATGTTCATCAGCGTGCTCTTGCCGGAGCCGCTGGGCCCCATGATAGCCACCCACTCGCCCTCCTGAACCTCGAAGGAGACGCCCCGCAGGGCGTGGACCTCGACAGTGCCCATGCGGTACACTTTGGTAACGTTTTCCAGGCGGATGAGCGCAGGTGGCTTTTCAGTTTGGGTTGACATCTTCTCCGGCATCGGTTGTTCCGCTGTGGCCATCATTGTCCTTCGCCAACACGTCTTCCTTACTATTCTAGTCGCCCCTTAACTCCTGGCGCAATCGTTCGCGCCGGTTCACAACGGGAATGAGAACCACGTCGCCCTCCTCCAAACCGGCGACCACTTCGGTCTGCGCTTTGCCGCGCAGCCCGATGGCAATCTCCACGGGAACGGCCGTGCCGTCTTCCACCTTGAGCACAGTGGGTTGACCCGTGGTGCGGTCGAAAGAGATGGCCCGGTTGGGCACCACCAGCACGTCCTCCAGCCGCTGGACGACGATTTCGGCGCTGGCCGTCATGCCCGCCCGCAAGGGGCCAGGAGCCGTCGTCAGGTCCAGCTCAATGCGCACCGGATAGCTGACCACTCCCTGCTGTCCGGCCGGCACCGGCGCCACGTAAACGACGGTCCCGCTCATGGGCGTGTCGCGGTAGGCGTCCAGGGTGATCGTGACGGGTTGACCTTCCCTGACCAGCCCCACGTCCAACTCGTCCACCGTCACGCGCAACTCGAAGCGAGAGAGGTCGGCCAGCGTGACGGCGGGCGTAGCGGCCGAGACGACTTCGCCCTCCTTGATGCCCAGCGCGACCACGGTACCGTCAAAGGGAGCCCGAATTTCGGCTCCTTGCAGGTTTAAGCGGGCCTGCTCCAAAGCGATGCGAGCCTGCTCCACCTGCGCCTGCTGGACCTCGATCTCCTCCGGCGAAGCGCCCTCGGTCAGCCGGCGCAGGTTGGCCTCGGCTTGGGCCACCTGGGCCTCGGCGGCGGCGATGTCGGCCGGCGTGGGGCTTTCCAGCAGGCGTTGCAAGTTGGCGCGCGCCTGGCTGACTTGGGCCCGGGCCTGCTCGATCTGGTCCTCGCTGGGCCCCTTGAGCGCTTCCTCGTAGGCGACCTTGGCGCGCTCGTACTCGATGGTGGCCTGTTCGAGTTGAAGGGCTTGGGGAAGCATGGCCACGTCGGGGCGGTGAGCCACGGCGTCGTAGGCGGCCTGGGCCTGGCGCAGGTTGGCTTCGGCGAGCTTCAGCGCGGCAGCGGCTTGAGCGATTTGGGCCTTGTCGGGGCCGGCCAGCAGGCGTTCGAGGGCGGCCTCGGCCGCTTGCAGTTGGGCGCGGGCGGCCGCAATTTCCTCGGGGGAAGGGCCCGCCTTCACGCGGGCCAGGTTCTCCTGGGCGCTCTTGAGGGCTGCTTCGGCCGCCGCAACCTCGGCCGGCGTGCCGGGCCGCCGGAGTTGGCGCAGGCGCGCTTCGGCCGCTTGAAGGTTCACCTCGGCCTGGCGCACGGCCAACTCCAGCTCAGCCGTGTCGAGGCGGGCCAGGAGTTGGCCCTCCTGCACGGCTTCTCCTTCCTCCACCAGCACTTCGGCCACCTGGCCGGGCGTGCGGAACGTCAGCACCACCTGGCGGTTGGCCTCCAGGTTGCCGGAGGCGTCCACCGTGGCCAGAATGGTGCCCCGCTTCACCACCACCTGTTCTCCTTCCTCCGAGGGGGCATCAGAAGTGGGGGTAAAGCGGGAGTAGCTCCACCACGTTACTCCCACGAGCGACAGAAGCAGGACGACTGCTATCAGGCGTCGGCGCATCGAAAGTACTCCTTGCCGGTTTCTGTAAATGGACTTAATCGCTTCGTTCTCCAGCAGATGCGGAGGCAGAGGCGCCAATTTCCACGAATCCATACGCACAAAAAGCCGGGCCGGTTGACACATTTGCCACTGGACAGCCCGGCAACGTACAAGCGGCCACGGCGTTGGCCTGTGCCATTTTGTTTAATTAAGTTAACTAATTTCCGGGGAAGTATAGCGGCTTTCAGCGGTGTGTCAAGAAAGGGGCAAAAAGGTTTCTGTCGGAACCCCACACCCCCACAACGACGGTGAGAAACCCCAGGAGGCTTACCCAGATGCCCGGCCCCCAGACGATGGCCGTCCCATACAGCCACTCCAGGATCAATTCCAGGCGCCAGAACCCCCAGAGGGGCAAGAGCGCGCCGGCAAGGGCCACTCCTGTGATGCTTCCCCTCAAGAGGCGGAGGGGCAGGCGGGGACCGGCGAACAGCACCAGCGCGGCTCCGGCCAGTCCCACAGCCGCCAGCAGGCCCTGGGCCTGATATTCGGGCGTGCCCAGGGCCCCCCACCGCTCGTACTCCGGCAGGATGACCAGGGCCAGCAGGCCAGCCGCCAGGGCCGCCACCGCGCGCCGGCGCAGGGGCGCCCGCGCGGCCAGCAGGCTCACGGTCAGCGAGGCCGCCACGGGCGGGACGAAGAAGACCTCCCGCTCCAGGCGGAAGGCGCCTGCCCGCCAGAGGGAGGTGAACTTGAAGAACTCGCCCAGGTCGAGCCCCAGGAGCACGAGAGCGGCAGCTCCCTTGGGGTGGAGCACCCACGGAAGCCACCAGCCCAGTGCGCCCAAAAGGGCGCCCCCCCAGGCCACCCGGCGGGCAATCATGTTCGGGGCTTTCAGCGCAGAGAGCCAGCGGCTCACGGCTTTTCACCCTTTTGCTTCGCCTTGCGCTGGACCAGACGGTGCTGCTGGCGCTTCTCGGCCTCGGCCCAGCGGCGCTTCTCCTCTTCCGTCTCCAGCACCAGCGGCGGAACCGGCTTGGGGCGTCCCTCCTCGTCCAGCGCCACGTACACGGCGAAGGCCGTGTTGGTGTGCGTGCGCACCCCTGTGACGGGGTTTTCGGCCTCCACGCGGATGCCCACCTCCATTGAAGTACGCCCAACCCAGTTCACCATGGCCTTCACAACGACCAAGTCGCCCACGTAGATGGGCTCCAGGAAGGTCATGGAGTCGAGGCGCACGGTCACCACCGGGCAACGCGCGTGGCGCATGGCCGCCAGGCCGCCGGCCTCGTCCACCATCTTCAGAATCTCCCCGCCGTGGACGATGCCCAGCGGGTTCGCGTCGGACGGAATCATCTGGCGCGCGATGGTGATGGCGGAATCGGATGGCCGCTTGCCACGGGTTTGTTCGGTCACTCCCTTTCCTCCTGTTCAAACTGTTTGCTTTTCGCTTCGGCGGAGGACCTTAAACGGTTTGAATCGCCCCTTGTCTGCTCAAGTCGCCAAAGTATGCTGCGACCACCCTTGTTTGTCAAGAAGCTGAGGGCCGCCATACTGCGCCTTCCTGCGCGGAGGAAAGGAATGGAACAATCTCGCCTGTATCTATTGCTTTTCACGGCAATGCGTGCTAAAAGATACTTCTACCGTTTGCGAACACTTGACCACAGAGGGAGGCCGTATCCGAAAGCCGGAGAGTTCCATGTCTGGGCTCGACGGCATTTTGTCTTTGGCCGTATTGTCGTATAATTGGCTATATCCCCATGGGGGGGAATTGCATCCAAGGAGGAGCGAAATGCCGCGATACGACTATGACGTGCTTGTCATTGGAGCCGGTCAAGGCGGATTGCCGGCCGCCCACATGGCCGCCAACTTGGGTGCTCGCGTAGCGCTCATTGAACAGCGCGAAGTAGGGGGCACCTGAGTCAACGAAGGGTGCGTGCCCACCAAGGCCATGATCCGCTCGGCCGAGGTGATGCACCTGGTAGCCCGGCGGGCTGCCGAATTTGGCGTGGAGGTCGAGGGGGCGGTACGCTTCAACCTACCGAAAGCTGTCGCTCGCAAGAATCGCATTGTGCAGGGCATCATCGAAAACATCTACCGTGGCCTTCAACGCCGTCAGGACGCCATCACTTTCTTGCGTGGACAGGCCCGCTTCGTGAGTGAGCACGAAGTGGACACAGGCGAACAGCGCCTCAGCTTCGAGAAAGCCATCATTGCTACCGGCGCACGGCGGTTTATTCCCCCAATTGAGGGCCTAAAAAGCGTCGAGTACCTGAACAACGAGACGGCCCTGCACCTGGAGCACCTACCCTCCAGCTTGATTGTCATTGGCGGAGGATACGTGGGCATTGAATTTGCCCAAATGTACGCCCGCTTCGGCACTCGGGTAACCTTGCTTGGCCGCAACCCTCAACTGGCCAAAAGTGAAGACCGCGAACTGGCCAACTTGCTGGCGGATTACTTGCGGGAAGAGGGGATTGATGTATACACCAATGCTCCGGTGGTGCGAGTTTACGAAGAGCAGAGCTTCAAAGTGGTGGTGGCACGCGTTGACGGTCGTGAACAAGCCTTTCGTGCGGAGGCCATCCTGTTAGCTGCTGGACGGGTGGGCAACACGGACAACCTCAATCCGGCTGCGGCCGGCGTCGAAGTGGACGAGCGAGGATTCGTGCGTGTGAACGCAGAACTTCGCACCAGCCAGCCACACATTTGGGCCATTGGCGACGTGAAGGGAGGGTGGATGTTCACCCATGTCGCCACGTATGACGGTCCCATCGCTGCCCTCAACGCTGTTAAGGGGCTACGGCGCCAGGTGGACTACCGCGTGGTGCCGCGGGCCATCTTCAGTGACCCTGTCCTGGCGGCTGTAGGGCTGACGGAGGAGGAAGCCCGGAAGCAGGGCTATGAGGTGATCGTCGGGCGAGTGCCGGCTGATGGAGCCCGTCCCAAGGCCATCGGCGACACACGCGGCTTGTTGAAGGCCGTGGTCGAAGCCAACACAGGCAAAATCTTGGGCTTTCACGTGCTGGCACCTCACGGTGACGATCTCGTTCACGAGGCGGTGGTAGCGATGTACGACCATGGTACCATTGAGCGAATTGCCAAGTCCATTCACATTCATCCAACGCTGAGCGAACTGGTTAAGGCTGCGGCCAGAGCTGCTAGAACGTCATAAGAGATAACAGGCCCCGCTCTATTCGGCTTCCGTCTTCACATCCTCGTACGAGGAAACATCAGCCTCACCCTCGTGGCCGTCGCGGGAGGGTTGCGCGTCGGGAGCAGCCTGGAAGACGGAGTCGAAGTAGGCCATCGCCGGGCCCGTGAGCAACTCATGGTATTCGTGGAACATGCGCCGGGCCTCGTGTCCCAGCCAGTCGGGCGGGAGCAGTTCGGGGGGCAGGTCGGGATCGAGGAAGGGAAACTCACGGTACTCGTGAATGAGCATGAAGCGGCGCACGAAACAGGTCTGCGGGTCAGGACCTTCGCCACGGGCAAAAGCGGCTTTGTCAGCCTCGTAGAGGGGGCGGTACTTCTCCAGAAAAGCGCGGTACTTCTCGTTGATAGCTGCCAGGTCCCACGCGCGGGCAACCAGGTCGAGGTCGTTGCCCGGCCCCACGTATTTGCCCACGAAGATGTCCACGTACTGTCTCACCGGCAGGCGCTCGAAGAGGTCCTCCAACTCTTCCTTGTAGTCGTAAGGAGCAATGTAGAGCGAGGCGTCCAGTCGGCCAAAGCCGATCCAGCCAAGCTCACGGCGCAAACGGGTGCGCAGGTGGGTCTCCTCGTCGGGAATGCGGTAGGTAAGGATGCGCCACTGTCCGTCCCACGGCCCCTGTCGCCCCAGGAAAATGCGCCGGGCGCCGCTCTCCAACAACTTGTACCCCTTCGGTGTCAGCGAGTAGTAACTGCGCCGCCCAATGCGCCGACTCCGCAGCCACCCCTTCTGCGTCATGCGCGAGAGGGCCGACCGCACGGCCTGGGGGGACGAGACGCCCAGAATTTGCAACAGGTGGATCAGGCTGCCGGTCCAGATTTCACCACCCCGGTGGCGAATGTAGTCACCAAAAAGCGTGAGAATCAGGTCCTTCGGGCCGATGGCGGTCATTTTGACAGGCTCTCTTTCTTCTTGTAGAATCCGACATATAACGGAGAGGGAATGCTCGTCAGCATTCCGTAATATATTCAAGACACAACGATTATATCATAAGTAGAGGCTTTTTTGCAACGGCGAGTTGAGAGGGAGGGGTGCAATGAGTGAAACCGTTTACCTCAATTACATTGGCGGCGAGTGGGTGGCATCCGAGGGCGGCGAAACGATGTCGGTTCGCGATCCGGCCACGGGCGAAGTGCTCCACGCCGTGCAGGCCAGCACGCCCGCCGACGTGGATCGCGCCGTGGCCGCGGCCCGCGAGGCGTTCGAGACCACCGACTGGAAGGACAACGCGGAGCGCCGCGCCGCGGCGCTGCACAAGCTGGCTCAAAAGCTGGCCGAACGCCAGGACCACTTCCGCGACTTCCTCATTCGCGAGGCGGGCAAAATCTTCCCCGTGGCCCGCAGCGAGGCGGCCATGATCGTCAAGACCACGGAGTACTACGCCGACCTCACCCGCTGGGTCTATGGCCGCACAGCCCAGCCCACTCCCAACTCCATCAGCATTCTGGTGCGGGAGCCGGTGGGCGTGGTGGGCATCATCACGCCCTGGAACATGCCGTTGGCCCTCCTGCTGCGCCCCCTGGCGCCGGCGCTGGCGGCCGGCTGCGCCGTGGTGCTCAAGCCGGCCGAGCAGACTTCCGGCGTGACGGCCGAGCTGGTGAAGGTCATCGAGGAAATCGAGGAGATTCCGCCGGGCATCGTCAACCTGGTCACGGGCGCCGGCGAGACCGTGGGCGCCCACCTGGCCGGCCACGAGGACGTGGACATGATTAGCTTCACCGGCGGCACCGACACGGGCCGCGAAATCGTGCGCCTCTCGGCCAACAACCTCAAGAAGGTCTCCCTGGAATTGGGCGGCAAGAGCCCCAACATCATCTTCGCCGACGCCGACTTCGAGGCGGCTGTCAAGGGCGCGCTGGCCGGCGCGGCCTTCTGGAACGCCGGTCAGGTCTGCACGGCTGGCACGCGCCTGCTGGTGGAGGAGAGCGTTCACGACCAGTTCGTCGAGCGCATCCGCGAGGCGGTCTCCAAGCTCAAGGTGGGGCCCGGCACCCAGCGCGTCCACGTGGGGCCGGTGGTCAGCGAGGAGCAGTTGAACCGCGTGCTGCACTACATTGAAGTGGGCAAGCAGGTGGCGAAGCTCGTAGTGGGTGGCCGTCGTCTCACCGAGGGTGAGCTGGCGAAGGGGTATTTCGTCGAGCCAACTGTGTTCGACCGTCCGCCCCTCGACTCCCCCATTGCCCAGGACGAAATCTTCGGTCCTGTGGTGACCGTTATTCCCTTCAAGGACGTGGACGAGGCCGTGCAGATTGCCAACACCACCCGTTACGGCTTAGTGGCCGCCGTCTGGACCAAGGACATCAACAAGGCCTTCTCCGTGGCCAAGCGCGTGAGGGCCGGCACGGTGTGGATCAACTCCTACGGCAACCTCTTCCAGAACGTGGAGTTTGGCGGCGTCCGGCAGAGCGGCTACAGCCGCCACTACGGGCTGGAAGGGCTCCTCGAGTACACCGAACTCAAACACATCTACGTGCCCTTTTCGAATCAGTAAGCAGTAAGCAGTGATCAGTAATCAGTTTCGAAACTGATCACTGCTTACTGACCACTGATTACTGGCTACTGATCACTGAAAAAGGAGGCAGGTGCAATGAGTGAGCGCGTCGTGACGGTGGAAAAATCCGGACCGATTGGTTATCTCGTGCTCAACCGCCCCCCGGCCAACAGCTACAACCTGGAGTTCATGGAAGACCTGAACGCCGCCATCGAAGAGGTGCGCCGCGACGATGAGATCAAAGTGGTCATCACGCGCAGCGCGCTGGACCGCTTCTTCTCGGCCGGTGCGGACATCAAGGCGTTTGCCAGCGGCACGCCCGAGAGCAACGCCCGCATGGTGGCTTACGCCCACGAGGTGCTCTTCAAGATTCAGCGCACGCCCAAGATTTTCATCGCCGCCATCGCGGGCCACGCCCTGGGCGGGGGGCTGGAGATCGCGCTGGCCCACGACCTGCGCTTCGGCGCCGAGGGTGAGTACAAGTTGGGCCTGCCGGAGGTTACGCTGGGCCTCTTGCCCGGCAACGGCGGCACCCAGCGCCTGCCCCGCCTCATCGGGCGCAGCAAGGCGCTCGACCTGATGATTACCGGCCGCACCGTCAGCCCACAGGAGGCTTACGAACTGGGCATCCTCGACCGGCTCTACCCCGCCGACGAACTGCTCGCCAAGGCCGAGGAGTACGCCCAGGCGCTGGCGGCTGGCGCTACCAAGGCCATCGGGCTTATCAAGCTGGCCGTCAACGAGGGCTTGGAGGTCTCACTGGACAGTGGTATGGTGATCGAGCGCCAGGGCATCAACCAGCTCTTCGCCAGCGAGGACGCCCAGGAAGGGTTCCAGGCCTTCCTGGAGAAGCGCAAGCCGCAGTTCAAGGGGCGGTAAATCGCACGCGAAGGGGTGCGACGCACCTCGGAGGTGCGTCGCACCTTCACGAATGGCTTATGACCACGTTTGAAACCCTCGACTACACAGTCGAAAAGGGCATTGCCCGGGTGACGCTCAGCCGCCCGGACGTGCTCAACGCCATCAATGAGACCATGCGGCGGGAACTGGCCGCGCTTCCGCCCCTGTTGGAGGCCCCCGAGGTGCGCGTGGTGGTCTTCACGGGAGCTGGCCGGGCCTTTTGCGCTGGCGGCGACGTCTCCCTCTTCGAGCAGGAGTGGCGCACGCCCGACTTTCGCGCCCACAGTCGCACCCTGACCGACACCTTTGACTTTCTGGAGCGGCTGGAGAAGCCCGTCATCGCGGCCATCAACGGCGTCGCCACCGGCGCGGGCCTGCAACTGGCCCTCTCGTGCGACCTGCGCTTTATGGCGGCCTCGGCCCGCGTGGGGTTTCGCGAGAACTTCCTGGGCCTGATTCCCGGTGTGGGGGGTATCACGCGCCTGCTACGTCTCGTTGGGCCGGCCGTCGCCAAGGAACTCATTTTCTTTGCCGACCTCATTGGCGCTGAAGAAGCGCTGGCCCGTGGGCTGGTCAACCGTGTCTACCCCGACGACCACCTGTTGGACGAGACGCTGGCCTTTGCGGAGCGGCTGACCCGCCGCGCGCCCCAGGCGCTGGGACTGGCCAAGTTGCTTATCAACGAGGCCCAGAACGTGGACCTGCACACCGGGCGCACGCTGGAGGCGCTGGCACAGAGCATTCTGCTCACCACGAAGGACCACAAGGAAGGGGTGCGCGCGTTCCGCGAGAAGCGGAAGCCCAAGTTCACCGGCGCATAACGCGCTTGGACAGGCAAATGGTGAGGAGGTGAGCGGTGGCGCTGTTGCTGGAGTTCAACGGCAAGCGGCCCCGCGTGGCCGAGGGGGTCTTCTTGGCCCCCACAGCGGTGCTCATCGGCGACGTGGTGGTCGAAGCGGGCACCAGCATTTGGTTTGGAGCCGTCCTGCGGGGCGACTTTGGCTCCATCGTCGTTGGACCGGGGTGCAGCATTCAGGACAACGTGGTTATCCACTCCATGGAGGAGCGGCCCACCATCATCGGCGCACAAGTGACTGTGGGCCACTGTGCCGTGCTGGAGGGATGCCAGGTAGGCGACGGTACCATCGTGGGCATGAACGCCGTGGTGTTGCCCCGCGCCACCGTGGGGGCCGAGGTGGTGGTGGCGGCCGGCAGCGTGGTGGCCGAGGGTGAAACCGTGCCCGACCGCGTGCTGGTGGCTGGTGTGCCAGCGCAGGTGAAAAAGGAGCTTTCGGGCCGAGCCCTCGACTGGGTCCGCCGCGCGCCGCGCGAGTACCGCGAAATCTCACGTCAGTATCTGCGATTGGGCATCGGCAACGGAACAGGGAGTGTGCTTCATGAGCAAGCGCATGACGATGAAGGAGGCCATTGAGCGCTTCGTGCCCGACGGCAGCCGCGTGGCGCTGGGCCTCTGTTTGGAATCGCTCATCCCCTTCGCGGCCGGGCACGAGATCGTCCGCCAGGGGAAGCGGCACCTCACGCTCATCGGCCCCATCTCCGACATGCTGTTCGACCAACTCATCGGGGCCGGGTGTGTGGACTGCGTGATGGCTGCCTGGGTGGGCAACGTCAGTGCTGGGCTGGCGCACTGCTTTCGGCGGGCAGTGGAACAGGAGGTTCCCCATCCCATCGAGGTACGCGACCACAGCAACTTCACTATCAGCCTGGCGTTGCTGGCGGCGGCCTTGGGCGCGCCCTTCATCCCCACGCGCTCGGTGCTGGGCACCGACCTGCCCAACACCAACCCGGACCTCGTCGAGAGCACCAATCCCCTGAGCGAGGCGGGGGAGCCCCTCTTGCTGGTGCGCGCCATTCAGCCCGACGTGACCATCCTGCACGTACAGCGGGCCGACGAGGAGGGGCACGCCCACATGTGGGGGAACCTGGGCATTAGCGTGGAGGCCGCCCTGGCCGCCAAAGCAGTCATCGTGGTGGCCGAGGAGGTGGTCTCGCGGGATGTGTTGCTCAGCGACCCCAACCGTATCGTGGTGCCGGCCCACAAGGTGGTGGCTGTGGTGGAGGAGCCCGGCGGCGCCCACCCTTCGCCCGTGCAGGGCTACTACGGCCGCGACCACGAGATGTACCACGATTACCACCGGCGCACCCGCACGGTGGAGGGCTTTCATGAATGGCTGGAGGAATGGGTGCTGGGCGTGCCCGATCGCGCGGCCTACTTGGATCGGCTTGGCGAGGCGCGCTGGCAGGGCCTCCAGCGCAAGCAGCCGGCCCCCAGCGCGTCGGCCGATTATGGGTATTGAGAAGAAGGGCAGGAGAGTAAAGTTCGTGGCTTCTGCCGAGGTGTGGGCTTGTTCATCCCAACTGGATTCCCGAAGTGAGCAGATCGTAGCGGAGGTGGGAAGATGGCACAAATGTTGATCAACGGCGAGTTCGTGGACTCCGTGTCCGGGGAGACGATGAAAATCTACAACCCGGCCACGGGCGAAGTGGTGGACGAAGTGCCCAAGGGCACGCGCGAGGACGTGGACCGCGCGGCCAAGGCGGCCGCGGCTGCCTTCGAGGGCTGGTGGGCCACGCCGGCCGCCAAGCGGGGCGAAATTCTCTACCGGGCCATTCGCATGTTGGAGGAGCAGGAGGACGAGTTGGCCCACTTGCTCACCAGCGAGCAGGGCAAGCCGGTCCGTGAGGCCAAGCTGGAGTTGCGCCGCTTCATGCACACGCTGGAACATTACGCCGGCCTGGCCAAGAACCTGCGGGGCGGCTACGTGCCCTCCCTCGATGACCGGCGCTTCGGCATGATCCTCAAGCGGCCCATCGGCGTGGTGGGGGCCATTGTGCCCTGGAACTTCCCCGTTTCCCTCATGGGCAACAAAATTGCCCCCGCCCTGGTGGCCGGCAACACGGTCATCGTCAAGCCCGCCAACACCACGCCCCTCACCGACATCCGCGTGATTCGGATTCTCAACGAGGCCGGCCTGCCGCCGGGCGTGCTCAACGTGGTCACCGGCCCCGGCTCAGAGGTGGGTGAGGCTATGGTGGAACACCCCCTCATCCGCAAGATCGGCTTCACCGGCTCCACGCCCGTGGGCCGGCGCGTCATGGCCAAGGCGGCCGAGCAGATCAAGCGCGTTACCCTGGAGTTGGGCGGCTCCGACCCCATGATCGTGTGCGACGACGCCGACATTGACGCGGCTGTCAGCGCGGCCAGCGTGGGGCGCTTCTTCAACTGCGGCCAGGCCTGTCTGGCCATCAAGCGGGTCTACGTCTTCGAGTCGGTCTACGAGGAGTTCGTGGAGAAGCTGAAGGCCAAGGTGGAGCGCCTGCGCGTGGGGCCGGGCTGGGAAAAGGGCGTTCTCATCGGCCCCATGCACACGGCCGGCCAGCGGGCCGAAATCGAGGAGCAGGTGGCCGACGCCGTGGAGCGGGGCGCCAAAATCGTCGTGGGCGGCCGGCGGCCCGAGGGCCCGCCGTACGAGCGGGGCAACTACTACCTGCCCACCGTGCTGGTGGAGGCCCCCCACGATAGCCGCGTGGCCACCGAGGAGACCTTCGGCCCGGTGCTGCCCGTCTGGCGCGTGCGTGACCTGGACGAGGCCATCCGCCTGGCGAACAGCTCCATTTACGGCCTGGGCTCTTCCATTTGGACGCGCGACCTGAGCCGCGCAATGTACGCGGCCGAGCGCATCGAGGCCGGCTACACGTGGATCAACGCGCCCCAGAAGATTTACGACGAACTGCCCTTCGGCGGCATGAAGCAAAGCGGCATCGGCAAGGAGCACGGCCTGGAGGCGCTGGAGTATTACATGGAGACCAAAGCCGTGGTGATTGGGGTGTAGCCCAAAGGTGTGAGACGCCCTCCACCCCTTCACAATTCCAGGGCCTTGAGGAAGGCTTCTCGAATCTCGGCCATCAGTTCACCGGGTGTTCGAATGGAAAAGGCCACATGCTGGTGTACTTCAGGTCGGTTGAAATCGCGGGTGTCTAACGTGACGAAGCGGTGAGGCTGAGCAGCAATAGCAGCCGCTAGGATAGGAGCATCTTTGGCGGCAATAACGTCCATACAACGCTGAACCTCTTCCGGAGTTGGATCATCAACGATTTCCCAGGGCAGTGTGTTTTGTAGCCGCCGGAAGTACGGGAGCGCGGCCGGCACTTTTCTTTGAAGGTTGCGCTCCACTTCGTCAAAAACTTGAGGACACACAACCGGCCGCAACAATCCTAATTCGGCCAGAATCACGAGAGCTCGACTGGCTCCAGTGGGAGAGGCAGCCGCAGCGAAGAGCACACTGGAGTCGAAGAAAATTCTAGGAGGCGGTGATCCCATAGCGCTCGCGAAGCATCTGGATGCGCACCTCGGTCAGGTCGGCCAGGAGATCGTCCAGGGTGACGCCAGCCGCCTCCAACGCCTGCCGAAAGCCTTCCAGCGCCTCAGGGCTTTTTAGGGGGCGGGCGAGCAACAGGACTACGCCGTTCAATTGAATAACGGTACAAGTTCCACCATCTTCCAATCCGAGAGACGCTTTTATTCTTTCGGGCAGAATCAAGGGGCTCCCGGGTTCCAGCTTGAGAGTTTGCAGTGAGATGGTCGGTTTTTCGAGACGTTGGCTCATGTTCGCACACGCCCTTTCATGTTTTGACGGGTGAATTGTAGCACTATTCACTTGTTGAGACAAAGAAAGGGCGTGTGCTGATAGGGGAGTTGACCTGGTGTCGTCTTCAGCGTCCAAGGAGCGTAACGGTCCGCTCGACCCATAAAGGCCCGACCTGAAAGGAGGGAATGATGGATTACACGCCCCAAGAGTTGATGGTCGCCGCAGCGGCCCGCGAGATCAAGGACGGCGAGGTGGTCTTCGTGGGGATGCGCCTGCCGCTGATCGCCTTCGTGGTCGCCAAGCGAACCCACGCCCCCTCGGCCGTGGGCTACTTCGAGTGTGGCCTGGTGCGGGAGACGCCCTCTCCTGAGTTGCTCTACACCATGGCTGACCCGCCCAACGTGCTGGGCGCGGCGTGGGCCACCCAACTTCCCTACTTGATGGGCCTGATGGCAGCGGGCTGGGTGGACGTGGGCTTCATCGGCGGCGCCCAGATTGACAAGCACGGCAACCTGAACACCTCCTACATCGGTTCCTACAAGCGGCCCCAGGTGCGCCTGCCGGGCAGTGGCGGCGCGGCCGACATCGCCTCCCTCTCCAAACGGCTGCTCATCATCATGAACCACGAGCGCCGGCGCTTCGTGGAGCGGGTGGACTACGTCACCTCGCCCGGCTACGGCGCGGGGCGCGGCTGGCGGGAGGCGGTGGGCTTGCCGCGCGGCGGCCCCAGCGCCGTTATCACCACGCTGGGCGTGCTGCGCTTCGACGAGAGCGGCGAGGCCTACCTGGCCAGCTACCACCCCTTCTCCAGCGTGGAGGAGGTGCGGGCCAACACGGGGTGGGACTTGAAGGTGGCGCCGGATGTTCGCCCCACCCCGCCGCCCACGCCCGAGGAACTGCGCATCATTCGTGAGTACGACCCCCAGGGCTTCTGGACCCGTTAAGGAGGAGGCGGGCGATGAAACCACCTTACCCAGTTGTTGACGCCCACATCCACATCCAGCCGTGGGAGATGATTCATCCCCACGCCCTGGAAGCCCTCAAGCGGGGACGCGATGCCGAGCGCACCTTGGCCATGATGCGCGACCCCGACGAACTGGTGCGCTACATGGACGAGCACGACATCGAGAAGGTGTGCATCATCAACTACGTGGCGCCCCAGGTGATGGGCTTCCGGGAGCCAGGCGTGAACGAGTTTGCCGCCCGCTACGCGGCCGCCCACCCCGATCGTATTATCCCCTTCGGGGGGATAGACGTGCAAAACCCGGAAGACATCGAGCGCCGGGTGGACTACCTTATCCACGAGTTGGGCATTCGGGGCATCAAGATTCACCCGCCCCACCAACTCGTGTACCCCAACGCCTACCGGGACGGCGGCGGTCTGGAGGCGCTGGCCGTGGTCTACGAGAAGGCCCAGGCGGCCGGCGTGCCGGTGATGATTCACACCGGCACCAGCGTCTTCCCGGGCGCGCGCAACAAATACGCCGACCCCATGCCCATTGACGACGTGGCAGTGGACTTCCCCGACCTGCACATCATCCTGGCCCACGGCGGGCGGCCCATCTGGATGGACACGGCCTACTTTCTCCTGCGGCGCCACCCCAACGTCTGGTTCGACATCTCCAGCGTGCCCCCCAAACGCCTGCTTGACTACTTCCCCTGGCTGGAGCGGGTGGCCCACAAGACCATCTTCGGTTCCGACTGGCCCGGGCCGGGCGTGCCCTCCATGGCGGCGAACATCGCGGCCTTCTACGAGCTTCCTCTGAGCGAGGAGACCAAGCGGGCCATCCTGCGGGAGAACGCCCTGCGCCTGTTCGGGTTCGCCGGGGCCGGATGAGGCAATTGGGTTCTTCTCCGGATGAAAATGAACTACGGATTGCGCGGATTTCTCCTCCGTGTGCATCTTTTATATCGCTCGCGTTCCGGGAGTTGTCAAAGCGATATATTTGTGATATAATGTACAAACGAACGGGATGTCCGTCGGAATTGACGTTCCGTTTCCAACTGCCCCCGAACGTGTGAACACCCTGTTTGAGGAGGTCAAAACATGTTCCAAGTCCCAGAGACCATGAATGCGGCCGACTATTTCGTTGACCGCAACGTGCGGGAGGGGCGCGGGAACAAGGTGGCCATCATTGACACAGCCGACGGACGCGAGTACACCTACAATGATGTCCTCGACATGGTCAACCGCTTCGGCAATCTCCTCCGTGAGGCCCTTGACACCCGCATAGAAGAGCGGGTGATGATGCTCACCCTCGATTCCCCAGCCTTCGTGGCGGGGTTTTTTGGCAGCATCAAGGTAGGAGTTGTCCCCATTCCGGTCAACACCCTGCTGAAGCCACCTGACTACGAGTATCTTCTGAACGACAGCCGGGCGCGCGTCTTGCTCGTCAGCGCCCCCCTCTTCCCCCAGGTAGCGCCGGTGCTCGACCGCCTGCGCTACCTTAAGCACGTCGTGGTGGTCGGCGAGGCGGACGTGAGCGGCGTGCCGGGCCACATCGCCGTCCACCAGTATGGTGAACTCATGGCACAGGCGTCCAACGAACTTGAGCCGGAGATGATGAGCAAGGACGACGCCTGTTTCTGGCTCTACAGCTCCGGCACGACGGGCTTTCCGAAGGGGGCTGTTCACCTTCAGCACGACATGCTCTACTGTGCGTATCACTACGCCCAACAAGTGCTAGGCATCAACGAGAACGACCGCACGTTCTCCGTGGCCAAGCTCTTCTTCGCCTACGGGTTGGGGAACGCGCTCTACTTCCCCTTCTCGGTGGGCGCAACGACCATCCTCTATCCCGGCAAGCCTGATCCACACGTCTTTTACCAGATCGTGACCAATTACAAGCCCACCCTGTTCTTTTCCGTTCCCACGGCCTACGCGGCCATGCTGAGCGTGGAAGATACGTCCCAGTACGACTTCAGCAGTGTGCGGCTTTGTGTTTCGGCAGGCGAAGCGCTGCCGCCGGCCGTCTACGAGCGATGGAAGGAGCGCTTTGGGGTGGAGATTTTGGACGGCATCGGCTCCACGGAAGCACTCCACATCTTCATCTCCAACCGGCCGGGCGAGGTGAAGCCCGGCTCATCGGGCAAGCTGGTGCCTGGCTACGAGGCCAAAATCGTGGACGAGGAGGGCCAGCCGGTGCCAGTGGGCGAGGTCGGCGACCTTTACATCAAGGGAGACTCCACCTGCGCCTATTACTGGAACAAGCACGAGAAAACCAAAGACACTATCCAAGGCCACTGGCTGCGCACGGGCGACAAGTACTCGATGGACGAGGAAGGCTATTTCTACTACCACGGTCGCTCCGACGACATGATCAAAGCTGGCGGCATCTGGGTCTCGCCCGTCGAGGTGGAGAATGCCCTGATGGAACACCCGGCCGTGCTGGAGTGCGGCGTGGTGGGCGCGCCTGACGAGGAAGGGCTGCTGAAGCCGAAGGCCTTCGTGGTGCTGAAACCCGGCTACGAGCCCTCAGAGGCGCTCGCCCAGGAGTTGATCTTGTTCGTAAAAGAGCGCATCGCCAAGTACAAGTATCCTCGCTGGATCGAGTTCGTGGAAGAACTTCCCAAGACAGCAACCGGAAAGATACAGCGTTACAAGCTGCGACAACTCGTGTAATATCGGGATAACTGTTTGCCGCTTGTCCGCAGGCGAATGGAGGACGAGCGCTTGCCGCTTGTCCGGGAAGCAACCGGGCAAGTGGTTGCCCGACAAAGACAGAGCAGCTATTAAGCTTGCAAACTTGTTGTGCTCTCCCGTATACCCTGTGTGAGCGGCCAGGCCGGCCGTGAGCCGGTTTTGGGTCGGTTCGTTGAGTCAACTTTTAAATTAAAAGGAGGAGGGCCATGTTAAGAAGAGCTGTTCTGCTGCTCTGGCTCGTTGGTTTATTGTTTGTCGTTGCTGCCTGTCAGCAGCAACCTGCCCCGACTGCCACGAAGCCACCTGAACCTACCAAACCGCCGGCGGCGCAACCTTCGCCCACAAAGGCAGAGGCAGCGCAACCCACGCCCACGAAGGAAGAGGCTATGCCCAAGGAGGGTGAGCCTTACAAGCTCGGCTTGGTGTTGTCCATCACCGGTCCAGCCTCAGCCTTGGGTGTGCCCGAACGCGACACGGCCCTGATGCTCATGGAGAAGATTAACGCGGCCGGCGGCATCAAGGGCCCCGATGGGTTGATGCACAAGCTGGAAGTCATCGTCGAAGATGATGCCACCGACACCGGCCAGGCCGTTCTGGCGACCAAGAAGCTGATCGAGCAGGACAAGGTCCACGTCATCATTGGCTCCAGCGTCTCGCCCAACAGCATTGCGATGGCGCCAGTAGTCTCGGAAGCCGAAATTCCCATGATCTCGCTGGCGTCCTCTACCGCCATCGTTCACCCGCTGCTGAAGGACTTCGAGGGCCAGACCATCCAGATTCCCGGCAAGGGCGAGCACACGGTTGGCCCTGGCGAGACAGTCATCTACCTCTCGCGCCTCTACGACGTGGACCCGAAAGCTATCCTGGAAGCCAACCCGCAACTTCCGCAGGAGTTGGTGCGCCCGTGGGTCTTCAAGACCCCACAGGAGAACTACCCCGTGGCCCAAGTGCAGGCTGATTACTGGAAGGCGAAGGGGGTAACCAAGGTGGGGTCGCTGGGCGTCAACAACGCCTTCGGTTTGGACTCGCGGCTGGCGATGAAGGCTGTCTACCCCAAGGCTGGCATTGAGATCGTGGCAGACGAACTCTTCCAACCCAAGGACAAGGACTTCCGCGCCCAGTTGACCAAGATTAAGGGCTTGGACCCCGAGGGAGTCGTCGTCCACGCCACGCCGGGTGAAGGTGCCCCCATCACCGTCCAGTTCCGCGAACTGGGCTTCGACGTGCCGCTGGTGCAGAACCACGGCATCGGCTCCAAGGCCTTCATTGACTTGGCCGGCCAGGCGGCTGAAGGGGTACTCTTCCCGGCAGGCAAGCTGCTGGTCGCCGAAACCCTGCCCGACGACGACCCGCAAAAGCCCGTGCTGTTGCAGTACATCGAGGATTACGACAAGTACACGAACGGCGCGCCGCGCAGCACCTTTGGCGGCCACGCTTGGGACGCAGTGATGATCTCCGTCCAATGCTTGGAGAAGGTGGGTCCCGAGGCGAGCGCGCTGCGTGACTGCTTCGAGAACGACGTGAAGGACTTCGTGGGCATCACGGGCGTCTTCACCTGGAGCCCGGTTGATCACGTGGGCATCTTCAAGGAGTCGTTGGCGCTCATCATGATCAAGGACGGCAACTGGGTCTTCGTAGCACCCGACGAGTACGCCAACGTGCCGTGATGTGCTCAACGTGACGGCCAGGGTGGCGGTCGCCGTTCAAGCGACCGCCACCCTCAAATTCAACACGGGAGGATTGCATCCCCTATGTCACTGGAAAGCCAATTGTTGCAGTTTCTGTTCGCCGGCCTGACGCTGGGCAGCATTTACGCGCTGATTGCCCTGGGCTTTGTGACCATCTACAACGTCACCGGCATCGTCAACTTTGCCCAGGGCGACTTCGCCATGCTCGGCGCGCTCATTACGGTGACGCTCTATCAGCGCACAGGCATTTTCAACCGCGTCATCACCGTGAATTTGCAACTTCCTCTGCCGCTTGCTATCCTGCTGGCCGTGGTGTTGACCACCCTCATCGGCGTTGTGCTCTACCTCATCGCCATTCGGCCAGCGCGCGGCGCTTCCGTTATCTCCCTCATCATCATCACAATCGGGGCTTCCATTGCCCTGCGCGGCCTGGGGCTCATTGTTTGGTGGACAGACCCGTACCCCCTGCCGGTCTTCACGCCAGGCCCGCCCATTGAGATTGCAGGGGCCGTGCTCACCCGCCAGAACGTGTGGGTCATCGGCACCATGGTAGCGATCGTCGTGGGCCTCTACCTTTTCTTCGAGCACACGTTGCTAGGCAAAGCACTGCGGGCGTGTGCCGTCAACCGCGAGGCAGCCCGCTTGATGGGCATCAAGGCCGACCACATGGCGCTTTTCTCCTTCGCGCTGGGAGCAGCCGTGAGTGCCATCGCCGGCATCGTGATTACGCCTTCCACCTTCATGGCATACGACTCTGGCACGCTGCTCAGCTTGAAAGGGTTTGTAGCTGCCATCATGGGTGGCCTGACCAACGCCCCACTGGCTGTGGCCGGGGGGCTTGTGCTGGGATTGGTGGAGGCGTTTGGTGCGGGGCTACTCTCCTCGGCCTACAAGGACGCCTTCGCCTTTCTGACCATGTTCGTAATCCTGCTCCTGCGAGCGGGAGGCGTTTTTGGACAACGGCTGGCCGAGGCGTAGCACGCTACCACAGTGAATTTTAGGGAAACGACGGTGAAGAAAGCCCACTTTCCAGGCCAAACCACGTATCTCTGTTTGCAGAGCGCGGCACAGATTTGTGCAAGAATCTGTGTGGTTGGGTAGTAGACGCTTCTTCCAGACACGAAAATCGAATTCAGGAGAGACCAGCAGTGAGCGCAGCCAACAGCAGCGTCTTGTCCCGTCGGCTCCATGTGACCCGGTGGGCCGCGAAGCACAACAACCTGACAGCTTTTGTAACCCTGGCGCTTGTGTTGGCCCTCTTGCCCTTCTGGGTAACGAACAACTACCACCGCAGTATTCTCGTTTTCATCGGCTTCAACACGATGCTTACGGTGGGATTATCGCTCCTCATGGGATACACGGGCCAGATCTCGCTGGGACACGCGGTCTTCTTCGGGTGCGGAGCCTACATTACAGGACTGCTCACAACTCGGTACAACTGGTCACCCGTGCTGGCTATCCTGGCGGCGGCCGTGCTCACGGGTTTGCTGGCCTACATGATCGGCATTCCCATCTTTCGCTTGCGTGGCCACTACCTAGCAATGGCGACGCTGGGCCTCAACATCATCTTCGAGACGGTGGTCGTGACCGAAACCAAGTGGACCGGTGGCCCGAACGGCCTGCTGGGGATTCCTCGCCTGAACATCGGCCCTTGGGTTTTGAAGAGCGAATTGAGTTACTACTACCTCGTCTGGGCGGTCACGCTGGCCGTTCTGGCCGTCTCGCTGAACATCGTGAACTCCCGCGTGGGACGAGCGCTGCGGGCCATCCACGCCAGCGAACTGGCGGCCAGCACCATGGGCGTAGAGGTTGACACCTTCAAGCTGAAGGTGTTGACCCTGAGCGCGGTGTACGCCAGCCTGGCGGGCAGCCTGTTCGCCTTTTACCTGCAAATTGTCACGCCCAGCTCTTTCAGTTTCATCGTCTCCATCGAGTTGGTCGTGATGGTGGCCGTTGGCGGCCTCTCCAGCATTTGGGGGGCCATCTTCGGGGCCGCCTCCATCACACTGCTGGGCGAGGCCCTGCGCAACATTATGCCCCGCTTGGTGCGCGGCGCTTCGGCCGAAGCCGAGCTGTTGGCTTTCGGCGCCATTCTGGTCATCATCATGATCTTCATGCCTGATGGCCTGACGGCAGGCATCGTGCAGTGGCTGCGGAACGTGCGCCGTAGCGGCCAAAGGCAGGCCGAACGGGCCAAACAGTCACCCGACGCCGTGACCTAATACAACCAACAGCGCGGAGGAACGCCTTGAGTGCCCAAACGGTTGCACCACAGCCGGTCGTGGAGCCCAGAGCCCAGAGCGGCAACCTGGTGCTCGAAGCTCGCCGCATCCACAAAGTGTTTGGCGGCCTTGTGGCGGTCAACAACCTGAGCTTCTCCGTCTTCGAGGGTGAAATCCTGTCCATCATCGGCCCCAACGGTGCTGGCAAGACCACTGTTTTCAACCTGCTGACCGGCGTGCTCCCGCTGGACGGCGGTGAAATCTGGTTCCGTGGACGCAAACTGAACGGCCTGCCCCCCCACGCCATTGCCCGCTTGGGCATGGCCCGCACCTTTCAGACTGTGCACATCTTTGAAAACATGACCGTGCTCGAAAATGTCATGATTGGCCGCCACCCCCGCAGCCGGTACGGTTTTGTGGAAGCCGCGTTTCAATTGCCGTGGGCACGCAAGGAGGAGCAGGCCATCCGCCAGCACGCTATGGCCTGCCTGGAACTGGTGGGCATTGCCGACCTGGCCGGCGAATTGGCCGGCAACCTGCCATTTGGCCAACAGCGCTTGGTGGAACTGGCCCGTGCCCTGGCTACCGAGCCGACTTGCCTGCTGCTGGACGAACCAGCTTCTGGCCTCAGCCACCAGGAGGTCGTCGAACTCGACGCCCTTATCCGTCGCTTGCGAGACGAACAGGGAATCACAGTGCTGCTCATCGAGCACGACATGAACCTGGTCATGGGCATTGCCGACCGCATCGTCGTGATCAACTACGGCGAGAAAATTGCTGAGGGAGCCCCAGAAGAAATTCAACAGAACGAGCGCGTGATTGCCGCTTATCTTGGCGAGGACGTGTAAACCCAAAGCAAGGGCAACGAAGCAATGCCACCACTGCTCGAAATCCACAACGTACACGTTTATTACGGTCGCATTCAGGCCCTCAAAGGTGTCTCGCTGGAAGTCAACGAGGGCGAAATTGTGGCCCTGATCGGCGCCAACGGGGCTGGAAAGACCACCCTCTTGCGTGCGGTTTCAGGGTTGCTCACACCTCACGAGGGCGACATCCGACTTGATGGACGTTCGGTCGTGGGCCTCCCACCAGAACGACTTGTGGCCTTGGGTGTCGCCCACGTGCCCGAGCGGCGTCAGCTCTTCACCACCATGAGCGTGATTGACAATCTCATCCTGGGCGCCTACCACCGCTACCGCAGCGGGGACAGCCGCGAGGCTATCCGCAAGGACCTAGAAACCGTCTTCGAGATCTTCCCCATCCTGCGGGAGCGGCAACAACAACGTGCAGGGACCCTTTCGGGCGGCCAGCAACAGATGCTGGCCATCGGGCGGGCGCTCATGGCTCGCCCCCGCCTGCTCCTCTTGGACGAGCCTTCGCTGGGGCTCGCCCCTCTGCTCGTGCGAGAACTCTTCCGGGTAATTGCCCAGTTGCGCGACCGGGGTGTGACGATCTTGCTCGTCGAACAAAATGCCCGGGCCGCCCTGCGCGTGGCCGACCGGGCCTATGTGCTCGAAACGGGCACTGTAGCGCTTTCGGGAACGGCGGCCGCCCTGCTGGCCGACCCTGAAGTTCAGCGCAGCTATTTGGGGCAGCTTCGTCAGGCCATGTAGAGGACACAAACGGCACTGACCGTGAAAACAGCAAAAGGGAGGTGTCCCTATGGCAAAGATCAAGCTTGAGCCGTACATGTGGGACGAAGAACACGAGGCCATGCCACGCGACAAGCTCCGCCAACTCCAGAGCGAGCGCCTGGTGGCCACCGTGCGGCGCGTGTACGAGCGTGTCCCCTTCTACCGCCGAAAGTTCGACGAGGCCGGCGTCAAGCCCGACGACATCCGCTCGGTGGACGACTTGCCCAAACTGCCTTTCACCACCAAGGACGACTTGCGCGAGAACTACCCGTTCGGCCTTTTTGCCGTGCCGCTCGACCAAGTGGTGCGCGTGCACGCCTCGTCCGGCACGACAGGAAAACCCACCGTTGTGGGCTACACCCGCAACGACATCGAGCTGTGGGCCGACATGATTGCCCGCGTGATGGCCATGGTGGGCGTGCGCCCCGGCATCGTGGTGCAGAACGCCTACGGCTACGGCCTCTTCACCGGTGGGCTGGGCTTCCACTACGGCGCCGAGCGGGTGGGTGCGCTGGTGGTGCCGGTCTCGGGCGGCAACACGAAGCGCCAGCTCATGCTCATGCAGGACTTCGGCAGCGGCGTGATTCTCTGTACGCCCAGCTACGCCCTCTTCATGGCCGAGGCTGCCGAGGAGGAAGGCCTTGACCTGCACGAGTTGCCCGTGGCGGCCGGCATTTTCGGCGCGGAACCGTGGACGCACCAAATGCGCCAGGAGATCGAGGAGCGGTGGGGCATTCAGGCCTACGACACCTACGGGCTCAGCGAGGTCATCGGGCCAGGCGTCTCCCACGAGTGCCATGCCAAGAATGGCCTCCACATCTTCGAGGACCACTTCATCCCCGAGGTGATTGACCCGGAGACTGGCGAACCCTTGCCCGAGGGCGAGCTGGGCGAACTGGTCTTCACCTGCGTGACCAAGGAGGCCCTGCCCCTCATTCGCTACCGCACCCGCGACCGCACGCGCCTCTTCTACGAGAAGTGCGATTGTGGCCGCACGCTGGTGCGCATGGAGAAGGTCACCGGCCGCACGGACGACATGATCATCGTGCGCGGCGTCAACGTCTTCCCCAGCCAGATCGAGAGCGTGTTGTTGCAATTCGAGGGCATCGAGCCCCACTACCAAATCGTCGTTGACCGGGGTGCGGACCAGATTGACGAGCTGGAAGTGTGGGTGGAAATTCCCGAAGAAATCCGCTCCCAGGAAGGGCAAGTTGTCGAACTGGAGCGAAAGCTGGCGTATGAGATCAACAGCACGTTGGGCATCCGCGTCAACTTGAAGCTGGTGCCGCCCAAGACCATCCCGCGCTTCGAGGGCAAGGCAAAGCGCGTAATTGACAAGCGACAACTTCAGGGGTAAAGTCCCCTCGGCCTCCAGTCAGGGCCAACAACCATGTCGTCCTTTACAAAGCGCGCCGGGCTGCTTGCCGGCCGCAACGAGTACAGGGGAGGAACTGCGGAATGAGTGTTCAAACGGTGCTCTATCACCAGGACTTGGGACTGAGTGACGAAGACGTTTTGAAGATGTACCGTGTTATGGCCTTGTCCCGCCTGCTGGACGACCGCATGTGGTTGCTGAACCGGCAGGGCATCGGCCACTTCGCGGTTCCGGGGCAGGGTCACGAGGCGGTGGCCATCGGCTACGCCGCTGCCCTTCGCCCCGGCCACGATTGGCTTGTGCCTCACTACCGGGACTTGGCCGGGTTGCTCTACCTCGGCGTCACGCCCCGTGAAATCATGGTCCACTACCTTGCTAAAGCGGAAGACGTGATGAGCGGCGGACGCCAGAATTACGCCCACTGGGGCCACACGCGCCTGCGCATCAAGACCATCAGCAGCCCGCAGGGCCCCCACGTGCCCCAGGGCGTGGGCATTGCTTATGCCCTCAAGCTGCGGGGAGGCGACGAAGTGGTGTGGATTGGCTTCGGCGACGGGACGAGCAGCAAGGGGGACGTGCACGAGGCTATGAACTTCGCCGCCATTCACAAGACGCCCTGCGTCTTCTGCTGCGAGAACAACGGCTACGCCATTAGCGTCACGCTGGACAAGCAGATGGCCGTGGAAAACGTGGCCGAACGCGCGGCCGGCTACGGGATGCCCGGCGTGGTGGTGGACGGCACCAACGTGCTGGAGGTCTACGCGGCTGCCAAGGAGGCCGTGGAGCGCGCCCGGGCTGGTGAAGGCCCCACCTTCATCGAGGCCAAATGTGTGCGCCTCTACCCTCACACGTCCAACGACGACGACCGCCACTACCGCACGCCCGAAGAGCGGGAGGAGGCCAAGAGGCGCGATCCTGTGCCCAAGTTCCGCCAGTACCTTCAGGACGTGGGGCTCTGGGACGAGGAAAAGGAGGCCGCGTTGCAGGAGGAGATTCTGAACGTCGTCGAGGAGGCCATTGAGTACGCCATGCAGCGTCCCGACCCGCGAGCCGAGGATGCCGTGCTGCACGTCTACGCTGACAACACCATTCTGGGGTCAGACGGCTACCTGTAACGGTCTGGAGTTGTCATTCGTGCTCAACGAAGAGGGTGCTATCTCTGCGGCGCGGGCCCGGCTCGCGCCGCATCATGTTGACTGAATCAAAATCTTACTGGTGGGAGGGGTATTACAATGGAGACACTGCTGGAATTCGAACACATGCGACTGGACAAAGAGGGCAAGATGGCCTGGGTGACCTTCACCCGCGAGCGGTACCTCAACGCCATGAACAACGCGGCCACGTTCCAGATCAACCGCATCGCCATGGCGTTGCGCGAGGACCCCGACGTGCGGGTGGTGGTCATTCGCGGCCAGGGCCGCGCGTTCTCGACGGGCATTGACCTGAAAGAGTTAGCCCGCGATGAGATTGACATGAGCTACCACCACCGCTGGGAAAAGGCCCTGCGCATCTTCGAAACCATGGAGAAGATTGTGGTGGTGGGCATGCACGGCTACTGCTTGGGAGGAGCGCTCCAACTCGCGCTGGCCTGTGACATCCGTGTGAGCACGCCCGATTGCCAGATTGGCCTGCCCGCCATCCGGGAGTCGCTCATCCCGGGCCTGAGCACTTGGCGATTGCCCAAGTATGTCGGCTGGGGGCGTGCCAAGAAGCTCATCTTGGGCGGCGAGAACATCAGCGGCGAGGAGGCCTACCAGATCGGGCTGGTGGACCACCTGGTGCCCGCCGAAAACTTCTTCGAGCACCTGGACGAAGTGGCCCGCCACTACCTCAAGACGTGCTCTTCGGGCACCCGCATGAGCAAGCTGGTATTGTCCCGTGCCTTCGATTACGACTACGACCGCATTCTGCAATACTACTTCGAAGTTCAAGAGCGGGCCCAGTACAGCATGGACGGCGAGGAGGGCAAGCGCGCCTACCGCGAGGAGCGCGACCCGGTGTGGCAGTAAACTTCCCGAACGCACGGGAGACAAAGGGGCACGGGCGACTGGGTTGCCCGTGCCCTTTGTGTTGGAGCACAGGAGTTTGACCTCCGGGTCGTTCAGGTATAATGTTGTCACACGCGCCCCCGAAGTAAAAGTTGTTCCGCGTGTTTCGGCAAGGAGGGTGAAGTGTCCAAACTCACGGTAGAACGTATCGTGATACAGGGATTCAAATCCATCCGTGCGGCCGAAGTCGAATTGAAGCCCATCAACGTGCTCATCGGCGTGAACGGTTCGGGAAAGTCGAACTTGTTGAGCTTGTTCTCTTTCATGAACCAGGTGGCCCGCCGAAGAATGCAAAAGTACGTGGCTCAAGCCGGCGGTGCCGACCGCCTGCTCCATTACGGCCGAAAAATCACGGAGCGGTTGCACGTCGAATTGTACTTCCGAACGGACGAACAGTCCGCGATGTATACCTGCTCGCTTATCCCAACGGCAGAAGACCTGTTGATTTTCGAGGAGGAGATATTCGGTTCTGTGGCTACCACGGTAGCTGACCGCTTACCGCATGAGGAAACCGCTCTCTTCGACTGGGAAGGGCGGGTCCCTTTTGCCGCCTCTCTCTTAAAAGCGTTTTCTACGTGGCACCTCTACCACTTCCACGACACGAGCGACTCGGCCAAAGTCAAGCAAATGGGGGACATTCACGACAACCTTGTCTTGCGCCCTGATGCCTCGAACCTGGCAGCCTACCTGTACATGCTTAAGAATACAGCTCCTGAGTATTACCGAAACATTGTGGGAATCGTGCAGTTGGCCTTTCCCTTTTTTGGTGATTTCGTGTTGCGGCCTTCCCCACTGAACCCCGAACGCATCCGGCTGGAGTGGCAAGAGCGAGACTCCGACCTGCTTTTTGGTCCCCATGATCTTTCCGACGGCACATTGCGGTTTATTTGCTTGACCACCCTCCTTTCCCAACCGCCTGAGCGCCTGCCCGCCATTATTCTGCTCGACGAACCGGAGCTTGGTCTTCATCCTCATGCCGTTGTGCTCTTGGCTGAAATGGTGCGAAGTGCCGCTTTGCACACACAAGTAATTCTGGCAACTCAATCGGTTACGTTGGTCAATCAATTCGACCCGGAGGACATTCTGGTGGTTGAACGGGTCTACGGGGAGACTTTATTTGGACGAACAACGGAAGAAGAATTGGCCTCTTGGTTGAAAGATTACACCCTGGGTGAGCTTTGGGAGAAAAACCTCCTGGCAATGGTAGCTAAGCGATCTCAGGAGGGACCGTTGGAGAAAGGTTCCGTACCATGATTCGGGTGTTCGTCTACGTTGAAGGCTACACGGAACACTTCTTCGTGCGCGACGTTTTGGTGCCTTATCTCGTTTCTTCTCTCGGTGAGGAGAACAGGTGGCGCTTCGACCTCATACCCGTCATCGCCCACACGAGCCGTGAAAAATCTGGCAGGAAGTTCAAAGGAGGAATTACCTCGTACAAGAGGCAAGTGAAACCTCAGATTCGAGACCTGCTTACCCAAAATCCTCAATCGTGGCTCACAACTATGCTTGACTACTACAGGTTACCGAAGGACTTTCCTGGGAAGGCCACTCTGCCGGCTGGAACACCGTACCAGCGGGTGACCCACCTCGAGAGGGAATTTGCCAACGACATTAACAGCCCACGCTTCTTCCCCTTTATCGTCCTCCACGAGTTTGAGGCGTTGCTGCTCGCTCAGCCGAGCATCATTGGCCTGGTTTTTCCCCAGTACAGGCAGGAAACCCAAAAACTGATTGCTGAGATCGGAGCTACGCCGCCGGAGGAGATAAACGAAGGGGAAGAGACCCATCCGGCCGCCCGTATTCAGTATCACATTCCCGACTACCGAAAATGGCGAGACGGGCCTCGTATTGCAAAGCAAATTGGACTCAACACCATACGGACTCGTTGTCCCCACTTTAACGAGTGGCTCCGGTGGTTGGAAACTTTGGCACAGAAGGCAAAACAAGGAGATCCGTAATAATCAGGAGGACTCCATGAGCAAAATTATGGGAGGCCACCTGGTGGCCGAGATGCTGGCGCGCGAAGGGGTTTCGGCCATCTTTACCCTCTGTGGCGGGCACATTGCGCCCATCTACGACGGCTGCCTCGACCGCCACATCGAAATCGTGGACACCCGCCACGAGCAGGCCGCCGCCCACGCCGCCGACGCCTGGGCTCGCCTGACGCGCGGCATCGGCGTGGCCGTGGTCACCGCCGGGCCGGGCGTGACGGGCACCGTCACGGCTGTGGCCAACGCTTACCAGGCCGGTTCTCCCCTGCTGGTCATCGGTGGGGCTGCCCCGCGCCCCTTCCAGGGCAAGGGGGCACTCCAGGAGATGGAGCAGGTGGACCTCTTCAAGCCCATCACCAAGTGGAGCGCCGCCGTTCCCGATGCCACCCGCATCCCGGAGTTCATGGCCCGTGCCTTCCGTGTGGCCCTGGACGGGCGCCCTGGCCCTGTCTTCCTCGAAATGGCCTTCGACATCCTGGGCGACTTCGTCAACGAGGACGACGCCCCCCTGCCGGCCCGCTACCGTGCCCGTGCGCGGCGCTATCCCGACCCGCAGGCCGTGCGCGAGGTGGCCACGCTGCTCAAAGAGGCCCAACGCCCGCTGCTCATCGCCGGCTCCTCGGCTTATTGGGACGGAGCGGGAAACACCTTGAGTCGCCTGGCGGAGCGCATGGCGCTCCCCACCTACCTCAACGGCATGGCTCGCGGCCTCTTGCCGCCCGACCACCCCAGCCTTTTTGCCCTCTCCCGCAGCAAGGCCCTCAAGGAGGCCGACCTGGTCATCGTGGCGGGCACGCCGCTGGACTTCCGCCTGCGCTACGGCCAGTTCAACGAGGGGGCGCGCCTTGTCCAGATCGAGCCGGACGGCACCACTATTGGGCAGAACCGCGACGTGGACGTGGGCATCGTCGGTGACGTGGCGGCCACGCTGGCAGCCCTGGACGAGGCTTTGGAGGCCCTCGGTGCTGCCCCCTTCTCGTCCTGGCGGGACGACGTGGCCGCCGTGGAGCGCCAACTCGCGGAGGAGCAGGCTCACTACGAGCGCCTGGACACCTCGCCCGTCAACCACTTCCGCCTGGCGTGGGAGATCGAGGAGTGGATAGACGAGCGCACCGTTATCATCGGCGACGGGGGCGACGTGGTGGCGATGACGGCCAAAGTCGTTCGCCCGCGCGGGCCCGGCCTGTGGCTCGACCCCGGCCCGCTGGGGTGTTTGGGTGTGGGACAGCCCTTTGCGCTGGCGGCCAAGAAGCTCCGCCCGGACTACAAGGTGCTGGTGATTAGTGGCGATGGCTCCTTCGGCTTCAACGGCTTCGAGTTAGACACTGCCGTGCGCCACAACCTGCCCTTCGTGACTGTGGTGGGCAACGACGCCCAGTGGGGCCAGATTCGCAACCCCCAGGTGCTCTTCTTCGGCGAGGAGCGCGCCGTGGCGACCAAGCTGGCCCCCACCCGCTACGACCTGGTGGCCGAGGCCTTGGGGGGCTACGGTGAGCTGGTGGAAGCGCCGGACGAAATCCGCCCGGCGCTGGAGCGGGCTTTTGCCAGCGGAAAGCCGGCCGTGGTCAACGTGAGCTTGGATCCCAGAGGACTAGCCCACCTCACAGGACGGGCCTATGTGCTCTGAACCCATCCGTCGTTGGTGTTCCGCTGAACGTCCAAACAAGCGTAAGTCCCGGTCCGCTTGACGGTTTCG
This sequence comes from Ardenticatenaceae bacterium, assembly GCA_015491235.1. Taxonomy (GTDB): domain Bacteria; phylum Chloroflexota; class Anaerolineae; order Ardenticatenales; family Ardenticatenaceae; genus WFWG01. The sequence goes on from WFWG01000228.1 coordinate 57,263, forward strand.
CTTCTCTTCATCAAACGAGTTTGGCGATTGGGACACGGCCCTGCACACCTTCACCTTTGCCAACGCCGTCCACCAGGGCTTCAGACGTACACCCTGGCGCTGCGCCTCGCGCGGGGCGAACAGCTCGACGAAATGGGTGAATAAACGGGCAGAAAAGAAGAAAGTCCTGGGAAACCTTTGACAGGGCAGGTACTTGTCACTACCATTTCTTTGAGACAGCTCCTGTCTGGGAAGATGGCTGGCAGGCGGCGCCAGCACGTTTTGGAGGAGGGATACCCATGGCCCGCAAGACGAAAGTCGCCAACGAAACGCTCGCTGAAATGCTCGACCGCATGACCCGCGTGGGCGACCTCTGGCGGCCGGAGGGCGAGCGCATCCGCTGTTTCGCCTGTGGCCACTACTGCCTGATCGGCGAGGGCCTGCGGGGCATTTGCAAGGTGCGCTTCAACAAGGGGGGCAAACTCTACGTGCCGTGGGGCTACGTGGCCGCCCTCCAGAATGACCCCATCGAGAAGAAGCCCTTCTTCCACGTCTTGCCGGGCCGCCAGACCCTCACCTTTGGCATGTTGGGATGCGATTACAAGTGCCCCTACTGTTTTCCAGAGGACACACCCGTGCTCACAGCCGACGGTGTTGTTCCCATTGGCGACATCTTCGAGCGTGGTAAGGACCGCCTACGCCTGCACGATGGGGAGATTACGTTCCCCGACATTCAGGTGTTCACCCGCC
>WFWG01000229.1 GCA_015491235.1 Ardenticatenaceae bacterium
GGAGAGCCACCGTACTGGTCTTTGATGAGGGCCAAGATAAGCCGATAAGCCAATTCATCGAATGTCAGTGCTGAGGTGTAGGCCCTGATCTTACCGGTTTCAATACGTTCGAAGAACTCCTTTATCACAGAACGTACCCGTTCATCGGAACGAAGGAAGACATAAAATACCATAGTGTCCACATAAATATCGCCCTGTGAGAATTCATTAAGAGGATTGCTCATCGGAAGACAAACCGGCTCCAATCAAGATCGTACTCGTATGCTTCAATCGGCTCAGTTCCCAAACATCCCAGGAGTTGAGAAGTCAGGGTTGGCGGTTGAAGGTGTTGTTCTTCCAGAGGCGAAAGTTCAGGGGGAAGCATCCTGTCTACCAGACGACGCAATTCCGAGAGCTCTCTCTCAATAGCGTCAATTCGTCGAAGAATGGCCATTCGATCAACGGGTTGCTGTATCGTCCCTCTCCCGGCCTCTTGTGTCACGGCATTCCTCCTAAATCCGTGAAATAAGCTCAAATTCCTGGCCCGAATTATAGCATGGATTGTCTACAAAAAAAGCGTGCTGGCTGGGCACGGCCAGACGGAACGAGTGCTTCGGTTTAGTCTACTTAGAGGCAATGCGCTTGGGCCGATCCTGTCTGGTGAGCAGCTTGGACGTGGGACGGGGAGACATCAACTCGCCGGAAGTCGGCCTGACCGTGAACCCTCGTGATTATCTGGTCCTGTTTCTGCCAGGGCGCAGGGTTTGGAGAACCGCTTTCACGTCTGCCTCGGCCACGGCTTCGGTGACGATGACATCTCCCACGGCACGGGGAAGCACGAAGCGCAGCCTTCCCCGCCGCTTCTTCTTGTCGCCCTGCATGGCCTGCCAGACGGCCTCCGGGTCGGCGGGGTAGTGGACCGGCAGGCCCAGGCGGCGCAGCAGCGCCTCCACGCGCTCGGCCAATGCGGTGTCGGCCAGGCCCACGCGCGCGGCCAGGCGACTGGCCAGCACCAGGCCCACGGCCACGGCCTCGCCGTGGGGCAGCGCGAAGCGACTTACCACCTCCAAGGCGTGGGCGAAGGTGTGCCCCAGGTTGAGCACGGCTCGTCGTCCCCCCTCGAAGGGGTCTTCTTCGACGATGGCTTTCTTCACGGCGATGGCCTCGCGGACGAGGGTGGGCCACTCCCACTCTCCGCTTTCCAACCAGGCGAGAACGTGGGGCGCGCCGATGAGGCCGTGCTTGACCACTTCCGCCAGACCACAGCGCACCTCGCGCGCTGGCAGGGTGCGCAGGAAGCGCGTGTCGGCCACCACCAGGGTGGGCTGCTTGAAGGCGCCAATCAGGTTCTTGGCGCGGGGGTGGTCCACGCCCACCTTGCCGCCCACGCTGGCGTCCACCATAGCCAGCAGCGAGGTGGGCACCTGCACGAAGGCCACGCCGCGCATGTAGGTGGCTGCCACGAAGCCGGCCAGGTCACCTACCACGCCGCCACCCAGCGCCAGCACGGTCGAAGTGCGGTCGAAGCCCCCGTCGAGCAAGCGGCCATAAAGGTTCATGGCGGTCTCCATCGTCTTGTGGGCCTCGCCGGGCGGCACTTCGTAGAGCGTGGCCCGCAGGCCGCTGGCCATGAGGTCGGCCAGGACCCCCAGGCCGTGCAGGCGGGCTACCCGCCTGTCGCTGATGACGGCCACGTCGCCAGTTAACCCCTGCTCCCGCATCCAGGCGCCCAGGTCGGCGGTGGCGTCGAAGCCCACCAGGATAGGGTAGGCGCCGCCGGGAAAGCGCACCCACATGAGGTCCGGAGGAGTGTGGGGGGTAGGCCGGGCGGTGGGGAGAAGCTCCAGGAGCGCGTCCACCACCTGGTTGGGCGCGCGGTGAGTGGTGTCCACGCGGTGAGGAAGCACGTCGTAAGTGGCGCGGCGGCGTTCGTAGAGGTCGTGCAGGCGCTTCACGGGGTCGGAACCGGCCAGCATGGGGCGCTGGGCCGTCTCGGCCCGCAACCGTTCGACGAGGGCATCTGGCGAGGCGTACAGTTCCACGATGATGCCGTTGGCCCCGAGGGCGCGGCGGTTCTGGGCGGCCAACAGTGTCCCCCCGCCCGTGGCAATGACTAGGCCGCTCTGCTGGCCCAGTTCGGCAGCCAGCGCGGCTTCCTGCTGGCGAAAGGCCGCTTCGCCCTCCTGCGCGAAAATTTCCGGGATTGAGCGGCCCGTCCGGCGCTCGATTTCCGCGTCCATGTCCACGAAGGGGCGCCCCAGGCGCTCGGCCAGCAGGCGGCCGACAGTGGTCTTGCCTGTGCCCATGAAGCCGGTCAGCACAATGTTGGGCGGCATGATGCTCATTCCAACCCCACCTGCCAGGTGTAGGGGTGGTCGCTCACCCCCTCCCGCAGCCAGCGGGCCTGTTCTTCCAGCAAGAGCGCGTAACGAGCTTTCAATTCGGCCAGGCTGTCGCCACCCAGCTTCTCCAGCAAGGCGTCGGCCAGCACGAAGGCCAGCATGGCCTCGCCCACCACGGCGGCTCGCGGCACGGCGGTGAAGTCGCTGCGCTCGTAGATGGTGCGCTCCGGCTGGCCCGTGGCCAGGTTAACCGACGGCATGCCCTTCAAGATGGTCGAAATAGGCTTCATGGCCGCCCGTACCACGATGGGCTCGCCGGTGGTCACGCCCCCCTCGAAGCCGCCCGCGTTGTTAGTGGGGCGCACGATGCGGCCATCACGCCACTCGAAGGGGTCGTGGACTTCCGAGCCGCGCCGGCGGGCGTTCCGGAAGGCCGGTCCGATTTCCACCCCCTTGATGGCCGGAATGCTCATGATGGCCTGGGCGATGCGGGCTTCCAGCTTGCGGTCCCAGTGAACGTGGCTGCCGAGGCCGGGGGGCACACCCGTGGCCACCACCTCGAAGATGCCGCCTAGCGTGTCCTGGTCGCGGATGACGGCGCGGATGGCCTCCTCCATGGCGGCGGCGGCCTCGTGGTCGGGGCAGCGCACGTCGTTCTGCTCGGCCAATTCCCAGCGGGTGGGGTAGTCCAGGTGGTCCACGCGGGCCTCCACCGGACCCAAGGCTACCACGTACCCGCCAACCCGGATGCCGAATTCGGCCAGCAGGCACTTGCAGAGGGCGCCCACGGCCACGCGCATGGTCGTCTCGCGGGCGCTGGCCCGCTCCAGCGCCCAGCGCAGGTCCTCGTACCCGTACTTGATGCCGCCGGTCAGGTCGGCGTGGCCGGGGCGGGGGCGCGTGACCGGTGTCACCTGGCGTCCCTCCCAGTTGGGCCAGTCGTCATTGTCCACGTGGAGGGCGATGGGGGCGCCCGTCGTGCGCCCGCCAATGATGCCGGAAGTGATGCGCACGCGGTCCCGCTCGATCTTCATGCGCCCGCCGCTCCCGAAGCCCCGCTGGCGGCGGGCCAGGTCGCGGTTGACGGCCTCAGCGGAGATGGGTACGCCAGCCGGGAAGCCCTCCAGGATGGCCGTCAGCGTGGGGCCGTGTGATTCTCCAGCCGTCAGAAAACGCAGCATGGCTCCTCTCCGTAAAAAGCTTATCGTGCTCAAAGCGCTCCCCGCATGACCTCCACCGGCGCCTTGACTCCCGTCCACAACTCGAAGGCCACGGCCCCCTGGTGCAACAGCATTCCCAGCCCGTCCACGGCTCGCGCGCCAGCCCGGCGGGCGAGTTGCAACAGCA
>WFWG01000230.1 GCA_015491235.1 Ardenticatenaceae bacterium
AATTGGCTCCGCCTCACCCGGGATGGCGGCCTGGTCGTCCTCCACGGCAAGGCCCTCCAGCAGGGTGGCCAGGCGGTCGGCCAAGGCGCGAGGCATCACGATCTCGTTGCCCCGGCTCTGGCGCTCCAGCTTGGCCGCCATGTTGACCGTGCTGCCGAAGTAGTCCAGTTGCTCGTTGAGCGTTACCACCAGGGCCGGGCCAGCGTTCAGTCCCAAGCGCAACCGCAGCGGCCAATCGGGGTGGCGGGCGTTGTAGGCGGCGATGTCGCGCAGGATGCCCACGGCTGCCCGCAGCCCCGCCTCCAATGTGGGGAAGGCCCCCATGATGGCGTCGCCGATGGTCTTGACAATGGCTCCCCCGTGGGCCTCCACGTTGCGGCGCAAGATGTCGAAGTGGGCCGAGACGCGGTCGAAGGCGGGGCCGTCGCCCACCTGACGGTAGAAAGCGGTCGAACCGCGCAGGTCGGTGAAGAGGATGGTCACGGAGGAGACGTGAATCTGCATTCCCTTGCGCAGGGACTCGAAGGGGAAGAGGTCGCGGAAGGCCTGTATGGTTAGCACGCGCGCGGCTGTCAGCACATATTCGGCCCAGGCCAGGCGTTCCACCCCCACCAGGTGAGACTGCCCTTCGGCGTTGGCGATGGTAAGCGCGACGCGGCCGGGGCGCAGGCGCACGGTGGCCGGGGTGAGGGCCCCTTTCAGCGTGAAGTGAGCCTCGGCGCCGGCATCGGCGGCCTCGACGACCAGCCGCGCTTGCCAGGGGTGCGGTTCCGCCCACTCATCAAAGGCGTGGAGAGTCTCCTGCCACTGGGGGTGCGTGGGCCAGCGCAGGCGATATTCGCCCTCTTCCAAGTCCAGTTCCAGGGTGCGTGCCTCGCCGGGAGCCAGACGTTGCTGCGCCAGCAGGTGGGGCGTGTTGCGCGGTCCCCCCACGCAGTAGGTGGGCACCACCACGTCGCGCACAGCAGGATGGGGGCGGAAGGTCACGTGTACGATGTGTTCGAAGTCAGCCTCGTAAGCGATGTGGCAGAGGGGACAGTGGCCCTTTTCGGGAAGAGCGCGCAGGTGCCCCACGGCCAGGGGCACGCCGTAACACGAGGGGCAGACCACGTCCCACCGCAGTTCCAACAGGCCCAGCCGCGAAGCGTGGAAGAAGAGGCGCACGGTCTCCTGTTCGTCGGCTCCCCAGTGGCGTGCCAGCAGGCGCGGGTGCATGCGGGCCACGCGGTCGTCGGGGGCGGTGCGCACCAACTCCGCCAGCTTTGTCACCAGGTCTTTGTCGAACCCCTGCTCGACCAGCAGGTGGGCGTACTCCTCGACCAGGCCGGCGTTGTGCAGGCGGGGCCGTTGGGGCAGCAGGGCGCGCTCTGGGGCGGAGGCATTGGCCCTGGCCTCGGCGGCCAAGCTGTCGAACTGGCGGAAAACGCGCTCGGCCTGGCGGCGGTGAATCAGCCCGAGGTGGAGCGGGATGAAGAGGAAGCCCAGCAGGCCGGCGGGCTGCGCCTCGACGGTGTAAGTGAGCAGGCTGCCACCGCGCCCGTCGGGCGCCAGGTGCAGCGTGAGGCGCATGGAGGCGATTGGCCCCCGGCGGTAGCGGCGCTCAACGCGAAACCAGCGGGGAGCGACCCACTCGAAGGGAGGTTCCTCCCACTCGAGCGTCTGGCCCCAGAGGTGCTGTCTGAGCAGGGGCCACGGCGTGTGCTCGTCGGCAGCCATTTCCACGGCCGGCAGCCCCACCAGGGCGTTGAAGCGATCGGTGTCGCTCACGAACGGCCAGAGGTCTTCAGGGGAGGAACGCATCCTCCACCGCCAGGAGAAGGTGAAGGGCATGGGGCGCCTCTCGGGATGTTCGTTTGTGTTGCCTCGAGCGCTGGGGGATGTGCTCGAAATTATGTCTCACTCCCCGTAGGGACGCCAAATCCTACGCTCCATGTCCTCTTCCTTCTCCTTTCTCCTACTGTTCCAACTCAGCCCACTGCTTCTGATACGTCCAGGTGGCTTGCAAGTAGTCGAAACGGGAGGGCGGGTAGGTGTCCGAGGGCTCCAGCTCCGTGCCCTCGGCCCACTCGTTCCACG
>WFWG01000231.1 GCA_015491235.1 Ardenticatenaceae bacterium
ATAGAAGAATCGTATCGTTGGTTAACCTTTTGGAGGACATGGGGGGCGTATCTGGGGGCTTTTTTGGGATTTGTAGTAATAACAACAAATACTAAAAGTGAACGAGATGTACTTTTTCTCATCCGTTGTCTCTTTGTTGCATTAGGATTATCTGTTGTAGCTGGGTTAATCGCTATAACAGGCATTTGGAGACCAGAAATTCACTCCTTTATTGGTTTATTTTTACCTCCTCAAATTGGGGAGACAATGTATGGTAAAAGGATTGTAACGAGAGAATGGGGTGTGCTATCTTGGTTCCTTGGATTAGACCAATATTTTCGTGTAAATAGTTTCTTTTTATATGCTACAATGTATGCTCCTGTCCTTGTGATGTTGTTACCAATTGTATTATGGAAGTTGCAATCAGATAAAGCAAACTTCCGTTTTCTTCTCTGGATACTGTTGCTCATATTAGCGTTAAGTAACCTTGTCTATACAACTGCCAGAATGTCAGTGGTAGGTTTTCTAACCGGTGCAGCTTATTACTATATGAAAAAATCAAAAAAAACAGTGTTTGTTTTAGCTTGTTCAGGCGTCGTGATTTTAATGCTGTATGTTATGATCCGTCCATGGGATGTGAGCAATATAGAAAGAATTTGGCAAACAGTACTTTATGCACGTGGTGAAGGAAGTGTAGTTTCGAGGTTTGGAGTTTACAAAGCTACAATTTCGGGTGTTTTAGAACGACCGATTTTTGGTTGGGGTACTGAAAGAGATATACCTGATCTTTTATTCCCGGCAGGTTCTCATAGTTATTACTTAGGAGTCTTATATAAGTATGGTTTTGCGGGATTATTGGCTTTTTTGATCCTTTATTGGAGTTTATGGAAATATACAGCGCCCCTACCGCAAGATAAAAGTCGCATGTCGAGTTTATTACAATATGGCAGATGGTCACTTGTAGCGGCAATTGTAAACGGTACAACAGATGTGTTAGACCTAGATACCACTACACTAGTTATCTTTTGGATTCTTATGGGAATATTAGCCTCAGCACGTTTCATAATCATAAGACAGGACAAAAACACGAGTATAATTTACTATTAAAACGTGCTTTTGAAAAATGAAAAACCCAACAGCACATTCTCTTTGTCGAAACTCTTTTCTTGGTATAGAAGTTCATTTTGTAACCATTTGGGTGTTAAACTCGTTCATTGCAGAGGTAATTTCCAGAGACGAACGGCAGATTATTGCCAATCATAACTTGCATAGTATTTACCTTTATCATCGTGACTCAAAAATGCGACAGTTCTATATGCAAGCATATATAATTCACGCAGATAGCATGCCGCTCCTTTACTGGGGCCGAGTACTGGGATATCCGATACAAAAGAGTCAGAGGGTTACCTACGTAGACTGGATACATCCACTGATGGCACGAGCGGAAGCGGAAGGATGGCGGGTGTTTTATCTAGGCGGCAGGCCCGGTGTGGCTGCGCGTGCCGCTGAACGACTCAAGGAGCGATACCCGCAGCTGGTTATACAAACACGGCACGGGTACTTCAGCCCGGAGGAAAACGACGCGGTACTGGAAGAGATTGCCGACTTTCAACCCAACGTGCTGATGGTGGGCATGGGGATGCCCCGCCAAGAGCACTGGGTACTGGATAATTTGGAACGCATTCAGGCGAATGCCATTCTAACGGCAGGCGCCTGTTTTGATTACATCGCAGGAGCCATCCCCACGCCTCCTCGCTGGATGGGACGCATGGGACTGGAATGGCTCTACCGTCTGCTCACTGAACCTCGCCGTCTATGGCGGCGCTATCTGGTGGAACCGTGGTTTCTACTGCCGTACTTTGTAAAAGATCTGCTCGCCATCCGGCAACACCGACAACGAGCACGTCAATGGCATGACCAAAGTACCAAGTGTAAAAGCGAGCCGGGCAGCAAAAACAATTGACCAAATGGCTTGAGCCCGCTGGGCACGTGGGAGGGCGGTAAGGAGAAGGCCCCCGCGGCCCTCTGCCGCAAGGTGGCCGTGGCCAAGTTGACCGGCAACCCTGAAGTGGAAATTTGGGGCGATGGGAAGCAGACCCGCTCCTTTTGCTACATTGACGACCTGGTGGAAGGCGTCTACCGCCTGGTGCAGAGCAATTACCATCAGCCCCTCAACATCGGTCAGGATCGCTTGGTCACGATTGATGAACTGGCCGACATCATTGCCGAAATTGCTGGCATCGAAATCATCAAGAAGCACGTGCCCGGTCCCCAGGGGGTGCGGGGACGCAACTCCGACAACACCCGGCTGCGCCAGGTGTTGGGCTGGGAACCTCAAATCTCGCTGGAGGAGGGCCTGGCCCGCACGTATGCCTGGATCGAGGAACAGGTGCGGCGCAAACTGGAAGCCCAAGGAGTAGAGCTACTCATGAAATCCGTGTAATCCGGAGCAACCATTTCGGCCCGTTCCGTACCCCCAAAGGGGATTTGCCCTTGGGGGGTTTTTGTTTTTGGTGGGTTTCGGGCGTTCCAACAGTGAGCAGTAAACTAGCACACCTGCCCTGGGCGTGCTACAATTTGAAGGACTGAATCGCGAAATCTGTGGCCAATTCTGTTTCTGGGAGGTCACGTCGTTCTGGCAGCAACCGCTGCTATCCCCCGGAAGGTGTTGCGCAAATGAAGGAATTGTGAACGCTTGAGGGAAACGAGGAATGAAACCACATCCCCAAGACGTAAATCTCGTAATCGAACGGGCTGTGCGGGCCTACGCCGACGCCTTGAAGGCCCACTTTGGCGATCGGTTGGTAGCTTTGGTCCTGTTCGGCTCCGTGGCCCGCGGGGAGGCTACGCCCTTTTCCGACATTGACATGCTCATCGTAGTCTCGGGTCTGCCGCCTGGCCGCCTGGCACGGCAGCGCCTGCTGGAGCCCGTGGACCAGGTGGTGGATCCCGTGCTCGCCGAGTTGCGCGAACAAGGCATTTGGACCGACCTTTCGCCCATCCTGAAGACGCCCGAAGAAGCACAGCGCCTCTCGCCCCTCTATTTTGACATGGTGGAGGACGCCCGTATCCTGTACGAGCGCGACGGCTTCTTCTCCAACGTGTTGGACCGGCTCAGGGCCTCGTTTCGGCGCCTGGGGGCCCAACGCCGACGGTTGGGCCGTATTTGGTACTGGGACCTGAAGCCCGATTACACCCCCAGGCGAGGTGTTCGAGATATGACCAACGACGAGATGGCTCGGGCCTACGTGGATCAAGCGGAAGAAATTCTGCACGAGGCTGAACATCTGGCCCAACGGGGCGTGTGGAACCTGGTGGTACGCCGATCCCAGGAGGTGGTTGAGCTGGCACTCAAGGGCGCTCTGCGGTGGGCCGGCGTTGAAGTCCCCCACTTACACGACGTGGGGTTTATCCTCAAGCGTCACCGGGACCGGTTTCCGCCGGAATTCCAGGGGAATGTTGACCGGATAGTCGCCATCTCGCGCCGTTTGGGGCGTGAACGCCAGCTTAGTTTCTATGGGGACGAGGAGGTCGAAGCTCCTCCTCAGCACCTGTACTTCAAGGCGGACGCGGAGGCAGCCCTTCAAGACGCGCGCTTTGTGCTGAAGCATTGCCGTGCCCTTGTGGCTCAGACCCCGACCTCCAAAGGAAAACGGGGAACAAATTAAATGAGGAGGAGTGGCGATGGGTGTTGAGGTGGTTTTTCCCAACGAATTGCTGGTGGCCTTGAAAGAAGACCGCGATACGTTCCGGAAGCAGGTATTGATTTACACTTTGGGCAAATTGTACGAAGCCGGGCGTATCTCCGGCGGCCTGGGCGCACACATCCTGGGTTGCGACCGATGGGAGTTCTACCGTCTTCTCTCTGAGAATGGATTTGCGGTCATTGATTACTCGGACGAAGAATTGGAAAGAGAGACCGAAAGGATACAGCGACGGTGATTAGGGTAGTCGTCAACAGTACTCCCCTCATCGCCCTTTCCATCACGGGGCGTCTCTCCCTGCTGAAGGCACTTTTTGATGAAGTAATCGTTCCTGCTTCGGTTTATGAGGAAGTTGTCTTCCAGGGACGGGGACGACCAGGGGCTGAGGAGGTGAGGGAAGCGGCCTGGATCGTGGTCAAAGAGCCAAAGGAGAGACCAGTTCTTCCCCCGGCTCTTTTGGGCCTTGGACAAGGCGAGATGGATGTTATTCTGCTAGCCCAGGAAGTAAACGCGGACTGGGTGCTGATTGACGAGAAATTGGGCAGGAAGACGGCTGCTACCCTTGGGCTCCAGGTAAAGGGAACGTTGGGAGTACTATTGGCAGCCTATCACGCTCGGCTTCTCTCTCAAGAGGAAGCCGAAGAGACCATTGAAACACTGGCTACGAGTTCGGTGCGGATCAGCTCTCGTCTGGTACAGTGGTTTAAAGCACAACTTGCCGCTGGAGGACAGGAGGAGGAATAGGCCTGAGCGTCCATCAGGTTCCAGCACAACTCCTGTGGGTGGACGGGTTCTGCCCCTTCCAGAATTCCAGGGCAGTGCTGAGCCATCGCATTCCTGGATGAAATCCGTGCAATCCGTGGTTCATAAAATACCGGAGGCAAGCGTGGCCCTGGTTTCCGTTTGGCAACAGGTGAAAAACGGGGAACTCGTAAACCGGGCAGCGAACCGGATCTCCGGCGCCCAGTCGAGACTCGGCCGCTGGGAGCCTCTTCTTTTGGGGCTGATTCTCCTGCTGGCCGCCCTCAACGGCCTGTTGCACGTCTTCCTGGTGCCTCCCTGGCAACACTACGACGAGCCGGGCCACTACGAGTACGTCTGGCTGCTGCTCGACCGCCAGCGCTTGCCGCGCCCTGGCGAGTACGACCAGGCCATGCGGCGCGAAGTGCTCAGTGCCATGATCGAGTACGACTTCTTCCGCCCCTTGGGGCCTCCGCCCAACCTGCTCCAGCAAGACAAACCCCTCTGGCTCCCTTTTCCCCAGACCACCGACCGGCCTTTCTACTACCTGCTGGTTGCCCTGGCCGTGCGCCCCCTGCGCCACGCCGACGTGATCACCCAACTCTACGCGGCGCGCCTGGCCTCCTGGGGGCTTTACCTCGTGAGTATCCTGCTGGCTTATGCCATTGTGAGCGAGTTGGTCCCGCGCGGTCACCACTTGCGCCTGGCCGTGCCCGCCTTTATGGCCCTGCTGCCGGCCTACACGAACCTGATGACGGCCGTCAACAACGACGTGGGCGCGGTAGTAGTCTTTACCCTCTTCCTGTGGGGGGGCGTGCGCCTGCTCGTGCGGGGGCTCTCCTTGGCCCGGCTCGTGTGGGTGGCGGGGGCAGCGGCCCTCTGCCTGTGGACGAAGAACACGGTGGCCGTAGCCCTGCCCCTGCTCGGCCTGCTGTTGGTGATGGCCGCGTTGCGTCGTGGCTGGAATTGGCGGCGGCTGGCCCTCGTGCCGGCGGCGGGGCTGGTCGCTGTGCCGCTCCTCTTTTCCTGGGGGGATGCGGCCTACTGGTACCGGTACACTGATCAGGAGTTGGCACTGCGCCAGCGAGTTGAGCGCGCTCCTCTCGGAAGATATGCCTTGGCCCTGGAGATGGACGCTGAAAAACCGGGCCGGCGGGCCATTAACGTCTTGCTATCTGATCAGGTCGAAGCGCTGCGGGGAAAGACGGTGACGCTGGGCGCTTGGATCTGGGCGACGCGACCGGTCACTGTGAGATCACCGCGTCTGGGGGGAACCCAAGCCAACTGGCCGAACGTAGAGGTGGGAACGGAGCCAACGTTCTATGCTTTCACAACCACTGTGGCTTCCGACACGAAAGGATTGTACGTCGTGTTCCAGCCCCTCGCTGACCGGAACCTGGAGGAGCCCGTTGTGGTCTACTACGACGGCGTTGTGCTGGTCGAGGGCCAGCGGCCAGCAGATGATCCACCCCGCTTCAGCGGTCCGGACGGCCACACGGGAACGTGGGGCGGGCGCCCATTCACAAACGCGGTTCGCAACGCGTCGGCAGAGCAGGGCTGGCCCTGGCTGCGACCGTGGGCTGTGCGGGCCATGCGGCGGCTGGTTTCGCCTGTCCCCTTGGGGCCCTTTGAGATGATAGTACTGGTACTTGACCGGGAGCGTACCGGCTGGGTCTACCGCCCCACGGCCACCCGCCTCCTGCAGAGCTTTTGGGCCGTTTTTGGGTGGGGCGGGACACTTATCACCCCCGCTTGGTACCGGCTGCTCACTTGGGTGACCCTGCTGGGGCTCGCTGGTGCTGCTGTGCGTGGCGTGCGGCTGCTTCGAGGGAGACACGCCCCTTCACTCAAGTGGGCGGTACTCTTCTTGGGGGCGGCCGGCTTGCTGGTGTGGGGGGTGGCCTTCGCGCGCCCCTTTCCATCCCTGTTCCCGTGGTCTCGTCCTTTTATCCCCGTAGCCCGTTACGCTTACCCGGCCATCGTGCCCACGGCGCTGGCCCTGGTGGCGGGGTGGACGGCCTGGCCGCGCCTCCGTTGGCAGCGTTTGAGCCTGGTCGTCTTGTTCGCCCTCATGGTGGCGCTCAACGCGGCCTCGCTGTGGCGCATTGTGACGATAGACATTTGGAGATGATCGCGGGCCATGGACGAAGCTCCCGTTGAAAAACGACGACTCACAACCGAGCGCACGCGGCCCTTTGCTGTCCTCGACTGGCAGCACCTGCAAGGGGCAGGTCGCTGGCGATATCTAGCGGCCGCGGTGCTGGGGCTGCTGGTTGTGGGCGGATTGATTGGGCGGGTAGCCGTGCCGTGGCTCCTGTGGGCCTACAACGTGGAGCAGGCCGGCCAGTTGATGAGCCAGGGCCTGACCTGGCTGGAACCGCGCCACGCCGACACCCTGCCTCAAGTGGCCGACGGGGAGGCGCTGGATCAAGCCTTGGGGCACCTGGGCGCGGCCATCCGCTGGCGGCCAGACCATTCTCACGCCTACCGGCTGGCCGGGTGGATCTACATGGCTCGCTGGGAGTGGATAAAGGCGGCCGAGGCCTTCGAGCAGGCCCGGCGCCTGGCCCCTGCCTTCCCGCTGGCCGACTGGGAGGCCGGTCTGGCCTACGAGCAGATGGTTCGGGTGGTGACCTCGGCCCCCGTCACGTCCCTCACCGCCTTGCTGGCCCAAACGCCCGTGGAGGCCCCGGACGTGCCCGTGGAGACCCCCTTTTGCCGGTCCGGCCGCCCCCAAACCTGCTATACTGGCCTCACGACCTTCCGGCTCCCCTATGCCGGCACGGGCGACCCCACGCCCGAAGAACACCAGGTGCTCTTCCTCCACCCACCGGCCAAGGTGCGCCTCGCCCTGCGCGTGCCTCCCGACCGGCCGGCCGTGCGCTTCCTGCTTGGGTTGGACCCACGGGCGCGGGAGTGGGGTACAGACGGGGCTGTTTTCCAGCTTTGGGTGGAGCCGCCAGCAGGGGAGGCTCGTCTCCTCTTTGAGCGCCACGTCACGGGCGAGGAAGCCCGCGCTGGATGGGTGCCCAGCTGGACAGACCTTACCCCGTGGGCCGGACAACAGGTGACGCTGGTCTTCGGCACGGCGCCCGGCCCGGCTGGCGACGCCACGGGCGACTGGTACGGCTGGGGCGACGTGGCATTGACCACGCCCGAGGCGGCCCGCTACGCGGCCTTTGCCCCCTTGGCACGCCAGCGGAGGGCGTGGAAAGACGGAGGTTTTGACGGTAACGCCCTGCTCGTGCGCGGCGACGAGGCTCGCAAGGCCAAGCGCTACGACGAGGCCCTGCGCTGGTACGATCGCGCCCTGAAAATGGACCCGCGCGCTGAAGGGGCTGTTTTCTATCGGCGTGGCTTGGTCTTCAAAGCGCTAGAAGCTTGGGACCGCGCCGAGACTGCTTTTCGAACAGGAACCCAAGTCTGGCCCACCAACCGCGACCTGTGGTATGAACTGGGCCGCGTGCTGGCCCAACAAAAGCGCGATGAGGAGGCCGTCGAGGCCTTTCGCCAGGGCGTGGACGCACCCGAGGGCGAAGTAGGAGCGAGCACGCTGTTGCTGGAAATCTGTCGTGCCTCTCAGCGTCTTAGGGCGTGGGAGCAGTCGCTGGCGGCCTGTGAGGAAGCCTTGGCCCGCGACCAGTTCGAAGCTGAGTGGCAGCGCACGGTCACCCTCTACCACCACGGTGTGGCCCTGAAACAACTGGGCAACCTGGAACAAGCTCAGGAAGTGCTGGCCGAGGTTATCCGGCGCAGCCCAAAACACTACTGGGCCTACATTCAACGGGGTGACGCCCTCTGGCGGCTGGGCCGCCAGGCCGAGGGGGAGACTATGTTGCGTCAGGCCATTGAGCTGCGCCCCAACGAGAAGTGGGCGTACCGAGCGCTGGCCTGGTTCTACGCCCGGGACGGCCGCCGGGAAGAAGCCGTGGCGCTCTACCGGCAAGTGCTCGAAATTGACCCCAACGACAAGGGAGCGCGGGAAATGTTGGAGAAGTTGCTGGCTGGAGAAGAGCCGTGAAGACGAATTCTGAACGGCAAGCTCCAACTTGACGCGAATCTCAACGGGGTTTATTATTCCAAAGTGCCCCTGGAGTCAGCCTGTGGTTGTGAAAAGGAGGAGGTGCCCTCGTGTTGCGCCGTTTTAGCGTTGACTTCGCCATCCTCTCCATGCTCGCTGATGCCGTGCTGACGCTTCTTGCCCTCCGCCTGGCTGTGATGATGCGACCTGCGCTGCCTCTGTTTTTTCCTTCGCTTCGCCCCCTGGAAACTGTGCACTTGCCCGTACACCTGTACGTGATTGCGCCCTTTTTGTGGGTATTGGTGCTCCTGGTTGTTTCTGCTTATGACCCCAAGCACACGTACAAAGCAGCGGACGAATTTCAGCGCGTGGCCTTCGGCACGATGTTGGCCGCGCTCTGTTTTGCTGGCTTTCTCTACCTCACATCCCGCGAAGTTTCGCGCTGGCTTTTCGTCCTCTTTGCGGCGTTCAATTTTTCCTTCTTGCTGGGATGGCGGACAGTAGCCCGACTCCTGTGGCGGTGGAGCAGAGTGCCACCAGTGTGCCGCCGCGTGTTGGTGATCGGTGCGGGAGAGGTAGGACAACGGGTTGCCTGCATGATCGAGAAGTACGCTTGGACTGGTCTAGAATTCGTGGGCTACTTGGATGATTGTCCGGTGGAACAGGGGGAAGGGCTTCCTGTTCTGGGCACATTGGACGAGGTGGCCCGTGTGGTGCACGAATGCAAGGTGGAAGAAGTTGTCATCGCCTTGCCGCGCCAAGCCTACGCGCGGCTGGACAGCCTGGTGGCCGCCCTCCACGAGTTGCCCGTGCAGGCCCGCATCGTGCCCGACTACTTCGCCTTAGCCCTCTACCGCGCGTCGGCGGAGGATTTCGCGGGCATCCCCATGATTAACCTGCGCACGCCGGCCCTCAACGATTTTCAGCGGCTGATGAAGCGCCTCTTCGACTTGGTTGTGGGAGGCGCAATGACAATAGCGGCGCTCCCCATTATGGCCGTGGTGGCTCTGGCCATCAAGCTCGATTCTCCTGGCCCGGTGCTTTTCCGCCAGCAGCGGGTGGGGGAGAACGGGCGCCTTTTCACCATGTACAAGTTTCGCACCATGGTGGATGGAGCGGAACAGCTACAGGAGCAGGTCAACGAGGTGGACGAGCAAGGCCACATCATTCACAAGAAGCCGGACGACCCCCGTGTGACGCGCGTGGGGCGCTTCTTGCGGCGCTTCAGTTTGGACGAGTTACCCCAACTCTTCAACGTGCTGAAAGGTGACATGAGTCTGGTGGGCCCGCGCCCCGAACTGCCGTGGCTGGTGGAAAAATATGAGCCGTGGCAGCGCAAGCGCTTTGCCGTGCCCCAGGGTATCACCGGGTGGTGGCAAGTCAACGGGCGGTCCGACAAGCCCATGCACCTCCACACCGAAGACGACCTCTTTTACATCCAGAATTATTCTCTCTGGTTGGACCTCAAAATTTTGTGGAAGACCCTGTGGGTTGTCCTATTGGGCAAGGGAGCGTACTGAAAATAAAAAATCAGCACCTGGAATTATTTAACCGTTTATCCCCCAGGTGCTGCTTGAATACAATCACTTTAGTTTTATGACTAAACTATCCTCCTGGCCCCCCACCTGTAAAAGGTGCCCCTGCTCCTAACACGAAGAGCATCAAACTGATCAAAAGTAGCATTACTTGTATATAGCGCTCTTCAGAAGTGTACCGCTTCATGATTCCCTCCTTATTTCAAAACTGGAATTGTTTTCACCTTCTTTATGTTTGTTATTACAAATATAAAAAAAAGAGCGCTTCAGAAAGGGCTCCAAACCGGTCCCAGGACGAAAGTCCTATCCGGATTTGAAGCGAGTCCTACCCCCTTTTGTTCCAAAGGTGAAGCCAGCCTCCTAGCAGTGAGCGCCTCTCTCTGTATCTTCGTATCTCGGGCAACTCACTAACAGGACTTACGCAGTTGGGTGTTGTGCTGACGGAAAAAAGAAAAAGAGGAGTGGGGACACCTTCCACGCCCCCGGCAGGGGGTTCCACCTCCTGCACCTCCGGAATATGACTGGCAAAACCTTTTGTCCAAAGTAACCGCGTGACTCCTGTCACTAACGAGTGAGCGCGCGAAGGAGGTCCTCCGTTTGAGGTGACGGGGGAACGTTAACTTCCTGAAGCAAAGTCTGGCGGCAGAGTTCGAACTGTCGCACCACGGCCGCCCGGTTCCCCATGGCGGCGTAAACCCGCATAGCCAGGCGGTGGGCTTCTTCCAGGCAAGGGTCCTCGGCAAGGGCGCGCTGGCACCACTCCAGGGCAGCCGAAAGGTGGCCTGCCGTCAGGTGATGTCTCGCCAGATCAAGCACAGCCGACAGGAACATTTGCCGAAATCGCTCGCGCAGCGGCCACACCCAGACGCCTTCTACCTCTGGCAGGAAAGGCCCGTCGTAGAGTTCCACAGCAGCGGTTAGGGCCGATATCCGCTCGCTTGACGTGGTGGCTTGCTGGGCGCGCTTCAGCAGCTCCTGAAAGCGCTCCGCGTCGTACTCGTAGTCCAAGTCGCGGTTGAAGAAGTAACGCTCGCCGTCGAACACGATGGCGTCACTCCCTACCGCTCGTCGCACTCTGTAAAGGGTATTCTTGAAGCGCAACTTGATACGCCGCAGGCCAGCCTCGGGCCAGAGAAGTTCTCCAATCGCCTCTTTTGTCAGGCCATCCTGATGAGCCAGCACACAAAAGAACAGGTCGCGGGCTGTCTGGGTCTGCCAGTCGGAGGTGGTGATCAGCCGGCCCCCGCGTCGCACAGTAGCGTGGCCCAGCGCCCTGATGACCAGCCGAGGCGGGGGGGGAGCGACGACCGTTGTGTGGTCACGTAACGTCTTGCGGATGGCGGGAAGGCGCTGTTCGAAGTGGTCAAGTTCCTCCAACAGCGGTGTAAATCGGGGACCGAACTCAAAGTCTCGCCGTAGGGTTTCCAGGAAGGGGCGCAGTTCTCGCACAGCCATTGCCAGGGGATGAGGGGATTCGACCTGATCGGCCAGGTCGAGCGCCCTTTGCACCCAGTCACGGCTGCCGGCCGTGTCCTTTTGAGCGTGGAGAGCCGCAGCCAGATACATGAAGGCCTGGAAGGCCTCCACGCGCTGTTCTCCGGCTTCAAATGCCGTAGCAGCACGTCGAAAGTGTTCGACAGCTTCCCGCCACTTGGCTTCTGCAAAGGCAAGCTTCCCAGCTTCCAAAGACCAGAGAGCATACTCAAATGGCTGCAAATCGGGTGAGGGGCGGCTTCGGTCGAGGAGGGCAAATGCATGAGCGAAATCTCCACTTTTGCGGAGGAGATCAGCCTCAGTTATGTCTACGTAAAGCAGGAGAAACTTATCCTGAATGGTTGTAGCAACGTGTCGCGCTTGTTGGTAAATTTCCCGTGCCATGTCGGAAGCTTGAATTTCGGCAAATACATCACCTAAGCTACAAAGTATGTATCCCTTTAGTCGCAAGTATTTTGTTTGCTCGACCAGATGAAGAGCTTTCTCCAAAGTCGAAACCGCTTTTACGTGATGTCCGAGTTTATGGTAGAGAACACCCATGTTGTTAAGAACGACGATTTGTTCAGCAGTATTTTGAACTTCCTCATTGTAAAAAAGCGCTTTTTGGAAAAAAGTTTCAGCCGCCGAAAAATGCCCTGTACTTGCATGTGCTATGCCTATCTCTAGTAACGGCTTGGCTATATTCGGATAATCTCCTGCTTTTTCTAAAAGTTCTAAAGATTTATCCAGAAAAGGGAGGGCTTCTCTAGCTTTGCCTAAGTGAAAGAGATTGATACCTTTTTCACGCAGAGCGAGTCCTTGGTAATGAAGTATCTGTTCGGTTTCTTGATCGCGTTCGACTAATGAGAGCACCTTTTCAGCATCTCTAATAGCAGCAGGGTAATTGCCTCGAAACCGATAGGCAACAGCTCGCCTAAGCAGGGTAAGGGCCAGTGCGTTTCGGTCGGCGCCTTCAGATTGAAGAAGGGTGACGGCTTCCTCGAGCTGATGCAGCCCGCGGTCCAGATCGCCCTGCATGTAGGCCACAGTCCCTTGCAGGGACATCAACATCGGTCGGGCGCGAATGAGCTTCTGGGGCAACTGGTTGAGCCATTCGGCCAGCAGCCGAATGCGGCCGCTCCGTATAAGTGCCGACCCGGCCTGC
>WFWG01000232.1 GCA_015491235.1 Ardenticatenaceae bacterium
CCCCCCAATCCCCCTTTCCCATCGCGATCGGCACACGATTCAACGGCGTACGTCCTGTCAGTAAACAGTAATCAGCTAAAAACATGGACTGATTACTGCTTACTGTTCACTGAACACTGAAACGGAGGAGACACCGTGACCGACACAACACGAACACTGCGCGCTCTCAGCCGAGATGTCATCGAGGCGCTGAGCGCTCATTTTCAGGAACCCGACTGGTTTTATCAGCGGCGCCAGGAGGCGTGGCGCCTTTTCCTGGACACGCCCTGGCCCGACAGTTCCCGCGACGAGGAGTGGCGCAAGACGGACGTGCGTCCCATCATCGAAGTGTTGAGCAACGCCACGCCCGTCACGGCGACACCCGCTTCGGTGACCACAACGGAGGCGCTGCCCGACAAGCTTCAGGGTATCTTGCGCGCGGCCGAAAAGCGCGCTGGCCTGCTGGTGCGCCGCGAGGGGGGGCTGGTCTTCTATGACGTGAACCCGGACGTGACCGCCCAGGGTGTCATCTTCGCCGACCTGGAGACCGCCCTGCGCGAGCACGGGGATTTGTTGAAGGAGCACCTGGGCGCCGTGGTGCAGGCCGACGAGGGCAAGTTCCAAGCCCTGCACGCGGCCATGATGAGCGGCGGCGTGGTCATCTACGTGCCCGACAACGTGACGGTGGAACGCCCCTTCCAGATTGTCCACTGGCTGGACAACGGCGGGGTGATGAGTTTCCCCCACGTGCTGGTCATCACCGGCCGCAACGCCAGCGTGACGGTGCTCGACGAGTACCTCTCCTACGATTTCGACACGCCGTCTTACGTGGGGGGTGTTATCGAGTTGGTCGTGGGCGAGAATTCCACGCTCACCTACTTGGACGTGCAGAACTGGGGCGAGGGTGTCTATCACCTCTCCACCCAGCGCGCCCGCCTCTTCTCCAACGCCACGCTCAACTGGAGCACGGGCGAGTTCGGCAGCACGCTCACGCGCTTCGAGACCGAAGTGCTGCTCGACGGTGATGGTGCCACGGCTTTCTTGCAGGGCGTCTACTTCCCGCAGAAGAAGCAGCACATCGCCAACCACACGTTGCAGCACCACCGCAGCACCCACACGTCCAGCGACCTGCTCTACAAGGGCGCGCTCATCGGGGAGGCCCACACGGTCTACCGGGGCCTTATCCGGGTGGACCGGGGCGCCCAGCAGACGGATGCTTACCAGGCCAACCGCAACCTGATTCTCAGCCCCAAGGCGCACGCCGACAGCATCCCCATGCTGGAAATCGAGGCCAACGACGTGCGCTGTACCCACGGGGCTACTATCAGCCAGATTGACGAGGAGGAGCTGTTCTACCTGATGAGCCGTGGTATTCCGCGCGACCTGGCGACGCGGGTCATCGTGGACGGCTTCTTCGCGCCCGTGCTGGAACGCATCCCGCTCCGCCAGGTGCGCGACCGGCTGCGCAACGTCATTCACGAGCGGTTGGGGTACTAAGACCATCGTCGGCACTCAGGAAGGATGGAACCCGTACAGTGGACGGGTTTGTAGCCCGTCCACTGTGTCTTCCTACGTCGAGGTGAGAGGAGCCGGGAAGGTTCCCAGAGGCTCGTCAGGCTTAGAAGTTGCCATTTGGCACATTGGTGTGATGTGCGATAAACTATAAGGAAAACCGCCGGTGTGGTTCCGGCGACGCAGGAGAGGCGTTCTATGCTTGACCGCCAATCGCAGATCGAGTTCATTCTCGACCACTACGAAAATCCGCGCAACCGGGGACGACTGGAAAACCCAGATGTGGTCATGAAGGGGGGAAACCCGGGGTGCGGTGACGTCGTCACCTTCTACCTGAAGGTTGATCCGGAGACTCAGAAAGTCGTCGAGGCTCGCTGGGAGGGCGAAGGGTGTACCATTAGTCAGGCAGCCGCCTCGCTGGCCTCGGAAATGGTGCAGGGCAAGACGTTGGACGACATCAAGAGCCTGAAAGCCGACGACCTGATTGACATCTTAGGGCGTGAAGTGGTCACGGCCCGCCTGCGGTGCGCCACGCTCGGCATTCACACGGCCAAAGCGGCCGTCCGCAAGTACGAGGTGGAGCGTCTTCTGGCTCAAATCGAGGCCGACCGTGCCGCTCAAGTTGCCGAGGAAGCGCAAGAGTTGGGGCTTGAATTCGAGGCGGTGGATTAGGTCAGCCACGTCGGCTCCCGGCGCCGGACCGACCGGCGGCAGACAGCGCACGGAGTGTGGCATGTACGATGTGAACGCCGTCCGAGCACAATTTCCGGTCTTTCAGCGCAAGGTAAACGGAAAGCCCCTCGTTTACCTGGACAGCACGGCCACGTCCCAGAAACCACTGGCCGTCATCGAGGCGATGGACGAGTTCTACCTCCGGTACAACTCCAACGTCCACCGGGGCATCCACACGCTGAGCGAGGAGGCCACAGCCGCCTATGAGGGGGCGCGCGAGCGCATTGCTCGCTTCATCAACGCCCGCAGTTCGCGCGAGGTGATCTACACGCGCAACACGACTGAGGCCATCAACCTGGTGGCCTACGCTTGGGGGCGGGCCAACCTGAAGCCGGGCGACGCTGTGCTCATCACGGAGATGGAACATCATTCCAACATCGTCCCCTGGCAGATTCTGCGCGACCTGGTGGACATCGAGTTGCGCGTGGTCCCCGTCACCGACGACGGCTACCTGGACATGGAGGCCCTGGACCGGCTGCTCGACGAGCGGGTGAAGCTGGTGAGCATTACCCACATGAGCAACGTGTTGGGCACCATCAACCCGGTGGAGGAGATTGCCCG
Organism: Ardenticatenaceae bacterium; assembly: GCA_015491235.1. Taxonomy (GTDB): domain Bacteria; phylum Chloroflexota; class Anaerolineae; order Ardenticatenales; family Ardenticatenaceae; genus WFWG01. Next base: position 2,785 of record WFWG01000232.1, read on the forward strand.
CAAGGCTCACGCCGTGGGCGCGCTCATCCTGGTGGACGGCGCCCAGAGTGTGCCTCACCTGCCGGTGGACGTGCAGGCGCTGGACATTGACTTCCTGGCCTTCAGTGGCCACAAGATGTGCGGTCCTACTGGCATTGGCGTGCTGTGGGGGCGGGAGGAGATTCTGGAGGCCATGCCCCCGTTCATGGGCGGTGGAGACATGATCCGGCGCGTCACGCTGGAGCGCTCCACGTGGGCTGACCTGCCCCACAAGTTCGAGGCTGGCACGCCGGCCATCGCCGAAGCGATCGGGCTGGGAGCGGCCGTGGACTTCCTCAGTTCGCTGGGCATGGCAAACGTGCGTCAGCACGAAATCGAAATCACGGCCTACGCCCTGGAGGCGCTGAGCGAAGTACCCCGCCTGCGCCTCTTCGGGCCGCGCAACCCGCACCACAAAGGTGGGGTGATGGCCTTCACGCTGGGAGCCGTGCACGCCCACGACGTGGCCGCCGTGTTGGACCGTGAGGGCATTGCCGTGCGGGCCGGGCACCATTGCGCCCAGCCGCTCATGCAGCGCTACGGCGTGGTCGCAACGACGCGGGCCAGTTTCTACCTGTACACCACTTTCGAGGAAGTGGACTGCTTGGTCGAGGCCTTGCACAAGGTGGAAGAGGTCTTCGCGTAATGCTGGCGCAGTTGATGAAAACCCCTTTTCGTCGGTGATATTCATGGACGATTTCTACCGCGAGTACATCCTGGATCACTACAAGAATCCGCGGAACTACGGCACGCTGGAAAACCCGGACATCTCGTATGAAGAGGACAATCCCGTCTGCGGGGACCGGGTGCGCATTGACATCAAACTGGAGGACGACCGCATTGCCGACATCCGCTTTCAGGGCGAAGGATGTGCCATCAGCCAGGCTTCGGCTTCCATTTTGACTGAGATGGTCAAGGGGAAGTCGTTGGAGGAGGTGCGCCAACTTTCCAAGGAGGACTTGCTGGAGCAGTTGGGCATCTCGCTGGGACCAGTGCGCATCAAATGCGCCTTGCTGAGCCTGAAGGTCCTAAAGGCGGGCGTTTACGGCATTCGCGGGTGGCCAGGAGAGGAGGATCATGCCTGAAGCGGACTTCGTGCCGGTGGCGAAAACTGACGATGTCCCCTTGGGACGGGTGAAGGTTGTGGAAGTCAACGGACGACGGCTGGCACTGGCCCACTGTGAGGACGGCTTCTTCGCCGTGGACGACGTGTGCACCCACGACGGCGGGCCGCTGGGCGAGGGCACGCTGGAGGGCTGCCTTATCGAATGCCCCCGCCACGGCGCCCAGTTCGACGTGCGCACGGGGCAGGTGCGCCGTTTGCCAGCCGTACAGCCCATCCGGGCGTATCCGGTGAAGGTGGTTGATGACCAGATTTATGTGGCCGTTTCGGAGTAGTACTCGACCACGCAGATTTACACAAAAATCTGCGTGGTCGTTTATCAGCAAAAAGGGAGATATTTCTTCCAATGGCGCGCTTCGCGCGCCATTGGAAGAAATATCGTTAGGCTTTTTCGGTGCGATATAGAATTTTCTCTGTCGGCGTTTTACCCAAAATTCACTGTGGTCGAGTAGTAGAGGCGAAGTGTTTTAGAGGAGGATTGAGTATGAGTGAGGAAACTCGACAGCCAGAGGCTCAACAGCCGGAAGCGCAACAGCAGGCAGGCGACACGTCCGCTGGGACAAGCTCGCAAGAGGTGGAAGCTCAAATTCGCGAGAACCTGCGCCAGGTGGTGGACCCGGAAATTGGCCTGGACGTGGTGGCATTGGGGCTGATTAAGGAAATTCTCTTCGAGGATAGCCGGGTTCACATTAAGATGTTGCTCACAACGCCCTTCTGCCCGTATGCCCCGTGGATGGTCCAGATGGTCAAGGAGAAGGCCCAGGAGGTTGTCCCCGAGCGCACTGTGGAGGTTGAAGTGCTGCCTGAACCGTGGGATCCCAGCATGATGGAGGACCCCAGCATCTTGGGCTTTGGACCGGGCATGTTCTAGCCGCGTTTGCTTTCGCCAGCGAGCGGAGGTGTCGGAACGCCTCCGCTTTTTGTTTACCTGGGGCTCCCCGTTCTCCGAAGCCTCATTTTGCACTTCTGCGGGCGTGGATTATCCTTTACGTCAACACTCGGAGGCGAGGGAAAACGGCAAACCAAGCGCGAGAAGGAGGGTTGAGCACATGAGCGACCCACACTTTTTGGGGCGTGAGGCCCTGACGTTCGACGACGTGTTGCTGTTGCCCGGCTATAGTGAGGTGCTTCCCTCGGAGGTGAACTTGAGCACGGAAATCGCGCCGGGCATTCGCCTGAACATTCCTATTCTCTCGGCTGCCATGGACACCGTCACCGAAGCCCGCATGGCCATCGCGCTGGCCCGCGAGGGGGGGCTGGGCGTCATCCACCGCAACATGACCGTCGAGGCACAGGCCGCCGAGGTGGACAAGGTGAAGCGCTCCGAGTCGGGCATGATCGTTGACCCCATCACCCTGCCGCCCACGGCCACCATCGCCGACGCCGAGCGCATCATGAGCACCTACCGCATATCGGGCGTGCCCATCACGGAAAACGGCAAGCTGGTGGGCATCCTGACCAACCGGGACATTCGCTTCGTGGAGCCGGAGGACTTCGACCGGCCGGTGAGCGAGTTCATGACCAGTCGCAACCTCATCACAGCCCCAATGGGCACGACGCTGGAGGAGGCGAAGCGCATTCTCCAGGAGCACCGCATCGAGAAGCTGCCCCTGGTGGACGAGAACGGCTACCTGAAAGGGCTTATCACCGTCAAGGACATCCAGAAGAAGCGGCAGTATCCCCTGGCGGCCACCGACGAGCTCAAGCGGCTGCTGGTGGGCGCGGCCATCGGCACGGGACCCAAGGCCCTCGAGCGGGCCGACGCGCTGGTGCGGGCGGGCGTGGACGTGCTGGTGGTGGACACGGCCCACGGCCACTCCAAAAATGTCATCGAGACGGTGCGGCGGCTGCGGGAACTCTTCCCGAAGACGCCCGTTATCGCCGGCAACGTGGCCACGCCCGAGGGCACACTGGCGCTCATCGAGGCCGGCGCCCACGCGGTCAAGGTGGGCATCGGGGCCGGTTCCATCTGCACCACGCGCGTCATCAGCGGGGTTGGCGTGCCCCAGGTCACGGCCGTGTGGGAGTGTGCTCAGGCCGCGCGGCCCTACAAGGTGCCCGTCATCGCCGACGGGGGCATCAAGTACAGCGGCGACATCGTGAAGGCGCTGGCGGCCGGGGCGTCGGCCGTTATGCTGGGGTCGCTGCTGGCGGGACTGGACGAGTCGCCCGGCGAAATCGTGCTCTACCAGGGCGAGCGCTTCAAGAACTACCGGGGCATGGGCAGCCTGGGCGCCATGAAGGGGCCAGGGCGCGACCGCTACGCCCAGGGAGCCGAGGGCAAGCTGGTGCCCGAGGGCGTCGAGGGCTACATCCCGTACAAGGGCCGCCTGCACGACTTCGTCTTCCAGATCGTGGGCGGCGTGCGCAGCGGCATGGGCTACGTGGGCGCCCGCACGATTCCCGAGCTGTGGGAGAAGGCCCGCTTCCGCCGCATCACCCACGCCGGCCTGATCGAGAGCCACCCGCACGGCGTGCTCATCACCAAGGAAGCGCCCAACTACCAGGCGCCCACCTTCCAGAAGCGGCGGTAGGCTTTGGAGACCTGACAGGTCCCGGAAGACCTGTCAGGAGCAAGCAGGACTTGCGTCGTTGGGTGGTACGAACGGCAAAAGGGTGTAGGGGCGCAGCAACGCTGCGCTCCAGGGGAACACCCCCACGCCCCCTGGCAGGGAGTCGCAGGAATAAGAGCGCGGAGGCACCCATGAGCGCGGAACACGTCTTGGTGGCCGCGGTGCTCCTGGCTTTCCTCGTGAGTGGCTCGGCCCTCATGATTCTGTGGGGCCGGGAGGAGAGCGAGCGGCTGCGGGAGCCGCCCTTCTACGAGCGCGCCCGGCCTGGCCCCTTCGCCGTGGAGTTGCTGGAGACGGGGCGGCGCCGCTCGGCCGTGCTGCGCCTGGTGCGGCAGGCCCGGCCCGGCAGTCTGGCAGAAGCCTTTCAGGCCGTGCGACATCCACCGGCCGTGATTGTGACGGGCGTCAGCCGCCAGGACGCGGAGTGGCTCGTCCGTGCCCTGGAGGAGAAGGGGGCCACAGCGCGGGTCGTCCCACCTGCACCCGACGAGGCCGGAGGCCGTTCCGCGACTCCAGCGGGTGAGCGCCCACTCCCGTGAAGTCTGATACCAATTGGGTCTACAAATGCCATG
>WFWG01000233.1 GCA_015491235.1 Ardenticatenaceae bacterium
ATTGGTGTAACATGGCGAAAGGAGGAAAGGAGCAATGTGCCGTCGCATACGTCGTACCGTGTGGATCCCGGGTGCCGTGTTGGTGGCCCTGTTGGCCGCCATCGGCCTGTTGCGCTGGGGGGCTGCCGGGGCGCCGGGAACGGTTGAGGCGGCGCCGGGCAGCACCTTGCTCTCGGAGTCGTTCGACTCCTGGCCGCCGGCCGGGTGGGTGAACTGGAAGGAGGTAGGCATCCGGTGGACCCACTCCACGAACGGGTATTTCTCGCCCCCCGGGGCCGCCAAGCTGGAAGCCTCCCCCAACCAACTCGGCATCGAGTCGGCCTGGCTCATCTCGCCCAAAATCAACGTGCCGGTCGGCGCACCGGCCGTTCTGACGTACACCTACCGCTTCGACGTGGGAAGCGACAACGTGGGCTGGTTTGCCGTCCTGGTCTCCACCAACTACACGGGCAGCGGTGACCCGAACGGCGTCACCTGGAGGACGCTGACCGAAACGAACGTGCCCGCAAGCCCTTCGGCGCCCAAAGTCACGCCCTGGATGACCGCCACGCTGCCCATCACAGAGGGCGTCCCCTTCTACGTGGCCTTCTACGGCCAGGTGCCCATGACGAGCACGTTTTACGTGGACGACGTGAGCGTCACCCCCAGCGTGAACCCGGTCAGCGTGGGCGACTTCGTCTGGCACGACCTGGACGGGGACGGCATCCAGGACCCGGGCGAGCCGGGAATACCGGGCGTCACCGTCACGCTGCGAAACGCGGCCACCAACCAGCAGGTGGCCCAAACGGTGACCCTCACCGACGGGCGGTACACGCTGACGAACGTCGCGCCCTTGAAAACCATCACCTATGTGATGACTTTCGAGCCGCCGCCCGCCTATTATCCCACCCGCTTCCGCGCTCAGGCCCCGGGCTCGAGCCCGGCGGTGGACAGCGACGTGAGGGGGAAATCCACGCAGTACCCCTCCAATCCGGTCGAGACACCGCCCTTTACGGTGACCCGTTCCGTCACCGACATTGACGCCGGCTTCGTGATTCCCCCCGTCGTGACGGGACAGGTGTGGTACGACGCCGACTTCAACGGCCTCCGCGACGCCGGTGAAGGCCCCATGAGCCAGATCACCGTTTCCCTGTGGTCCCTGCCGCCGACAACGACGCTCCTCGGGGAGACCGTGCCGGATGCGGGCGGGCGCTACACCCTTACCGTGCCCAACGACCAGGTCGGCACGGCGCTCCAGGCAAAGTTCACGCCGTGGGACGCCTTCGCCACCTTCAGCCCGCCCAACCAGGGCAACGACGAGGGGCGGGACAGCGACGTGGTGGAGCCGGGCGTGGCCGACGTGCCGACCCTGTTGTCCGGGCAGCGCACCAGGATTGACGCCGGCGTGTACCCCTCCCGCCGCGTGACCATCACGCCTTCGGCCGGCGGCACACTTGTCACTTCGCTCGGCATCACGGTGACAGTCGGCCCCCAAAGTGTGACGACCGACACGGTCATCGTCTTCACGCCCGTGTTCACGCAACCCGGCATCCTCCACGGCCGGCTGCGCACCACGGGCCGCGCGTTCGAGTTGAGGGCCTTCAGGGCTTCGGACGGGAGCCCGGTGGCCCAGTTGAACAAGCCGTACACGGTGACCCTGCAGTACACCGACGCGGAGTGGCAGAATGCCCACATTCGCGCCGAAAACACGTTGAACCTCTACCTGAAGGACAACAACACCTTGCAGCCCTGTCAGGGGTGCTCGCTCGACGCCCAGGCCAACCGCCTGGTGGCCGCGCAGCAAAAAATCGGCACCGCCTTTCTGCTCATGGGAGAGGCTCTTTCCGAAGTGCGGGTGAACGACGTGCGCGTCGTGGAAGGGAATCGGGGGAACACCACCGCCCAGGTGATGCTGCGGCTGGTGCCCACCTCCACCCAAACGGTAACCGTCACGTACGCCACGCAGGACGGTACGGCCACGGCCGGCCAAGATTACCAGAGCCTCAGCGGTACCATCACCTTCGCGCCAGGCACAGCCCAGAAACCACTGACGCTGACCGTGCTGGGCGATGCAGCCCACGAGCCGGACGAGACTTTCACCGTCACGCTGAGTGCGCCGGTCAACGCCTTCATCGTTGACGCCCAAGCCGTGGTGACCATCGTCAACGACGACGCGGCCACCGGCACAGCGACGCCTTCCGGTGGTGGAACCATCACGACCACCCACGGCGTCACCATCACCTTCCCGCCGGGCAGCGTCACGTCCACCGTGACCATCAGCTTCACCTCGTATGTCACGCCCGGATACGACATGGGCACCTTCCGCTACGCCGGCAAGAGCTTCCGCATCATCGCCCGAGATGCCAACGGCAAGCCGGTGACGAAGTTCTCCAAGCCCTTTACCATTACCGTCCACTATCGCGACGAAGACTGGCAGAAGGCCGGCATTTCGCCGGAAAGCAGCCTCAACCTGACCTGGTGGAACGGCTCCCAGTGGGTCAAGCTGCTGCCTTGTCAGGGCTGTTCGCTGGACACCCAGCAAAACATCATTACCGTGGCACTCGACCACCTGACGCGCTTTGCCCTCATGGGCGAAGCACTATCGGACCGCAAACTCTACCTGCCCGTTGTGGTGAGAGAGTAAGTGGATGGGTATCGGTCGCGCTCCGTCGCGTGGCCTGGTGCCGATCCTGGAGTCTGGCAAAAACGCCCAATGTGACCCGCTCAGGTGAAATACAGTGCGGAGGTGTACGATGACGGTTCATTCCATTCCGACATCTTTCCTGCGATGGCTGTACGACCATTGGCGCTGGGTGCTCCTGGGGGGCTGGCTCGCCCTGGTGGCTGCTTTCCTTTCAGCCGGAGGGGCGGCCGGCTCCACCGGCTTCGGCGAGAGCGGTGGGGGGCACCCTGGTGGCGCGCGCACGGCCCAGGCCTTCACAGGGCGCGAGTTCGTCCGCAACGGCACCTTCGACGCCGCCATTCCCTCCCTGAACACCTCGGCCGACGACTGGGGCGGTGGCGGCAGCGCAGGCTACCTCACGGTACGGTCAGGGGGGCCTGATGGAAATTACCTGGACATCTATGCCCTTGGCGGCGGCAACCCATACTACAGCGCCTTCCAGCAGATCTTCCTGCCCACCCGGGTGACCGGCGCGACGCTTGCCTTCGACTACCGCCTGACGACGGTAAACCCCTCGACGGTAGGAGCCTTCGTCGCCCAGCTCGTCAAAGTGGTCGGCACAACGGTTGAGG
>WFWG01000234.1 GCA_015491235.1 Ardenticatenaceae bacterium
AATTTAACAAGGTGGAACCTATTAAGCAATCACCCTTCTCAAAAATCTTTCCTCAATTAAGCCCACCAGAGCAGAAGGGTCTTTTAAGGATGTTGATTAAAGAGGCAGTTTTCACCCCATCTAAAATCACCATTCTTTGAACCCACTTTCCGCACTATTCTGGGGCAAGATAGCATTTTTGGACATGCGGTCCCAATAAGCGCAGGATGCGCTTATGCAATTCGGTGAGATTCAACACACGTCGTTCAACACCGTGCGGACCATGCATCACCAAGACGTCGATTCCTTCAAACATCTGGAAAATACGGCGCAGGGTCGGACGCTGCGTTGGTTTGCCTACCTGGTTGGGAAGGGTCTCCCCTGTCTTCTGCAACCGCTGGCGCAACTTGTGTTCCGCCAAAGCATACACCAACAGCGCCAGCCCCATCGCCATAATCAAAGCCATGATGCGCTGGGGAGACTTCAAAAAGAAGCTGTCGGCAAAGAACAGCGGGTCTTTCAAGAACCGAAAGCCACGTTCAGGTCCCACCCCTTGCCCTTTGTAGGCTACGAGGAGTTCCTCATTGGGCAAGGCAGCGTCATCCAATTCGTTGGTTGCCAGCACGAACTTCCCGGCGCGTCGGCGGGCGGCTTCCTGAGCAGCCTGGTCCGGCACCACCTCCCAGGCCTCGATGCGCCAGCCCACCCGCTCCGGAGGCGTGCCCCTGGCCGGACGACCACGCCGGGCATAATGGGAGACGCTCGTGTAGCGCACCTGGGGGGTGTGGTACTGCCAGCGGCGACCCAGTTGGGCAACCGCCTCTTCAGCCTCCTGCCGGGTGAGAAATTCACGTCGGGCCAACTCCCGCATGGCCTGTTCCGCTTGCTCTCGCTCTTTCCCGATGCGCTGCTCCAAGGCCTGCACGTCCCGCGTGTAGGCAGCCTCGGAGTAGACCACCAGCCAGCGCTGGCGCACACCTCCGTAAAGCGCTCCTATCTCGGCATAGTGATACCCCTTCAGCGCACTGGCACGCATATCCTCCACGGCGATGGCCTCTTCGACAGTTCGCGCCAGCGCGATGCGCTCCGGCACACGGGTGATCCATCTCACCGCCCGAAGCGCTTGCAGGTTGTCCTGGCTGTACAGCGCGCTATCGGCCACGATGTAGGGAGGGGGCTCCCCTTCCCCCAACTGGCCGATATAGGCTTGTACCAACGCCGGCACGCTCTGGGTATCACTGGCATTCCCGTCCAGCGTCTGAATCCAGAGCGGCAACGCGGCACGATAGGTGGTCAACAATCCCACCACCACCTGCTTCAGGTCGGGACGATGAGCTCGCGAGTAGCCGTGGGTGATGCGGATCACGCCTGGCTTCTCGGCGGACGCCTCGTATGCCCCATGCACATGAAACGAACTGGTGTCCACGTGCACAAATCGGGACAACAACCCAAAGTGGCTCAAGGCGTGGCTGGCCACCTGGGCAAACACTTGGGTCAGCCCGGCTTCCCACAGGGCATCCAGGGCCCGCCCCAGGCTGTCATCATTCAACATGTCCGCCGTGATCCCAGGGCGGATCAGCACCTCCACCGGTTTGTTGGCAAAGAACTCCGGGGTCAGGTACAAGGGGCGCCCCACAAAGCCCAAGGCGTTCAGCACCATGGCTTGGACCGCCTCCCCCACACTGACCTGACGTCTCGGCATCGGCACCAGCCGGTCGATTTGGCCGATAAGGTCGATCTCGTGGCAAATCCCGGCGACAATACCCAGGTGATCCAGTCGCTCCGTGCGGTAGCTGACACTGTCCATGGGGTGTCCTCCTGCTTTCCGTTACAAGCATGGCCTATTCCCTTCTTCAAGGATACCCCAAAATTCCCGTCCTGGCTACCGCAGCTGCGGAAAGTGGGTTAATTCTAAAGGTGAGGCCAATTTAGCTCTTATCATAAAGGAGAGCAAGCACTCTCTTAAGAAGCAAAACGGGGCAGGCAGGTCCTTTGGGGCCTGCCTGCCCCCTGCCCCGCTCACCGCGTGTATTTCAAACCGCCTTTCGGCAGTTCATAGACCCACAGCCTGCCCTGCTCGCCCACCACCGAAAGCAGATTCCCGCTCACGGTCACCTGCTCGATCCGCGTGGGCATCGTCCGCATAAACAGCATCCCGCCCCGATCGTCGTACACCCGAAGCGTCCGCCCATTGCTGTCTACTCTGACCATGTACATGGCGCTCCCTCCAGGTTTAAGTTCAACATACGCCCTTTTCCTTCAGGACAGCACCGGCTCGCCCTGCGCCACCCCATCGCCTCCGACCGACACCGTCGCCAGCCACCGCTCCAGCGCCGACGCCGTCTCCGACACGGCCGGATGCTGCACATGCGCGCCGGCGTCTTCCTGCTGCACCTCAAGCACCGGAAGTTGCCGCGAAAGCTTCCGCAGCATCGACTTCATGT
>WFWG01000235.1 GCA_015491235.1 Ardenticatenaceae bacterium
CATCCCAGCAGGGCCAGCAAGGCCGCCATGACGGCCAGCGTGCTGCGCGTGAGGGTGAGAACGGCACCCACCACCAGCAGGGCGGCCAGCCCCAGGGCCCCCCACCGCCTCTGTCGCTTCTCGATGGCCGCCAGCACCAGAAGCAGGGGGAGCGCCATCTCGTAGTAAGCGGCGGCGATGGTGGCGTACTGGAAGGAGGCGCTCAGGCGCAGCGTGCCGCCCACCCGGCTGGGCGCTTCCTTGAAGAGGGCCAGCACCGGGCGCAAGAGGGGCCACCCGGCTACTTCGCCCACGCCCAGCAGGGCGCTCACCCCGGCGCCGGCCGCCAGGGCCCACAACAAGGGACGGTAGCGCGGGCGGGCCGCCAGGGTGCCGGTGACGGCCACCATGAACAGGGCGCCCGCCAGGAGGCGCAGGGCGAACTTGAAAGCCTCGATGCGGCCTTCGGGCGCCAGCACGGCGGAGAGGAAGGCGGTGCCCAGGAAGGCCAGCAGCAGGGCATCGGCCGGGCGCAGCGCGGAGGAGAGGCGGCGGTGAACCGCTGGGGAAGCCAGGGCCACGACCGTGAACGCGCCCACCGCCAGTTCCACGCTCGTGAGCGCCATCAGGGGAAGGGGCAGCAGAGGGCGCACGGCCTCGAAGGGGAGGATCAGGGCGGCCAGACACAGGAGCCGGAAGGACCATCGGGTCGAAGGGGTGTCCCGCCGGGGAGAAGCCGACCGGTTTCGCGCGCCGTTGTCGTCCATCTCTCCCTACGTCGTCGTGCCAAGCCACAGCACCGGGCACTTCAGGCGCTGGAGCAGCGCTTCCAGCGTCTCCTGGGGAAGACAGTTCGTGTCTCCCGGAACGACCAGCAGCCCGCCCCGCTCCGCCTCAACGGCCCTGGCAATGGTTTCCGCGTCACCCCGCGCCAGCTCGCGAATGTGGGCTGGCACCCCGTGGTCGGCCAGCCACCTTTCGGCGCGGGCCCGCAGGTTGGCCCGTTTTCGCGCGTCGGGAGCCAGCACCAGCACCACCAGGGGGCCTCCCACCCGCTCGCGGAAGCGGGCCGCCAGGGCCAGTGCTCGTTCGGCGTAAGGTGAATCGCACGAGAGCACCAGCACGGGCGAGCCAATGCGGACGCCCTGCCGGGCGATCAACAGGGGGCGCGAAGCCCGCCGGATGGCCACCTGCACCGTGGACCCCAGCCGGTGGGCGCGCATCAGCGCGTGGTGGCCGACCACTCCCAGGCTAATCACGTCGCTCTCAGCAGACATGTTGAGCACTTCCGCGCTCACCGTGCCGCGGACCGTGCGGAAGGACCAGCGCACCCCCTGGCGTTCGGCTACTTCGGCCAGCATGGCTTCGGCCTGCCGGGCCAAGGCGCGCAACTGGCGCTCCATGTACTCGCGGCTGAGCGGGCGGGGCCTGTGGGTGTAAAGGCCCACTTCGTAAGTCACGGGGAGTTCACACAAGTGCACCAGCTCGATTTCCTCGACGAACAGCCCCACCAGCTCGGCGTCGAGGGCCGCCGCCAGCTCCACCGCTGCTCTAAGCGCGGCCCGGCTGTGCGATGAGGCGTCCAGAGCCACCAGAATTCGACGGATAACCGGAAAAGGGTTGTCGTTCACGGCACTCGTCCCCTTTATGCTTCGTTGTCCTGCTCTCCTTCGCCGTTGCTGTTTTCTTCCTCGTCTTTTTTCCCTTTTTCATGTTCTGCCAGCTTGGCTAGGCGTTGCTCTACCAGGAAGTTCAGCGTGCCCTCCGGATACGCGCCCGACTCGTCCCGTTCGCCGGCCGGAATGCCCATGAGCAGCTCGATGCCCTCGTCCACGGTTTCGATGGCGTAGATGGCAAACTGGCCGTTGGCCACGGCCTCCACCACGTCGGCCCGCAGCATCAGGTGCTTGACGTTGGCGCGCGGGACGATGACCCCTTGCTCGCCGGTCAGCCCGCGGGCCTTGCAGATGTCGAAGAACCCCTCGATCTTCTCGTTGACCCCGCCGATGGCCTGGATGTTCCCGTGCTGGTCCACCGACCCTGTGACTGCCAGCGACTGCTTGATGGGCACCTCCGCGATGGCCGAGAGCAGGGCGAACAGCTCGGCGGCCGAGGCGCTGTCCCCCTCGATCTCGCCGTAGGATTGCTCGAAGACCAGGCTGGCCGAGAGGGAGAGGGGACGCTCGGTGGCGTAGCGGCCTTCCAGGAAGCTGGACAGAATCAACACGCCCTTGGAGTAGATGGGGCCGGCCAGCTTCACCTCCCGCTCAATGTCCACCACCTGCCCCTTGCCGGCCCACACGCGGGCTGTGATGCGGTTTGGCCGGCCAAAGGCGAAGTTCCCCAGGTCAATCACGGAGAGGCCGTTGATTTGTCCCACTCTCGCCCCACTGGTTTCGATGCGGATGGTCTCCCGCAGGATCTCCTCCTGAACGCGCTGGCGCAGGCGGTCCGAGCGGAAAGTCTGCGCGTCAATGGCCTGCTGCACGTGGGCCGCTTCCACCACCTCGGCGCCCTCCACGTTGGCCCAGAAGTCGGCTTCGCGCAGCAGGTCCACAATGCGGTTCATGCGCACCGAGAGGCGCTCGGCGTCGCCCACCAGGCGGGCGCTGTGCTCGATGACCCGTGCCACAGCGCGGCTGGTGAAGGGGCGCAGGCTCTCCTTTTGGACCAGGGTGGCCACGAGCCGGGCGTAAAGGCGTTCGTCCTCCAGCGTGCGGCTCATCTGGTCGTCGAAGTCGGCGGCCACCTTGAAAAGCTCGTCGAAGTCCGGGTCGAGGGCGCTCAGCAGGTAGTAGAGCAGGCGGTTGCCCAGCAAGACGACCTTCACGTCCAGCGGGATGGGCTCCGGCTCCAGCGACACGGTGCTGAAGAGCCCCAGCGTCTGGAGCGGTGCCTCGATGCGAAGCTGGCGGGATTGGAGGGCCCGCTTGAGGCCCTCCCACGCCAGGGGGTGTTGCAGCACGCGGTGGGCGTCCAGGATCAGGTAGCCGCCGTTGGCGCGGTGCAGGGCGCCGGGCTTGATGAGGGTGAAGTCGGTGAGCAACATGCCCATGTGGGCCATGTGCTCGATGCGCCCAATCAGGTTCTGGTAGGTGGGGTTGTCCTCGTAGACCACAGGCGCACCTGTGGCCTTGCTGTGGTCCACCAGGACGTTGACCTCGTAGCGGCGCAGTGGTGCGCCGGGCATTTGCTGTTGAAGGGCGGCCACGGCGGGCGGCACGCCGGGGGGCACTTCGGGTTGCAGGAAGAGCATGGCGTTGGCCACGATGTCGGCCTCCACGGCGTTGAGGTAGGCCACCACTTCCTCCAAGTGGCTGTACTTCTGGCGCAACTCTTCGACCAGCGGGCGCACCGTGTACCCGGCCACCTCACGGTCCAATTCCATCAGCTTCTGGCGCAGTTCCCGTTGCCAGCGGGGCATCTGGTGGAGCACCCGTTGGAGTTCCTCTTGCATAGCCTGGATGTTGGCGGTGATGCGCTCCCGCTCCTCGGGCGGCAGGCGCTGGAACTCCTCCGGCGAGAGGACCTGGCCCAGCCGCACTGGCGCGAAGACGAAACCGGCCGGCGTGCGCAGGAGCGTCAGGCCGCGCTGCTGCGCTTTCTCCTGGAGTTCGGTAAACGCCTTTTGCTGGCGCTCCATGAACTCCTGTTGAATCACCTCGCGGCGCGTCTGATACTCGTCGCTCTCGAAGGCCGCCGACAGCGCCGAGCGCAGGTCGGCAATGAGTTGTTGCATGTCCTGGCGCAGTTGGGCACCTGTGCCCGGCGGGAGCCGCAGTACCTTGGGCCGGTAGGGGGACTCGAAGTTGTACACGTAGCACCAGTCCGGCGGTGACGGTTTCTGGGCGGCCTGCTCTTCCAGCGACCGGCGCACAAGGGTGAACTTTCCGGTGCCGGTGGGGCCAAGGGCGTAAATGTTGAACCCGTCCTGCGGAATGCGCACGCCGAAGCGCACCGCTTCCACGGCTCTCGGCTGGCCCACGATCTCGTCCAACGGGGCCACCTCGCTGGTGGTCTCGAACCCCAGGTGAGCAGGGTCACACGCGCGGTACAGGTCAGCAGGGGATAGCGGGGTAACCGGTGTCATCCTCCTCTCCTTCCGGGTTGTACGACGCTTGCTCTCAACCGCAGGGGCGCATTAAAATGAAAACAACCACAATTAGAATACCAGTTTTTGTTCAAACGCCAAAACGACGACCGAAGGAGGTGCGCAGTGACGCGACAGGCCGGGTTCCCCTTTGGGCAGTCTTTCGTCTGGTCTCCCTCCGAGGAGTACGTCCGCCGCAGCCGCCTCAAGCGTTTCATGGACCGCCACGGGTTCGCCACGTATCAGGAGTTGCTGGAGCGCTCCACCGAGGACATCGCCTGGTTCTGGGAGGCTGTCTTTGAGGACTTGGGCATCGAGTTCTACGAGCCCTACACCCAGGTGGTGGACCTGTCGCGGGGCATCCAGTGGCCGCGCTGGTGTGTGGGGACCAAGCTCAACATCGTCCACAACTGCCTGGACAAGTGGATGGACACGCCCACGCAGAACCGCGTGGCCATTCGCTGGGAGGGAGAGGAGGGCGCCGTGCGCCTCATGACCTACCGCGACCTCTACCGGGAGGTCAACCGCGTGGCGGCCGCGCTGCGGGCGGCCGGCATTGGCAAGGGGGACGCGGTGGGGCTCTACATGCCCATGGTGCCCGAAGTCGCCGTGGCCCTGCTGGCCATTGCCAAGGTTGGGGCTATCATCCTGCCCCTCTTCTCCGGCTTCGGCGCTGGCGCTGTGGCCACCCGCCTGGCCGACGCGGAGGCCAAGGCCCTCTTCACGGCCGACGGCATGTTCCGGCGGGGCAAGCCGGTGGCCATGAAGCCAGTGGCCGACGAAGCCCTGGCCGAGGTGCCCTCGGTGGAGAAGGTGATCGTCTATCGCCGCGCGGGCCTCGACGTGCCCATGACGCCAGGCCGGGACGTGTGGTGGGACGACTTCGTGGCGGACCAGCCCGCCGAGACCCCCACCGAGCGCACCGACGCCGAGGACGTGCTGATGATTATTTACACCAGCGGCACCACCGGCAAGCCCAAGGGAACGGTTCACACCCACTGCGGCTTTCCCATCAAGGGCGCCCAGGACATGGCCCACGGCTTCGACATTCAGCCCTTCGACACCATGTTCTGGATGACCGACATGGGGTGGATGATGGGGCCGTGGGAGGTCTTCGGCGTGACCCTGCTAGGCGCTTCCATGCTCCTCTACGACGGCGCGCCCGACTACCCCGACGTAGACCGCGTCTGGGCGCTGGTGGAGCGGCACGGCGTCACTTGCCTGGGCGTGGCGCCCACCTTCGTGCGGGCCATCATGCCCCACGGGGAAGAGCCGGTCAAGCGCCATGACCTCAGCTCGCTGCGCATTCTGGGCTCCACCGGCGAGGCCTGGAACCCCGACCCCTGGCTCTGGTTCTTCCACACCGTGGGCGGGGGCAAGGTGCCCATCATCAACTACTCCGGCGGCACGGAAATCAGCGGGGGCATCGTGATCGGCAACGTGTTGACGCCCATCAAGCCCTGTGCCTTCGCCGGGCCACCGCCGGGCATGGCGGCCGACGTAGTGGACGAGCAGGGCAACCCCGTGCGCGGGGAGGTGGGCGAGCTGGTGGTGCGCCAGCCTTGGATCGGCATGACGCGGGGCTTCTGGAAGGACCCGGAGCGCTACATCCAGACCTACTGGAGCCGGATTCCCAACGTGTGGGTGCACGGCGACTTCGCCGCCATTGACGAGGACGGCCAGTGGTACATCCTGGGCCGCTCGGACGACACCATCAACGTGGCGGGCAAGCGTGTGGGGCCGGCCGAGGTGGAGAGCGTGCTGGTGAGCCACCCGGCCGTGGCCGAGGCGGCGGCCGTAGGGGTGCCAGACGAGGTAAAGGGCCAGGCGGTGGTGGCCTTCGTGGTGCTCCAGCCGGGATACTCGCCGTCGGAGGAACTGCGCCAGGCGTTGCGCCAGTTGGTGGCCCGGGAGATGGGGAAGCCGCTGGCGCCGAAGGATGTGCGCTTCGTGCGGGACATTCCCAAGACCCGCAACGCCAAGGTGATGCGGCGCGTTATCCGCGCCGCCTACCTGGGCGAGCCCCCCGGCGACCTGAGCGCCCTCGTCAACCCGGAGGCAGTGGGGGAAATCCGGGCGGCGGTGTAGAAATAAAGCCTCCCGGAGGTTCCGAAACCTCCGGGAGGCTTGGGCGTTCACTCGCCCCCTTGGGACTCGCCAGCGGATGAGGCCGCCTCACCCTCTTCGGCCTGCTCGCGCAGGCGTTCCACCAGGTGGCTGAGTTGCTTGTTGAGGGCGCTCAAGGCATCGGCCAACTCCTCCCGCAGCTTCTTCGTGGCCTCGCCTGACTTCACGGACTCGGTCAGGTGCTTGGCCTGCTCGCGCAGCTTCTGCGTCTCCTCGCGCTCGCGCACCTTTTCGGTGACTTCTTCCACTTCCTTGGCGATGGTGCGCAGGCCCTCGGCCAATTCCTGGCGCAGCTTTTGTGCCTCCTCGCTGCCGGCGACAGAACGCACGGCTTCAGTAAGCTGGCGCCCCAGTTCGCGCAACTCCTCCGCAATCCGGCTCGGGTCAACTCGCTTTTGCTCGCTCACGGCTTCGCCTCCTTCCCGCATGGCGGGATTTTTC
>WFWG01000236.1 GCA_015491235.1 Ardenticatenaceae bacterium
ACAGGGAAAAATTGTGGAGAACTGGGGCGGCTTCGCCGCCCCAGTTCTCCACATTCTTTACGGCAGCGCCGAGCCATATCTCTGCTCAAAAGGAGGAAGGGGCGAATGCGCCCGAGGCCATTGCGAATCGGCATCGTTGGCGCCGGACCAGCAGGGCTGATTGCCGCCATTGCCGGCGCGGAACTCGGCCTGGATGTGACGCTCTTCGAGCAAGCTTCCTGCATTCGGCGGGTTGGCAGCGGGTTCGGACTGCAGAGCAACGGCCTGCGCGTGCTCGAAGCCCTCGGCCTGCTGGAGGCGTTCCGCCCCAAGCTTCACTTTTGCCAGACCTTTTGTCACCGGCTCAGCAACACGGCTGAAGTCTGCTTCGACCTCACGCAACTTCCCATCCCCCACAACGCTATCGCCGTCGTCCTGCGCGCCGACCTCCAGGCGTACTTGTTGGACGTTGCTCGACAACGGGGAATTCGCATTAACCTGGGACATCGTTGCACGCACCTCTGGTTCGAGGGGGATCGGGTGACGCTGGCGTTTGCCAACGGTGAAACGGCCACATTCGACGTCGTCGTGGCATGTGACGGCAACCACTCTGTCATTCGCGAGGCGCTGCCGCTGCGCGTCCGGAAACGCCGCCCAAGACAGGCGTATCTGCGTGGCGTGGTGCCCTTGGCCTCCAGGCCGGGAGTGTTGCGCTCGAGTTGGGGGCCAGACGGGCGCCTGTTTGGAATCTGCCCGCTGCCAGGTGCACAAACCTTCTTCCTGTGCAGTGCGCCGTTGACAGGGTGGGAGGAGATTCGCGCCCATCGGCTGGACGCCTGGATCGAGAGTTGGCGCGATCACGGCGTCGAAGTGGTGACACTCCTCGAAGCCGTAACCGATTGGGAAGCGGTCCACTACGATGACAAGCTGCACGAGGTCCTGTTGGAGCCCTGGTACAAGCCCCCCGTGTTCTTCGCAGGCGACGCCGCTCACGCCATGCTGCCGGAGTCCGGCCAGGGAGCCAACTGTGCCATGACCGATGCACTCGTCCTGATGCGATTGCTGGCCCGGTGTGCTCGCGGGGACTTGAGCCTTGAAGAGGCAGGAAAACGCTACGACGCCATACGGCGGCCCTTCGTCACTCGCATTCAGCAGCAGGCGCGGCGAGCGGCGACAATATCACAGTGGCGGTCCGCCCCGGCCAGGTGGATCCGCGACGGGGCATTTTGGTTGGCAGCCCACGTCAAGGCGTTGACACAGCGGGGCCTCTTGTTAGCGGCGGGCTACAATCCTGAAGAGGAGCCGTATTTACAGCCGTTGCGTTGAGGCGTGTCCTCCCCACCCGCACACAGCGTGCGGGTGGGGAAGATTTTGCGCTTAGAAGTGGATGGGTTTGTCCTCGGCGGCCAGGGCGGCTTCTGCGATGGTTTCGCTCAGGGTGGGGTGGGGGTGGACGGCGGCCGCAATCTCCACGGGTGTGCTCTCCAGCTCGCGCGCCAGGGTGAACTCGGCAATCAACTCGGTGACCTCGGGGCCAATCATGTGGGCGCCCAAAATTTCACCGTACCGCGCGTCGGCCACGATCTTCACGAAGCCCTCGCCCTCGCCGATGCCCAGGGCTTTGCCGTTGGCGCTGAAGGGGAACTTGCCCACCGTCACGTTGTACCCCCGCTCGCGGGCCTGCTTTTCGGTCAGCCCCATGCTGGCCACCTGGGGGTTGCAGTAGGTGGCCCTCGGCATAGCCTCGTAGTCGAGCGGGTGAACTTCCTTTCCGGCCAGCAAATCGGCCACCAGGATGCCCTGGTGAGAGGCCACGTGGGCCAGGGGGAGCTTGCCCGTCACGTCGCCAATGGCATAAATGGTGGGCACGCTGGTGCGCATGTGCTCGTCCACCTGGATGAAGCCTTGCTCGTTCAGCGCCACGCCCACTTCCTCCAGGCCCAAGTTCTCCACGTTGGGCCGAATGCCCACGGCCACCAACACCCGGTCGGTCTCGATGACGTCTGGTTCCCCTGCGCCCTGTGCTGGCTCAACAGTAACGCGCAGCTTTTCACCCACCTGCTCGACAGCCGTGACTTTGCTGCTGGTGCGGAAGTTGATGCCCTGCTTCTTGTAGGCTTTCTCAATTTCGGCGGAAATCTCCTCGTCTTCCATTGGGAGCAAGCGGGGCAAGAACTCCACGATGGTCACGTCGGCGCCATAGGCGTTGTACACGTAGCCGAACTCCATGCCGATGGCACCCGCTCCGATGATGAGCACCGAGTCAGGCACCGTGGTGTCTACGATGGCTTCACGGTAGGTCATGACGCGCTCGCCATCCACTTCGATGCCGGGCAGGGTGCGCGGCCGGGCGCCCGTCGCCACGATGATGTGCTTCGCCCGGTACACCTTCCCGTCCACCTCCACCGCCTGCGTTCCGGTGAGGCGCGCGGTCCCTTGAATGTGCTCCACGCCGTACTTCTTGAAGAGATAGCCTATACCCCCCACCAGGCGCTTGACCACGCGGCGGCTGCGCTTCACGGCGGCCGCGTAGTCGGCCACGAAGTTCTCAAAGGAAAAGCCGAACTCCTTGGCGCGGTTGGAAATCAGTGAGACCAACTCAGCGTTCTTCAACAGTGCTTTGGACGGGATACAACCCCAGTTAAGACAGACCCCCCCCAGGCTTTCTCGCTCGATGCAGCCCACCTTCAGGCCGTGTTGGGCAGCCCGAATGGCCGCCACATATCCACCTGGTCCGGCTCCGACGATCAGAACGTCGTACTCGCTCATGGGTCACCTCTTCCTTGTTGAATTTTGGAACGGTGTTATACCAATTGCTTTCTCGAACACCATGTTTCAATCCTGGTGTTCCCCTGAAACGTGGGACGACGGCGTGCCATGCCAGCGGCTTGAGCCGAGATACGGCTCGGCGCCGTCATAAGAGAAGAAATTGTGGAGAACTGGGGCGGCTTCGCCGCCCCAGTTCTCCACAATTTTTCCCTGTTGGGTGGCGGGTGGGACGGCGGCGCCGAGCCATTTCGGTGAATACATGGCCTTTGTAGATCCAATTGGTATTACGCGAGGCGCTCCACGACCCCGGGCGCCGGAAGTCCCAACACCATTCCCTCTCGGGCCAGGAATGCGCCCGCGAACTGCTCCTTGCTGGCCGCTTCCATAGCCAGCAAGAACTCATCGTCGTGCCTGGGATCGTGGTGAAAGAAGGCCAGGAAGGGCACACCAGCCGCACGGGCGACGGTCATCGCCATTTCGGGCGTGCTGTGGCCCCATCCTTGGCGACAGTGGACGGGATCTGTGTACTCCGCCATTGTATACTGGGCATCGTGAATGATCAAATTTGCCCCCCGCGCAAAGCGGATCAGCCGCTGATCGCCGCCCACGTATCCTTCCACGTCAGTCGCGTAGACCACGCTGCGCCCCCGCCATTCGACCCGAAAGATAAACACGCCTTGCGGGTGAGCCCAACTGTGCATCAAACGGATGACGGGAGCCTCCACGCTTCTGGAAGCGTCGTCTTCAATCCAGACAGGGTGGGCTTCAGAAGAAGGCCAGACAAGTGTTCTCCGGCTGGGAAAGAACTCTATCACCTCGCAGTTCGCCAGTGTCTCATCCCAGGGGAGCGGGAACACGGGCGGAGATAACTCAACGCTCAGAAAGGCCTCGAGGGACCGGCCAGGCAAAGCGGGCCCGAAAATCATTACGTGAGCTCGCGGATTGCGCAGGGGAGTGAAGAACCCCAACCCCTCAATGTGGTCACGGTGAAGGTGAGTGAGCAAAATGACCACAGGCTCAACGCCCACTTCGTACTGCTGACCAAGGGGAACAATGCCCAAACCAGCATCGAGGATGAAACGGCGCCCAGCCACCCCTACCTCAACACAGGGCGTGTGACCACCTATCGAGGACATCTGTGGGGCCGGATATCCGCCGCGCACACCCCAGAAGCGAACGTAGAAGTCGGTCAACGGTGCTTGCGTCCGCGGCACCTGTGTACTCCTTCAACAATGTGGTCCGTCGGAAAACAGCGCCCCCCAGCAGGGGCTACTGGTTCCTGGCTGTTTTGCGGCTCACGCTGCCTGTCGCAAGGGTTCGACGGCCACGGCGCAGACTTTGTAGTCCGGAATTTTGGCCTTGGGATCGAGGGCGTCAACGGTCAACTCGTTGGCGGCCGCTTCCGCAAAGTGGAATGGAATGAACACCACGCCCTGCGGGGACCGGGCTGTCACCCTGGCCGTGACGACAATCTCTCCTCGCCGTGACCGTACCCGCACGCGGTCGCCGCTGCGAATGCCCAGCCGGGCTGCATCGTCCGGGTGGATTTCCACCACCGCCTCGGGGAAGATGTCATCGAGCTTGGAGCGGCGCGTCAACGTGCCGCCGTGCCAGTGGTAGAGCACCCGGCCAGTGGAAAGGATAAAGGGATATTCGTCATCCGGCAACTCGGCCGACGGACGATAGGAAAGGGGCACAAACTGCCCGCGACCACGCGGGAAGGTGTCGGCAAACAGGTAGGGCGACCCGGGGTGATCGGGCGTGGGGCAAGGCCAGTGGACGCCTCCCTCGCGCTCGATGCGCTCGTAGGTGATGCCCTGGAAGGGCGGCGTCAGGGCAGCCATTTCGTTCCAGATCTCCTCCGGACTGGCGAAGTCGAAGCCCGCGCTCTGCTGACGCCCCAGTTTGCGCTCCACCCGCTTTGCCAGGTCACACACGATCTCCCAGTCGGGGCGGGCCTCGCCGGGCGGGTCCAGCACCTTGCGCACCCGCTGCACCCGCCGGTCCGAGTTAGTGAAGGT
>WFWG01000237.1 GCA_015491235.1 Ardenticatenaceae bacterium
AAGGGTTCTTCCAGCTCGATCTCCTTGGCGACCGTCACGCCGTCGTGGGTCACCGTGGGGGAGCCCCACTTCTTGTCGAGGGCCACGTTGCGCCCCTTGGGGCCCAGCGTAGTCTTGACCGCGTTGGCCAACGTGTCCACACCGCGCTTGAGTTCACGGCGAGCATCCTCGGAGAAAACCAGTTGCTTGGCCATCGCTCCTCACCTCCGTCCACGTAGTTTATTCTTCGACGACCTTTGCCAGAATGTCGCTTTCCTTCAAGAGCAGGAGTTTGGAATCGCCGTTTTTGATTTCCGTGCCAGCGTACTTGGCGTAGATGACGCGGTCACCCACCTGCACGTCCAGCGGACGGCGCGTGCCATCTTCCTGAATAGCACCAGGGCCGACAGCGATCACTTCGCCTTCCATGGGCTTTTCTTTGGCCGTTTCGGGGAGAATGATACCGCTGGGTGTGGTTTCCTCCTGCTCAATCGGGCGAACCAACACACGGTCATGCAAGGGTTGAATCTTCATGCCTTCACCTCCTCCGTGTTTTGTTGTAAGGCCTTCCTTTCACTTGGGTGCAAAGCACGCGCGTGAGAGCACCCTTTTCTTGACATAATGAATCCCCTCTGCCCACAGTCGTGGGCAGAGGGGATGTTGGTGCGGGATTACCGGACGGCCTTCACGCGGATCTGCTTGGGCCGCGCTTCAGCCACCTTGGGCAGGTGGACGCGCAGAACACCGTTCTCCAGCGTGGCCTCGATCTTGTCAGCATCCACGGTGGTCGGGAAGGTCAACGTGCGCTGGAAGCGACCGTACCAGCGCTCTTGCAGGTGATAGGTAGCACCTTCGTGCTCAACGCGCGGAATTTCGCCCGAAATCGTCAGCGCGCCGTTCTGGAACTCGATGTTGATCTTGTCCACCGGAATGCCCGGCACAACCGCCTCGACCACGTACTCGTCGGCCGTCTCGTACACGTCCACCGGCAACTGATAGACCGTGCCGCTCCACAGTTCACCGAACAACCGGCGCGGCAGGATGAAGGACTCCTCGAACAACCGATCCATGGCGTCACGCAGGCTCACCATCTCGCGGAACGGATCCCACCGGGTCAGGGACATACACCTCACCTCCTTTCCCCTGCGTGATGATGACCTTGCGCAACGAGATCATTGCCGCCTTACCCGTACTTTCCACTCACAAGGAGATATGGAGTTCTTGTTAGAGCCGCGTTGGAGAGTTGCTAGAAAGTTATTAGACGGCCGCCCGAGGGAGGGCAAGTGTGACGCTGTGTCTCTCTGAAGACGTGGAGCGGCGGTGTGTCATGCCAGCGGCTTGAGCCGAGATACGGCTCGGCGCCGCCATAAGTGTGGAGAACTGGGGCAGCTTCGCCGCCCCAGTTCTCCACAATTTTCCCCTTTTGGGTGGGGCGGCGGTGCCGAGTCATTTCGGTGAATACATGGCATTTGGAGACCCAATCGGTATAATGAAAAGGCCACCGGGGAAGTGTTCCCCAGTGGCCAGCCGATCAACGTTCAGCTTACCGGACGGCCTTCACGCGGATCTGCTTGGGCCGCGCTTCAGCCGCCTTGGGCAGGTGAATGCGCAGGACGCCGTTCTCCAGCGTGGCTTCGACCTTGTCGGCGTCAATGGCCTTCGGGAAGGTTAGCGTGCGCTGGAAGCGGCCATACCAGCGCTCCCGCAGGTGATAGGTGGCACCTTCGTGCTCGACGGCGGGAATTTCGCCCGTGATGACCAGCGTGTTGTCCCGGAACTCGATGTTGATCTTGTCCACCGGGATGCCCGGCACAACCGCCTCGACCACGTACTCGTCGGCCGTCTCGTACACGTCCACCGGCAGACGATAAACGATTTCGCCCTGCGCTTCGGGCCGACGCGGCAACACAAAAGCCTCCTCGAACAGCCGGTCCATAGCCTCACGCAGGTTTACCAACTCACGGAACGGATCCCAGCGGGAAATCGTCATGTTTTCACCTCCTTTTCTCTCACTTGAGCCTCCCAAGGTGGTGTCTCTTGCTCCTCGTCCTCAACTCTGTTTATTACAATGGGGCTCGCGTGTTAAAAGGGCGTTTGAGGGTTGCTAGAGGCAAATTAGAAATGTTCCGCTCTGTTTGCCTGTTGCTCAAAAGCTGATAGAATTCGTGATAACTTGTGACATTTGTCACTTCGTCACACGCTCGCGTTTGGGTACACTTGGGGACAGTAAGAGTCCAACGGAAGGAGGGGGGCTTTGCTGCCAGCCGAACGTCGGAAGGTCATTTTGGAGCGCCTGGCTCGGCAGGGGCGCGTCACAGTGGCCGAGTTGAGCCAGGAACTGGGCGTCTCACCTATGACGGTTCACCGTGACCTAAATGTTCTGGCCGCCCAAGGGCGCCTGCGCAAGGTGCGGGGAGGAGCGGTGCCCCTCCCCCGTGAGAACGAGCCGCTCTGTCACTTCTGCGCTGGCAAGCTGCGCGCACGGGTGCGCATGACGCTACACCTGTCGGATGGGTCCACTTGGCGGGCCTGCTGTGCTCACTGTGGCCTCCTGGGCGTGGCACTGCACGGCTCGCGGGTGGTGGCTGCCGTTGTGCCGGATTTCCTGACAGGCCGCGTGGTGGACGTCCACCAGGCGACGTTTCTCATCGGTTCGGACGTGGAAATCTGTTGTACGCCCACCGTGCTGGCCTTTGCCCGCCTCCACGACGCCGAGCGGTTCCGTCAGGGGTTCGGCGGCCAGGTGGCCTCGTTCGCGGAAGCGCTCGAAGCTCTCCGCACGATGATGGCGTTGCCGCCGGCGCCGCCCACCGCGCCTGCGCAGGAAAGCCAGGAATCCACCTCGGAGGTAGAGGCATGACCCGCGCTGTCGCTACGATTGTGCTGCTCGCCTTGCTTCTGTTGGCCTGTGGCCAACAGGCAACTTTCAAGGGCACCGAACTCCAGGATCCACCTCCTGCTCCCGACTTCACGCTGACCGACCAGTACGGGCGCCCCTTCCGACTGAGCGACCAGAAAGGGCGCGTGGTGCTACTCTTCTTCGGCTACACCAACTGTCCGGACGTGTGTCCCACCACCTTGAGCGTCTGGCAGCAGGTGGAAACCCAGCTTGGGAAGGATGCGGAGAAGGTGCGTTTCGTTCTCATCACGGCCGACCCGGAGCGCGATACCCCCGACCGCCTGCGGGAGCACTTGGCCCGCTTCAGCCCCAACTTCATTGGCCTGACCGGCACGCCGCAGGAATTGGCCCCTGTCTATGAGGCCTACCACGCATACGTGGAGAAGGATGCCGAAGGGGAGACAGCAGCCGGCTACTTAGTCAACCACACGGCGGCCACGTTCGTGGTTGATCCCCAAGGGCGCTGGCGGTTGACCATTCCCTTCGGGACACCAGCCGAAGACGTTGTCCACGACGTGCGGTTGCTCTTGCCGTAAGCGTGTCGTCATCAACAACCAAAGGAGGATGAACCGTGCGTTTCTCCCTTCCCTCTCGCCTTATGCTGCTGTTGAGCTGGAGTGTGGCCCTGGCCGGATGTGTGACTGGCCAGATCGTCAGCGGGCCTTCCATCGTGGTGGAGGGGGCATGGGCCAGAGCGGCGGATGCCAGGCCAGCGGGCGACAGCGCTCCTTCCCAAGCTCAGGCTATGAGCGCCGTCTACCTGACCCTGCGCAACGATGGCACCGCCTCCGACCGCCTGGTGGCGGTGGAGACGGACGTGGCCAAGGCAGCCGAGCTTCACCAGACGCAGGTGGTGGACGGCGTGGCTCGCATGGTGCCGGTGACCAACGGGTTGACGGTTGAGCCAGGCCAACGAGTCGAACTGGCGCCCGGCGGCTACCACATCATGCTGATGGGCCTGCGGCGTTCCCTGCGCCCCGGCGACGCCTTCACGCTGACGCTGGTCTTCGAACAAAGTGGCCGCCTTTCCGTCGAGGTGGAGGTGCGCCAATGAGGCGCCTCGTACTCTTGATCCTGATGGTGGCGGCTCTGGCTTCCGGTGGGGTCGCCTGTCGCCGTGGCCTGTCGGGCAGCAGCGCGCCTGCTGTAGTCGTGGTGGAAGTGGGCCCGACCCAGGGTGGCCCGCCTGTCGTCGGCACGCCCGTTCCGGTGACCGTTATCGTGCAACGGAACGACGGCTCGCCCGTGGAGGGAGCCAAAGTTTCACTGGAGGCCACCATGACGCACGCTGGCATGAAGCCGGTCTTCGCCGACGCCACGGAGGTGGCCCCGGGCAAGTACAAAGCTGCGGTGGAATTCACAATGGGCGGCGATTGGATTATCATCGTGCGGGTTACCTTGCCCGACGGCCAGACGTTCGAGCACACGGCGCAGGTGCGCGGCGTGCGGGCCAAGTGAGGAGAAAGCCGTGATTGGCCGAAACGCGACAGCCTCGACTCGACGAATTGCTTCGGTGGACCTGCTGGATTGGCCGCTGATGGGGCGGTTCCTGCGCTGGCGGCACGCCCGTGCGGCCCTCCAGGTGCCCCTTTTGCTGCTGGCCGCGCTGATGGTGTGGGACGGCCTGACCGGCCCCCAACTGGCCCCCAAGAACTTGGCCACCACGCTGACTTGGCTCCACTACCGGGGCTTTGTGGTGCTGGCATTGCTGGCCTTCGGCAACCTCTTCTGCATGGCGTGCCCCTTTATGTGGCCGCGCTTGCCGTTGGAGCGCCTGGTGCGGGCTCGCTGGGTCTGGCCTGCCCGCCTGCGCTCCAAGTGGTTGGGGATCCTCCTCCTGGCCGCCTTCCTCTTCGCCTACGAACTGTTCGACCTCTGGGCCAGCCCCTGGTGGACAGCCTGGGTGATCGTGGGCTACTTCGCGGCGGCGCTGGTGGTCAACCTCTTCTTCCAAGGTGCGCCCTTCTGCAAGTACATCTGCCCTATTGGGCAGTTCAACTTCGTGGGGTCGCTCGTGTCGCCCTTCGAGGTGGCCGTGAGAGACTACGGCACTTGCACGGCGTGCGTCTCCAAAGCTTGTTTCCGGGGGCAGGAAAGCCAGCGGGGGTGCGAGCTGTGGCTCTTCCAGGAGAAAAAGTTCGGCAACATGGACTGTACCTTCTGCCTGGACTGCATCCACGCTTGTCCCCACGACAACGTGGGCCTGCGCCTGCGCCTGCCGGGAAGCGAACTGTGGGAGAACCGCCTGCGTTCCGGCGTGGGGCGGCTGTGGCGTCGGCCCGACGTGGCAGCGCTGGTGGTCCTCTTTGCCTTCGGTGCCTTGCTGAACGCCTTTGGCATGGTAAGCCCCGTGTACGCGCTGGAAGCCTGGCTGGCCCGCCTGCTGGGCGTCACGACCGAGTGGCCGGTGTTGGGCCTCATCTTCTTCGCCGCCCTGGTGGTCGAGCCCGCGCTGCTGATGGGGGGAGCCGGCTGGCTGTCGCGCCGCCTGAGTGGGCACACTGAACCGCTGCTCCCGCTGCTGGTGCGCTACGCTTACGCCTTGGTTCCCTTCGGCATGGGCGTCTGGGCAGCCCATTATCTCTTTCACTTCCTCAGCGGCTTCTGGGGCGCCGTGCCGGTGGTGCAAAACCTGGTGTGGGACATGATGGGCGTGCCCCTGCTGGGTCGGCCCAACTGGGGCCTGGGACCGCTCGTTCCCCTGGCTTGGCTGGACATGTTGGAAGTAGGATTCATCGGGCTGGGAACGTGGGGAAGCTGGCTGGTGGCCTACCGCCTGGCCTCCCAAGACGCGCCCACCCGGCCCTGGCGCGCCTTCCTTCCCTGGGCGGCGCTCGTGGGCCTGCTGGCCCTGACAGCCCTCTGGCTCATGTCCCAACCTATGGAGATGCGGGGAACATTTTTGGGATGAGCGTCAGGAGGCTTTGGACAAAGTGCTCAAGCGCCGATTTGTAGGACAACCGCTTGTTCCAACTAAACAGTCTAAACTCCCGCGACTTGCGGGAGTGCTGTTTGGGCTCATTCTCGCTGCGCTTGTGGCGCCTCCCGTTGGCGCCCACGGCGGCGGGCCGGTTCCCGTGCTCCTGGGCGGACAAGTGGGCCCTTACACCCTTTCCATCTTCGCCGACCCGGACACAGGACAGGGCCTCATTCTGGTCGAAGTGGCGGTGAACGGTCAGCCCGCTCCCGATGGAACTGCCGTCACAGTGCGCGTGTGGCCGGAAGACGGCCACGTGCCGGAAGCGACCTACACGGCGAAGCGAGAGAAACCCCTGTTTGGCCGGGAACGCTTTGTGGCGCGGGTGCCCTTTGACGCCGAGGGGGTGTGGCACGTGCGCCTGATAGTGGACGGACCTGCCGGCCGCGGCGAGTTTCCGTTTTCGTTGACGGTCACGCCACCGGGCTTCAGCTTTGCCCGGTTCCTCTGCCTGGTGCCCCTTTTCATCTTGGGAGTGCTGTGGTGGTGGGGCGTCCGCCAAATGAAGGAGCGCGAAGAAGCGAAGGAGCCCTGAGGGCTCCCCCATCTTGTGCAAGGCGCGCTCTAGAGTGTTGAAAACACGAAAGGGGCTCCCCAAAAACTTGTCACATTTCTTGAATCTGTGCTACAATGACTACGACTGCGCCCTCGTATAGCGGCTGCCCATCCCCCGCCTGTTTCCTTTTGGGCAAACGAGGTGATTGTGCTTAAGTCACGATCCCTAACCGGTTCTTTGGTGTCATTCTATGTCCCTTGAAACATCGGCCCTCTTTCAACGCTGCCCAGCTTGCCGATTTGACAACCTGGTTGTGAGTCGGTTCTGCGGTCAATGTGGTCAGGAGTTGGGCCGGATATGTGTTCGCTGTGGAACCGTCAATTTAAGCAGTGCCTCCCTCTGTGCTGCCTGTGGGACCGAGTTATTGCGCCCCTGTCCCCAGTGTCACACCCTTAACCTCCCGCAGCGCCGTTTTTGTGGCACATGCGCGCACCCGTTGGAAGAAGCGGCGGATCCAACCCTTTCTCCTGTAGGTCGCCGTGAACGCCGAAAGGCCACCGTGCTCTTTGCCACTTTCAGTGGCTTTGCGACTTTCTCCTCTCACTTGGAACTTGAGGAGAGATACACACTTGTAGAGCAGGTGCTACGCCGCCTTGCATTGGATGTGGAGCGCTTCGGTGGCATGGTCAACAGGTTCACGGGCGATAGTCTGATGGCTATTTTTGGCGTCCCCACGCCACTGGAACAACATGCACTGCACGCTGTTTGGGCCGCTCTGGCCATACAAGAGACCGTTCGCACGTTCAACCAGGAGGCGCGCGCCAAATACGGCGCCGAGATCAAGCTGCGCATCGGCATCAACGCTGGTGAAGTGGTGGCGGGCGAGGTGGGCACTGGTCACTTTCGGGCCTATACTGTGATTGGCAACCCCGTTGATCTTGCTGCTCGCCTGGAGCACATCGCCCAACCAGACTGTATTCTCGTCGGTGAGGCGGTCTATCGCGCGACAAAAGCTTACCTCGAATACCGCGAATTGCCGGAAATCCGCCTGGAAGGATACCCCCAACCTGTACGAGCCTACGAGGTTCACCGTGTTCGCGCCGTGCCCGGCCAGTCGCGCGGCTTGAGGTCGCTCGGTCGAACGGCCCGGTTGGTCGGTCGCGACGAGGAAATGGCTCTTCTCAACACCCTCGCCGAAGCACTGCAACAGGGTCAGCGCCGGGTGGCCTTTATCACTGGGGAAGCCGGTATCGGCAAGTCGCGCTTGCTGGAAGAGTACACCAAAGCTCTCACCTTTAAACACACGTTGCTGAGCACTGGTTGTTACGAACACACCCAGCATACCCCCTACGGCCTTTTCGCCGACCTCCTCAAACGCTACTTCGCACTTCCGTTTGGCCAAGCGCCGGCCACCACGCGCCGCCAGATTGAAACCAAGCTCCGCCAACTGGTGCCTCATCAGGCGGAAACGCTTCTGCCGTTTGTGCTTCACTTGCTCGCTACCGAGACGACTGGCCTGATAAGAGGACTATCGCCCCGTGAGATTAAACAGCGCGTGTTCGAGGCAGTCAAGGCCATTTTGCTGGCGGAGGCCCAAGAGCGTCCTCTGGTCCTGCTGGTTGAAGACCTCCACTGGGCGGACGACCTCTCTGTCGAATTGCTCCAGAACCTGATTGCTGCTCTAAATAATGCGCCTGTGCTCTTCTGTTGCACCAGCCGGTTTGTTCAGGAGGAGCATCACGCTTGGCCGGCGATTCTCGAACGGGCAGCGCCTGACGCGCACACGATTATTGTCCTGGATCCGCTCCAGCCGGAAGAGATCGAGGAACTGCTCGACTTGCTCTTACAAAAGCCCGACATTCCACCCCGGCTCCGGCGGGACATTGTGGAGTATTCGGAGGGGATCCCGCTCTACCTGGAAGAGTTGCTGCGAGCCCTGATCGAAACGGGTATTCTGGTCGAGGAGGATGGCCACTGGAAAGCGACCACCGATCAGCCGCTCCACGAAATCGAAATCCCGCGCACGGTTGAAGAGATCATCGCGGCTCGGTATGCTCGTCTGGATCAGTTCTCCCGAGAAGTGCTCAGCACGGCGGCCGTCATCGGTCGGCATATTCCGTTCGAGCTCCTGGAAGCCAGCCTGAGCACATCTGAGGCCACGGGGCCGTTGATAGCCAGAGTGGAGGCTTTGGTAGCCGCCCGCTTCCTCAGGCGGCGCCCCAATGTCTCCACGCTGGAATACGCCTTCGAACATCGCGTTGCCCGCGAGGTCATTTACAGGAGCTTGTTGCACGCCGACCGGCAGGCCCTTCACCTCCGGGTTGCCCGGGCCATCGAGCAGATGGCTTCACCCGAGAGCGACGACTACGTCGAGCTTCTGGCCTACCATTACCTCCACAGCGGGAGGGCAGCTCAAGCCTTCCCCTATCTCATTCGGGCTGGCCAAAAAGCGGCTGCCCACTATGCCCACAATGACGCCATCACCTTCTTCCAACAGGCCCGCACTGTTGCGAAACACATTTCGCCCGACCCTCACCAACTCGTCCTCATCGAATCGGGGTTAGGAGATGTGTTGAGTTTCATGGGGCGTTACGAGGAGGCACGGGATGCCTATCAGCGGGCCATTCAACTGAGTCAGCGCCATGACTCCCCACAGGTGCTCCAAGCGTCCCTTTGGCGGCGGATTGGCAACACGTGGGAACGTCAAGGACGATATGAGGAGGCTCTCAAGGCCATCCACAACGCCTACGACTTGCTTCGAGCCGTCTCGGAGCCGCCGCCAACCGAACTGGCTCAGGTGTGCAGCGACCTCGGTTGGATTCTTTTCCGAACAGGGCGCCTCAATGAAGCCCACCAGTGGCTCCTGCAAGCTCTGGAACTGGCCCGAGAAGGCGAAGAGCAAGCGATTACGGCCACCGTCTTGAACCGTTTGGGGGGACTCGCGTTTCAGCGAGGAGACATGAGGACGGCCATCCAGTACACCCAAGGTGCACTGGCCATTCGCGAATCCCTCGGCCAACGGGATGAGTTCGCTCGCACCAGCATGAACTTGGCCATCCTCTATAGCGTCCTGGGAGAGTGGAAACGGGCCCTGAAGTTCTATCACCAGGCGGTTGAAGCACAAAGACAAATCGGCGAGCACGAGGGGTTGACCCTGGCGTTGACGAACATCGGTATGTTGTACACCTTGCTTGGCGAGTATCAGAAGGCCCACGCGGCCTTGAAACAGGCCGTCCAACTTGCCGACCGCCTGGACAGCGCCTTCTTGAAGGTGCGGGCCGGACAAGTGTTGGCCCAGTTTCACATTGCCAGGGAAGAGTGGAAGCAGGCCGACCGAGTTCTGACCACTCTGGCCGCCGAGAATGCCGCAAGTCTTCCCCCCACCGTTCAGTTGCTCACCCTGACCCTGTTAGGCGAGGTGGCCGTCCGGCAAGGGGACGTGGAGCGGGCGGCCTCGATCGCCGAGCAAGTTCGATCCTTGGAACAGGCTGAGGGCGAACGCTTGGACCCCCAGACGCGCGCCTTCGTTCGCCGCTTCTACGGCCTGCTGGCCGGAGCTCAGGGCAACTTGGAAGAAGCCTACATGTTTTTGCACCGAAGTTACGAGATCGAGACCGAATCCTTCGAGAGAGCTCGCACCTTGGTCGAGTTGGCTGTCGTTGAAACCCGCCTTGGAAATGTCGACCTGGCCGATATCCACTTCGCCGAGGCACTTGACATTGCCCGAGAGCTGGGGGCCAAGGGCGAAGTACAGCGCATCATGCGCCTGAAACGGAAACTCGGGCTCTTCAGCCCTCCCTCCTGACGCCTCCGATCAGGGTGGCGGGCCGGCGCTGACGATCAGGTCTACAGCGGTCCCCGCCGCAACGGCTACCCCTGCGCGTGGGTTTTGCTCCAGCACCAATCCAGCCGGAACAGCGGCGTCGTGGGCCTGGCGCACTGTTCCCAGCCGCAACCCGGCCTCCTCCAACACCAGCCGGGCCCGATCCACGGGAAGGCTGAAGACGTCCGGTACGGGCACCAGGGTGGTGGGCGTGGCACGGCCTGAGACCACCACGCGCACCGTGCGGTCATCTGGCACGAGTCCGCCCGGCATAGGCGTTTGCTCCAGGACAACTTCGGTTGGTCCTGTTGCCAAGCGCGTCCCCACCACTTGAAGGCTGAGCCCCTGCACGCGCACAATGCGTTCCGCTTCGTCCAGGGGAAGGCCGACCAGGTTGGGCACCACGCCCACCGGCGGAGGTGGCTCAGGCCGTCGTGCTACCTGCCACACGACGGCCAGCAACACAACTGCGAAGAGGATCAGCACGCCTGCGATCGCTGCCAAAGCCACATTGGGCCCGGTGGAGGTCGGCGTGGGAACAGGAGCGACCCTCTCCTCCAGTTGTAGCGGAACAGGGGGGGCTTGATTTTCCAGCGCGCTTTCACTTCGCGCGCGCTGCAAGGCGCGCGCCAGGGCATGGCCGTGGGGCGGCCGGCGGGAGGGGTTCGGGTCGAGGGCCAGCAACACCACCCGCTCGAGGGCGGGCGAAATGGCCGGGTTGTAGCGGGAAGGAGGCACCACGGGCACGTGGCGGCGCGTGAGGGGGTCGTCGGCCGGGCGGGAGTAGGGGTTCTCTCCTGTCAACAACTCGTAGAGAATGTAGCCGAGGGCGTACACGTCGGAGGCGGGCGTGTGCACGTGCTCGGGGCTGATGGGCTCTTCGGGAGCCAAGTAGCGGGCCACAGCAGTTGGCAGCAGGCCGGCCTCTCCCAACTCGCGCAATTCCCAGTCGGTAAAGAGGGGCACCATCTCTCCCTCTGGGTTCTCGGTCAGGTAGATGTTTCCGGGGTAAAGCGCACCGTGGCTGACGCCCGCCTCGTGGACATCTCCCAGGGCGCGGGCCAGCATTTCCACCAGATCAACCGCACGGTCAATATCCGTCTGGTCTATCTGACGCCACCAGGTGGACAGCCGCACGCCGGTGGGCAGGCTTTCCACCTGGTAGAGCCCTTCACCCGCCAGGTCACCAAAGGCCAAGACGGGCTGTACACAGGGGAGGTCCAGAGCTTGCACAGCCTGTAACTGATCGCGCCATCCCTCCACGAAAGCCATGTCTTCCGCCAAGCGAGGGGAAAAGCGCTTGACGCGCACCTGTTCCCCTGTGCTCGTGTCGCGGGCCAAGTAGATTTCGACCAGCGGCCACCGGGCAATTTGTTGTTGTACTTCGTAGCGCCCTTCAATGATCCAGATGTCCATCGCTGTCCCGTTCACAGTTTCGCTCCGTCATTCTTTCAACAATCCGGCACGGGCCGCTGCCCGTCGCACGTCGTCCCGAAAGGCCTCAAGCGCCTTCTCGCCTTCCTCCGGTGCCATGCCTTGAAGCCGCAGGATGTAGGAGGGGTGAAAAGTCACAATGGCCGGCACCCCAAAGGGCGTGTCGAACCACTTTCCCCGCTCATCCGTGAGCTTGATGCGGCGTCCCAGCACCTCCTGAGCAGCCGTGCCGCCCAGCAACACCAGCGCGCGGGGTCGAATAATGGCAATCTCCCGCTCGAAGAAGGGGCGGCTGGCCCGTCGTTCCGCCGCGTTGGGCGGGCGCGTGCGCAGAGAGCGCCCCTGGCGCCGCGTGGGCCACACCTTGACCACGTTGGTTATCCACAACTGGTCACGCCTCAACCCCAACTCGCGCAGCACGCGGGTCAACAGTTCGCCGCTGGGCCCCACGAAAGGCACGCCCTGTTTGTCTTCTTGCGGTCCCGGCGCCTCGCCCACCAGCACGAGGGGCGAAGTGGGGTCTCCCGCGCCGAACACCACCTGGGTCTGGTCCTTGGTCAAGAGTGGCGAAAGGGCCTGGATCACCTCCTGGCGCAACGCCTCGATGGCCGCCCGTTTGTCCTCACCTTTCATCGCCCCACCCCGTTTCTCCTTCACGGCTGTAACACCACGAACGCAATTTGGCCCTCGCGCACCACCACGTCCCGCACAACGGTGCGCTCGCCGATGCGGGCCGCCACGCGCCACACGCCGGCGGGCACATCGCCGATCACCAGGTTCTCCTGCCACTCCTCGTCCGGGAGCACTTCGTCGCCGGCGTAGGAGTACGTGTAGAGCAGCAGATCGTCCCCGTCGGGTTCCTGGACAGTGACCAGGGCCTCACGGACTGGTTGCCCCTTCGTGTCCAGCACGCGCCCCACGATCACGCCGTGTCCCGGCCTGGGCTTCAACCACAGCTCCGGGTTGCGCACGTCCGCGTAGGTGCGCCCCCCCACGCGCACCTCCAGGTGCAGGTGGGGTCCCATGGCAACGCCCGTCATGCCCACCAGGCCAACCGGCTCACCCGGCTTCACGTGCTGGCCGGCTTCCACCAGCACAGCCGAGAGGTGACCGTAGACCACGTACACCGGCTTCCCCTTCCACCGGCGGTCCAGTTCCTGCACGACCACCAGGCCGTAGAAGTCCGTCGAGGGGCCCACTACCTCGGCATCATCGGGACCGGCGAACACCACCGTGCCGGGAGCCACCGCCAGCACAGGCGTGCCCTCTGGATTGACAAACTCGACGCCGTGGTGGACGGGATAGTGCCCCTCACCCGTTGAGGCATACGG
>WFWG01000238.1 GCA_015491235.1 Ardenticatenaceae bacterium
ATGTTGCGGAAGCGGGCCATGTCCAAAAGGGCCGGCAACAACTCTCGCGGCACGACGCCCTCCTCGGCCAACACCTGAAACACGTCCTTGTTGTCCTCGGGAAAGCGGAAGCCCTCCAGGGCGATCAGGCGCCGGCCGATGTCCAGGCAAGCTTCGATGCTAATCTGGAGGGAGCGCTCCACCGCCCGGCGCAGCCGAACGTTCTCCTGGTATTCTTGAAACGAGCGAAGCCGGTCTCGCTCTTCTTTCAAGTAACGAACTTCATTGCGCAGAAATTCTAACCGCTCCAGGATAAGGTCATTTTTCATTTGCGTCCACCTAGTCCCGCTTCCTTTATTTCGCGGAAGAGAACACGTTGAAAGTAACGGCGCATCGGCTTCAGGTCGGCGTAGATTTTTCCCGCGCGCACCTCGAACTCGACCCGTGCGGCGGGGTCGCGTTCGAAGAGTAGCTGGCCGTGCGTGAGGACCTGGTGTTGCAGCAACGGGGGGGCGTCGTTCAGCACAATCACGTCCGCCTCACGGCCGCACACGTCGCTCACCTCGTCCATCAGGCGCAGCCGTCGCTCGAAACGGGCTTCGCCGTCCTCCTCGGAGAGGAGCACGGCCACGTCCACGTCGCTCTCCGGGCGGGCCTGTCCCGTGGCGCGGGAGCCGAACAGGTAGGCCGCCACCACGTCCGGCTGCGCGGCGAAGTAGCCCCTCAGGGCTTCGACCAGTTCCTCGCCTTCGAGGGGAGCCTTTGGCTGCCCTGGAGCGCTTTGCAAATTTTCGTATTTTCGCGTCTCCATGAGAGAACCTTTTCCCATCTGCCCCTTTTGATTCCTTTCACGGTCAGGACTTGCGCGGTGGTGTGGGGCTGCATTTGGGATGAGAAGGTGGCTGGGGGGACACCCCCCACGCCCCCGGCAGGGGGAACCCCCTGCACCTCCGGAATAAGGAGTACGTGACCTCATGCCATTTCCACGCCCAATTGGTAAATATACCCCTCCAGGTAGAGCCCGGCAAGTTGTCCCCGTTGGAGCGCGCATTATCGCGAACGCCGCACGGAAATGAAGGCCACCGTGTTGTGCCAGGACACGGGGCGGTTCAACACCTGTTGGGCGAACAACTCGCGGACGGCGGCGATTTCGTCGGACATCAGGAGTCGGGCCAGGTGGTCGGCGTAGGAGGGTGGTTCACGGTGGCGGGCAAACCACCGCTCCAACAGCGCCGGGGTGACCTGCACTTCAGTCGCCAGCTCGCGTGCCTCCAACCGCCCATCTCCACCAGCCACGGCCTGGAGTGTGGCTTCCAGGTCGTCCACATCCCAGCTCACCAAAGGGTGATCGCTGTGGTAGAACGCCTCCTCAGCCTCGGCGACGCGCTGGCACAAGTCGTCGGGCAGGCCGTCCCAGTCCACCAGCCGGTAGAGGCGCTGGGTGCGGCGGGGGACGGTCTCGGCCAACACCAGGAGGCCGTCTGGGCGCAAGAGCCGCAGCCACTGCTCGAGCACTTGCGAGCGCTCTGGCTCCTTCAGCCTGCCCAGCACGTTGCGCCCCACAATGCGGTCAAACGGCACGTCCGGCGCGGTGTGGGCGAGCAGGGCTTCAACTTCGTCCGGTGAGGCCACCAGAATCGTGGGGCGCTCCAGTTCGGGCAACATGGTGGCTTGTGCCTGGAGGGCTTGAGCTTGCTCCTCGTCTTCCACAACGGCAAAGACACCTCCTTCCGGCGTGCGGCGAACGGCCTCCCACACCAGCAAGCCGTCGCCGGCGTTCAGCACCAGCACCACGTGGTGGCGCTGCGGGGCGGCCAGGTCGAACAAGTGGTCTCGAATCTCCCCCAGCCGCTGCCCCACCTGGCCCAATGTGCGCTGGAGCCAGCGCTCCGTAGTCGGGCCGCGGGGGCCGAAGGTGAGCACTTCGGGTGGGGCCAGGTCGGCCTGGCTGCTGAGGGCAGCCAACTGTTCCTCTCGCCGGCGGGCCACCAGGTTGCGCAGGCGGGCCTCAAAGCCTTGGTCGGTGGGGCGGTAGAAGACCTTGCCCCACAACTCGGCCGGCAGGTAAGATTGGGCCACCCAATGCTCGCGGTAAGCGTGCGGGTACTTGTACCCCTCACCGTGGCCGAAGCCTTGGCGGTCACGGCTGGGGTCCTTCAGGTGGGGGGGCACTTCGGCCTCCCGCTCCTGCTCCACGGTGGCGAGAGCGTCGAAGTACCCCATGACGCTGTTGGACTTGGGCGCTGTGGCCAAGTAGAGGGCGGCCTGGGCCAGGTGAAACTGTCCCTCCGGCAACCCCACGCGGTCGAAAGCCTCGGCGCAGACGTTGACAACCACGATGGCGTTGGGGTCGGCCAGGCCCACGTCCTCGCTGGCCAGAATCAACATGCGCCGGAAGATAAAGCGCGGGTCCTCGCCCGCGTACACCATGCGGGCCAGCCAGTAAAGGGCCGCGTCCGG
Source organism: Ardenticatenaceae bacterium (assembly GCA_015491235.1). Taxonomy (GTDB): domain Bacteria; phylum Chloroflexota; class Anaerolineae; order Ardenticatenales; family Ardenticatenaceae; genus WFWG01. The sequence continues at coordinate 2,440 of WFWG01000238.1, forward strand.
GTCGGAGCCACGCAAGCTCTTGATGAAGGCGCTGATGGTGTCGAAGTGGGCGTCGCCCTCCTTGTCGTAGAGCACCGCCCGGCGCTGGATGGACTCCTCGGCCACTTCAAGGGTGATGTGAATCACGCCCTCCTCGTCAGGAGGGGTCGTCTCCACGGCCAACTCCAGGGCGTTGAGCAGGGCGCGGGCGTCACCGTTGGCCACGTTGACCAGGTGGTCAAGCGCCTCAGGGTCAACCCGCACGTTTCGGTCGCCATACCCTCGCTCCGGGTCGGTGAGCGCCCGGCGGGCGATGGTGCGCAAGTCTTCCTCGCTCAGCGGCTTGAGCTGGAAGATGCGCGACCGGCTGACCAGCGCCTTGTTGACCTCGAAGTAAGGGTTCTCGACGGTGGCCCCGATGAGGATAACCGTGCCGTTCTCCACCCACGGCAGGAGGGCGTCCTGCTGCGCTTTGTTGAAGCGGTGCACCTCGTCCACGAAGAGGATTGTACGCTGGCCGCAGTCTTCGAGTTGCCGTTGAGCCTCCGCCACAGCCGCGCGGATGTCCTTCACACCAGCCAGCACCGCGTTGATGGTGATGAAGTGGGCGCTGGTGGTGTTGGCGATGATGTGGGCTAGCGTGGTCTTGCCCGTGCCGGGTGGGCCGTAGAAGATAATGGAGGAGAGTTGATCGGCCTGAATGGCACGGCGCAACAGGCGTCCTGGCCCCACGATGTGCTCCTGGCCCACGAACTCGTCCAGGGTGCGGGGCCTCATACGGGCTGCCAAGGGGGCTTCGGTCTTCAGGTGTTGTGTGCGCTGGTGTTCAAAAAGGTCCATGTATCTCCCTAATGGCCAACACGCGCGCCGTGGGCGTTTGAAAAATTGTACTCCCTCACTCCTCAAAGATGGCCAGCGGCAAGTAGGCCGACACGATCCAGTTGGGCTTGTCCACCACCTCGCTGATCTTCAAGTCCACTGTGATACTGGCCAGAACGTAGGCTTCCTCCGGCGTCAGGCCGTAGGTGCTCGTCATGTGGTCAATCATGTGGCGCAGGGCGTCGCGGGCTGCCTCCATCAGGTCGGGGCCGATGCCGGTGGTGGCATAGTAGCCTTTGCTGTCGTACTTGGCCGTTAGCGGCCCTGGCGTCTGAAACTGGGGCGTGGGGATCGAGCGCCCCTTGTGGAGCCGGAAGCGCAACGCGCCGAACATGGGGCACTCGATGCCGGTCACGCAGACCTCGCCGTCCCCTTGGGCGGCATGGCAATCCCCGGCGGAAAAGAGCGCCCCTTCCACCTGCACTGGCAGGAAGAGTCGCGTGCCAACCGTCAGGTGGCGAATGTCCATGTTGCCGCCGAACTTCCCTGGTGGCATGACAGGGTGGGGGCCGGGTTCGGCCGGGGCTACGCCCATGGTGCCGCAGAAGGGGTCCAGCGGCACCCGGATGCCCGGCTTGAACCAGGCGTAGGTGCCGGGCGAGAGGTCCCAGATGTGCAAGTAGGGCTCGGTGAACTCTTCCTCCAGCAGACCAAAGCCCGGAAGAATGCCGGTCCATCCCCAGCCAAGGGGATGCAAATCAAGAATCTCCACCTCCAGCGTGTCACCCGGCTGCGCACCTTTCACGAAAACAGGACCGGCCAGCGGATAGATGCGGTCCCAGTCGAGGTTGGCGATGTCGGCAGCAGTGGAGTTGGGGGTGATCTGGTTATCGGTCACGTCGCGGAAGGTGAACACTACGGTGTCATCGGGGTCAATTTCCAGCGCAGGGGGAAGGCTGTGATCCCACTGGTAGTGGACCACGTCGTCCGGGAAATAGTGAGTCCTGGCCATGACTCGCTCCTTTCTTTTGTTCACGTGCCGTTACCGGTGCTCACATTTTTATTTTCTCCATTCCGAAGCAGGCGTCAACTGTCGCCTTCATTTGCCCTTTTGTGCTCCCTGCGGCATAATAGGCACCAAACAAACGTTTGGTGGAATCCCGGTGGCGCCCCGCTGTTGGTCGCCGTCACCGCCAACAATCACAAAGGAGTGTGCCTATGCCGAAGCCAATCCGCCGCGTGGCTGTCCTGGGCGCTGGCACGATGGGCGGCGCCATTGCTGCCCACGTGGCCAACGCCGGCATTCCCGTTGACCTGCTGGACATTGTGCCCACTTCCCTCACGCCCGAAGAAGAGGCCAAGGGCCTCACCCTGGAAAGCCCCGAAGTGCGCAACCGCATTGTGCGCCAGGGGCTGGAGCGCGTCAAGAAGAGTGATCCCCCAGCCCTCTTCACGCCCGACACCGCCGACCTCATCCGCATTGGCAACTTCGAGAACCACTGGGAGCGGCTGCGGGAGGCCGACTGGATCGTCGAGGCGGTCATCGAGAAGCTGGACGTGAAGCGCCAGCTCATGGCCCGCGTGGAGGAGGTGCGCAAGCCCGACGCCATCGTGAGCAGCAACACCAGCGGCATCCCCATCCACAAGATTGGGGCCGGCCGCCGTGACGATTTCCGCGCCCACTTCCTGGGCACCCACTTCTTCAACCCGCCGCGCTACATGTACCTGCTGGAGGTCATCCCCACGCCCGACACCCGGCCCGAGGTGGTGGAACGCATCACCCACTTCGCTACCCACATCCTGGGCAAGGGGGTGGTCATTGCCAAGGACACGCCCAACTTCATTGCCAACCGCATTGGCACCTTTGCCGGGCAGTACCGCCTGCACTACGCCCTCCAGCACGGCTACACCGTCGAGGAGGTTGACCGCCTGACTGGCCCCCTGATCGGCAACCCCAAGACGGCCACCTTCCGCCTGGCCGACTTCGTGGGCATTGACGTGTGGGCCTACGTGGCTCAAAACCTCTACGAGGCCGTGCCCGATGACGAGATGCGCGAGTACTTCAAGGTGCCCGAGCCGGTGCAAAAGATGGTGGAGCGCGGCTGGGTGGGCAACAAGGCCGGCCAGGGCTTCTACAAGCGCGTGGAGGGTGAGGGAGGCAAGCGCGAGTACTGGCCCATCAACCTGGAGACGTTGGAGTACGAGCCGCCCAAGAAGCCCCGCTTCGACATCGTGGCCGAGGTGCGCGACATCGAGGACGCCGGCGAGCGCTTCCGCCGCATCTTCGCCCGCGCCGACGAGGACCGCGCCGCCCGCTTCGTCACCGACACCACCCTCGCCATGCTCACCTACGCCAGCCGGCGCGTGCCCGAAATCGCCGACACCATCGTGGACGTGGACCGCGCCATGCGCTGGGGCTTCCGCACCGAGTGGGGCCCCTTCGAGTTGTGGGACCTCATCGGCACCGCCTACGTGGCCGATCTGGCCGAGCAGCGCGGCTACCAGGTGGCCGACTGGGTGAAGGAGATGCTGGCCTCCGGCCACGAGTCCTTCTACCGCTGGGAGGCGGGCGACCCGGTGGCCTACTACGACCTGCGCGACCGTGACTACCGCCCGATTCAGGACGACCCCCGCGCCGTCAATTTGAACAGCCTGCGCCGGGCCGGGCGCGAGTTGGCCCGCAACGACAGCGCCAGCCTGCTCGACCTGGGGGACGGCGTGCTCTTGCTGGAGTTCCACGCCAAGATGAACGCCATTGACCCTCAGATCGTGGAAATGGGCTACCGTGCCCTGGAGTGGCTGGAGCGGGACGAGTGGGTTGGCCTGGTGGTGGCCAACCAGGGCGAGCACTTCTCGGCCGGCGCCAACGTGGCTTTCATCGGCATGATGGCGGCGGCCAAGCAGTTCGACCAGATTGACGAGGCCATTCGTCAGTTCCAGGGCCTGATGACGGGCTTCCGCTTCGCTCCCAAGCCGGTGGTGATGGCTCCCCACGGCATGACGCTGGGCGGCGGCGCCGAGGTGGCCATGCACGGCGACCTCATGGTGGCCTCGGCCGAGACGTACATTGGGCTGGTGGAGCTGGGCGTGGGCCTCATTCCCGCCGGGGGCGGGTGCAAGGAGATGCTGCGGCGCGTGGTCAGCCCGCCGGCCCGCACCGAGCACGTGGACGCGCTGCCCTTCCTGCGCAAGGTCTTCGAGACGGTGGGCATGGCCACGGTGGCCCGCAGCGCCGAGCAGGGGCGCCAGCTCGGCTTCCTGGCCCCCTGCGACCGCGTGGTGATGAACGAGCGCTTCCGCATCGGCGAGGCCAAAAAGGCGGTGCTCGAGCTGGCGGACCGGGGCTACGTGCCGCCGGCGCGCGAGACGGCCCGCGTCTACGCCCTGGGACAACGGGGACTGGGAGCCCTCTACACGGCCATTTACGGCCTCCTGGAAGGCCACTACATCAGCGAGTACGACGCTCACCTGGGCCGCAAGCTGGCCTACGTGCTCTGCGGCGGCGACTTGAGCCGCCCAACCTGGGTGCCGGAACAGTACATCCTTGACCTGGAGCGGGAGGCGTTCCTCTCCCTGTGTGGAGAACCCAAGACGCTGGAGCGCATCACCCACTTGCTCCAAACTGGCCGACCGCTGCGGAATTGAGAAAGTAAACGGGAAGACCTGACAGGTTTTGCAAGACCTGTCAGGTCTTTACAAGCTTTCATTTGAGAGGTGGAACCCATGAAAACACGCGAAGCTGTTATCGTCGCTGGCGTGCGAACTGCTGTGGGCAAGGCGCCCCGGGGCTCCCTGCGCACCAAGCGCCCCGACGACCTGGCCGCCGACGTGCTCAAGGGCCTGCTGGAGCGCGTGCCCCAACTCGACCCCGCCGAGATAGACGACGTCATCATGGGCTGCGCCATGCCGGAGGGCGAGCAGGGTCTCAACGTGGGGCGCATCGCGGCCATGCGGGCGGGCCTGCCCAACGCCGTCTCGGGCATGACCGTCAACCGCTTCTGTTCCAGCGGCCTTCAAACCATTGCGCTGGGCACGCTGGCCGTGGCCGGCGGCTTTGCCGACGTGGTCATCGCCGGCGGCGTGGAGAGCATGAGCATGGTTCCCATGGTGGGGCACTACTTCGCGCCCAACCCCCACCTGGCCGAGCATTATCCCCAGGCTTTCATCAGCATGGGCCTCACGGCCGAAAAGGTGGCCGAGAAGTACGGCATTAGCCGCGAGGACCAGGACGAGTTCGCCCTGCGCAGCCACCGTCTGGCCATTCAGGCCATTGACGCCGGCAAGTTCAGGGACGAAATCGTGCCCGTGGAGGTGGAGGCCGTGGGGGTCACGCCGGACGGCCAGCGGGTGCGCACCACCAAAATGTTCGACACCGATGAGGGCCCCCGCCGCGACACCAGCATGGAGGCGCTGGCCCGCCTCAAGCCCGTCTTCCGCGCCGACGGCACCGTGACGGCCGGCAACTCCTCCCAGACGAGCGACGGGGCGGCCGCCGTGCTCATCATGACGCGCGAGAAGGCCGACGCGCTGGGGCTGAAGCCCCTGGCGCGGCTGGTGAGTTTTGCCGTGGCGGGCGTGCCGCCGGAGATCATGGGCATTGGCCCGGTGAAGGCCGTGCCCAAGGCGCTGGCCCAGGCGGACCTGCGCCTGGAGGACATTGACCTCATCGAGCTCAACGAGGCCTTTGCCGCCCAATCCCTGGCCGTCATCCGACAACTGGAGATGCCCCTGGAGAAGGTGAACGTGAACGGCGGGGCCATTGCGCTGGGGCACCCGCTGGGCTGCACCGGTGCCAAGCTGACGGTGCAAATCATCAACGAGCTGCGCCGGCGCAAGGCCCGCTGGGGCTTGGTGACCATGTGCATCGGCGGCGGCATGGGCGCGGCCGGGGTCATCGAGAATTTGGACGTGTAGCGGTGAGGCCCTCCGATCTAGTCACCTTCCGCCTCTTGTAGACTGGCGAGCGCTTCTCGCACGAAGCGGATGAACGTGCCTGGTCGGACCACGCGCACGTTGGGATGTCCGGGCTGGTAGGGTGGCACATTAAAGGTCACGAGCCAGGGGCACTCAGCCTGGAGGGCAGCGACCAAAATGGGCAGATCTTTGGGGTCAGCAAGGCCTTGGTACACGGCAACCAATTCCGGAGTAGGCGCGGAGACCACCTTC
>WFWG01000239.1 GCA_015491235.1 Ardenticatenaceae bacterium
CCATAATGAGATGGTGTTCCATTTGTGGAAGATGGATGTTTAACTACATTAGAGTTTAACTACATTAGAGTTACATCGAGTTTTGTGCTTGTACGTAAGGAGGCGTAAAACACAATGCGAGGTTTAACACTCGATTACCTTGTACGCCGGGTGGCCTTGTTTTTCATTACCATTTGGCTGGGGGCCACGCTGATTTTCATCATCCCCCGTCTGGCGCCGGGCGATCCCGTCGCCGCAATGGTCAGCCGCTTACAAGCGCAGGCGGGATACATAGAGAACAGCGCGGAGATGATTGCCGCCTGGCGACACCGTTTTGGCCTGGATGGGCCCATCTGGGTCCAGTATCTCAAATACATGCGCGGCATATTCACGCTGGACATGGGATACTCGTTGGCTTACTTTCCCAGCCGCGTGGAAGAAATGATTCTAGACGCACTCCCCTGGACTGTGGGCCTTCTCTTTCTCTCAACGTTAATCTCCTTCGTCTTAGGCAACCTCATCGGTGCGTTAATGGCCTGGCGCCGAACGCCAACGCTTATACGAAACCTTCTACCACTGACACTCACGTTTACCTCTATTCCTTTCTTCATGTTGGGCATTTTGCTTATTTACCTTTTTGCCTTTACCCTTCATTGGTTCCCGCCTTCTGGCGCCTACGCACGAGGAGTAGAAGTGAGCTTGAACTGGGAATTCATTAAGTCTGTAATCCACCACGGCACATTACCAGCCCTTTCCATTGTGCTGACCTCGATGGGATTTTGGGCGTTGGGTATGCGCGGGATGATGATCACGAACGAGGGCGAGGATTACATGATCCTCGCCGAAGCCAAAGGGCTGAACCCCTTGCGCGTGTTTTTGAAGTACGGCATTCGCACGGCTATTCTGCCCCAGGTAACGGCGCTGGCGTTAAGCTTGGGGAGTATTGCCGGTGGCTCTACGCTGGTGGAGTACATCTTCGCATATCCCGGCATGGGCTACCTCCTTTACCAGGGCATTGTGAACACCGACTACACCCTTATCCAAGGAATCGTGTTCATGCTGATTCTCGGCACTGCCACCTCTGTGCTCATTCTCGACCTTCTGTTGCCACTTGTTGACCCGCGGATTACGTACGAGAAAGGGTAAACCAGACATGGCTGTGCAAGCACAAGCAACCGAATTACGTCCCAAAAGCCGTTTGAACAGGTGGGATTCCCCTTGGCTGAATACCAAGTTCCTCGTTGGTTCCTTCTTGCTCCTCAGCGTCATCTTAATGGGCTTGCTAGGGCCTTTGGTGTGGGATACCAAACTGGCCCGCGTTGGCTCGTCGCCCCTCAATCTTCCACCAGCGTGGGTGAAGACAGACAACCCCGCCTTTGGAAAGCCGACTTGGGCTCACCCCTTGGGCACGGAAAGCAATGGGCGGGACATGCTGGCAGTGCTTATCGTGGGAGCCCCCCGTTCCTTACGCATCGGCATCATCGCCGCGGGCATCGGCATGCTGGTAGGCATTGTGCTGGGCTTCAGCGCCGGTTTCTTGGGCGGCTGGGTTGATAACATTATCCGCACGTTGTCGGACGCGATGATCACCATTCCCTCCTTGGCCGTGCTCATCGTCATTTCCGCATATGTGCGTCAGGTAAGCGTGGAAAATATGGCGCTGCTTCTGGCCCTCTTCGCTTGGCCAGGTCCCACGCGCCTTATTCGCTCGCAGGTGCTGAGTATGAGGGAACGCGGCTACGTGAAAATGGCCCGCCTTTCCGGGGCGTCCACGCTCACCATTATGTTCGGTGAGATTATGCCCAACTTGTTGCCCTATCTGGCAGCCAGCTTCACCGGCAACGTGTCTGCTGCCATTTTAGCCGCGACGGGCCTGGAAGCTCTCGGCCTGGGTCCAACCCGTATCCCCACCCTTGGCATGACCATCTTCTACGCCATGCGAGCAGCGGCCATCCTGCGCGGCATGTGGTGGTGGTGGGGCTTTCCCATTGCCATGCTGATTCTTATCTTTACAGCGCTCTTTCTGATGACCATCGGCCTCGATGAAATTGCTAATCCACGTCTGCGAGGGATTCAGCGGTGACAAACACTGTGTTCTCGATTTCTTCGCAAAATACAGTCTCGCCAAACGACATTGTTCTTCGCGTAGAACATCTGAAAGTTTACTACGCCACGCCGTTAGGCGACGTGCGAGCAGTGGACGACGTCTCTTTCGACGTATACCAGGGAGAGATTTTAGGCCTGGTGGGCGAGTCGGGCTGTGGCAAGACCACCACGGCGATGGCGATCTTGCGACTTGTTCAGCCCCCTGGCCGCATTGTGGACGGCCATATCTGGCTGGATGGCACAGATGTGGTCAGCCTATCCGAACGGGAGTTGCGCCGCTTCCGCTGGGAGAAGATCTCCCTCATCCCCCAGGGAGCAATGAACTCTCTGAATCCCGTGTTGCGGGTGAGCGAACAAATTCGCGATGTCATCGAAGACCACGAAGGCCGCCAGCCCCGAAAGGCGCTGAAGGAGCGCATTCTCGAGTTGCTCCACATGGTGGGCCTGCCCAGCCGAGTCTACGACATGTACCCTCACGAGTTAAGCGGAGGCATGAAACAGCGTGTGTGCATTGCCATGGCTATTGCCCTCAACCCCACACTTATCATTGCCGACGAGCCCACCAGCGCGTTGGACGTCGTTGTTCAGCGCGTCGTAGGCGAAACACTTTTGCGCGTGAAAGAGCAATTGGGCATCTCGATGATTTTGATTGGACATGATATGGGCCTGATGGCCCAGTTGGCCGACCGGGTCGCGGTAATGTATGCTGGCCACCTCGTGGAAATTGCTCCGGTCCGCCAGTTGTTTAAAACTCCTCAACACCCGTACACCCAATTGCTCATCGAAGCCATTCCGTCCATCAAGGAACGCAAGCCCTTGAAGTTGACCGAAGGGCTCACGCACGACTTGCGCAACCCTCCGCAGGGTTGCATTTTTCAGTCGCGATGCCCTCACGTCATGGAGCGCTGCCGGATACACCCCCCTTCGCTACAAGAGGTGTCACCCAAACATCGGGTAGCGTGTTACCTGTACGAGGAATGCTAGCGCTGCTACTACAGCCAGGTGGAAAAGGCATACAGCGGATTTGCGGGAAAGGGGAAAGAAGATGACAACGCCACTGTTGGAATTGCAGCACCTAACCAAGGTCTACGGAGGCGGCTTTCTCAAGAGAGCTCCCGTTACCGTTGCCCTGCAAGATTTCAACCTTGCGCTTCACGAGAAGCCCGCCAAAATCGTCACCATCGCGGGGGAAAGTGGTAGCGGAAAGACCACACTGGCCAACCTTGTCCTGGGGTTCATCGAACCCACCGCTGGCCGGATTCTTTACCGGGGGACAGACATCCGGCAGATGGACCGCCACCAGCGCCGGCAGTACCGGCGGGAAGTTCAAGCCGTGTTTCAGGACCCTTACGAGGTGTACAACCCTTTCTACCGGGTAAAACACATCTTCGACATGGCTATTCGAAATTTCAACCTGGCACGCTCAAAAGATGAAGCGCGGGCTATGGTGGAAGAGGCCCTCAACGTGGTCGGGTTACGCGGTGAAGAGGTGCTGGACAAATACCCGCACCAATTGAGTGGCGGACAGCGCCAGCGCATGATGGTTGCCAGGGCTTTCCTCCTCAAACCGCGCATCATTGTGGCCGACGAGCCGGTCTCTATGGTTGACGCTTCCTTGCGTGCCATGATTTTGGACATTATGATTCGCCTTCGAGACGAACACAACATCTCGTTCCTTTATATTACCCACGACCTGAGCACCGCTTACCAAATTGGCGACGAGATTCATATTCTTTACCAGGGTACAGTCGCCGAGCGAGGAGACACGATAACGGTTATCGAACAACCCAAACACCCCTACGTGCAATTGCTCATTAACTCCATTCCAGTACCAGACCCAGACGTGCGCTGGGGCGGGGAGCACATTCTCACCGTAGACGACGAGGAGTTGCGCTCCTCGGTCCAAAGCGGCTGCCGTTTTTATCCACGGTGTCCCTACCGGGAGGACCGCTGTTTACAAGCCCGCCCTCCACTTTATCGTGTAGGCGACAATCATGAGGCCGCCTGTTATCTGTACGCGGAACAATCTGTTCAGACCAACAAAACACTGGTGACCAAAGCGTAAGTTCCGCTGTATGAACCCCTTTCGATTACTCTGAGGCGTGGTAGCTGTAATATGGCCGCTGCTACCACGCTTCTATTGTGAAAGGAGTGCACGCCATGTACCACCAAACGTACTGGACGCTGGAACGCATCTCTCAACGCCTGCAACTGTTGGCTTCTTACGAGTACATTCGCCGGGAGCCGTTGCCTGCTTTCAAGTACCTCGAACTTCCCAACGCGTCGACTTCACCTCCTGTCGAGCCGGACGTGGACGACACGTCGTGGGATGTCGTCGAAGCCCACACCTACTGGGGGCGCCCAATGACCAACTTCGTCCTGCGCACCACCTTTCGGGTGCCTGGATCCTGGGACCCTGCGTGGCCAGTGGCTCTCTACTTGCCGCTGGGAGAGGCGGGCGACTTCAGCCACCCAGAGGCGCTCGTATACGTAGACGGCCAGCCCTACGCTTCCTGTGACCGACACCACCAGGAAATCATCATCCCGCTTGCGTGGTGCGACGGGACTCCCCATGTGCTGGCCCTCCACGGATGGACGGGCCTCATGGGCCTGCCATACGGACGGCCCTACACCAAGCTGCTCATGGGCCCCTGCGCCGTCGTCCAAGTCCATCCCCCCACGCGCGACTTTCTGGCTACCGCCAGGGTCGCTCTGGCCGCGACGCGGGCGTTGTCGGAAGACCATCCAGCACGTGCCCAAGTGCTCAACGCGCTGGGCAAGGCCTTTGCTCAAGTTGACTGGCGAGACCCCGGCAGTACGGCGTTCTACGAGAGCATCTCGACAGCTCACGCCGCACTCCGCGAAGACCTCCAATGCGCTGGCTCCCCCATGCCCGTGGAGGTGATCGGTGTGGGTCACGCCCACATTGATGTAGCCTGGCTCTGGCCTGTTTCCCAAACGCGCCGCAAGGCTGGCCGCTCCTTTCACACAGTTATCCGTCTCATGGAGCTGTTCCCGGACTACACTTTCACCCAGAGCCAACCGCAACTCTACGATTTCGTCCGTCAGGATTACCCCGAACTCTTTAAGGCCATTCAAGCACGCGTGGCTGAAGGTCGGTGGGAACTCGTTGGCGGCATGTGGGTAGAAGCCGATTGCAACATCAGCGGCGCGGAGGCGCTGGCACGTCAATTCCTGTTGGGACGCCGATTCTTCCGCGAACATTTCGGAGAGGGCGCAGAAAGCCCTGTGCTTTGGCTACCAGACACTTTCGGCTACCCTTGGTCATTGCCTCAACTCATCAAAGAAGCGGACCTTAAGTACTTCTTTTCCATCAAGTTAAGCTGGAACCAGTACAACCGCTTCCCTTACGACAGTTTCTGGTGGCAAGGGTTGGACGGCACCAAGGTGCTCACCCACTTTAGCACCACGCCCACCTATCCCGGCACAGATGGCGGACCCAACACCTACAACGCTCAGGCTACGCCTGAGGAGGTGATGAGCACGTGGCAACGCTTCCGGCACAAGGAAGCCCAGCGCATTCTGCTCATGGCCTTCGGCTATGGGGACGGCGGCGGTGGCCCAACCCGTGAGATGCTGGAGAATGTGCGGGAAATGGCCGCCTTCCCCGGTCTGCCGCGCGTGCGCCACGGCACGGTGCGCGATTTCTTCGAACAAATGGAGAAGACCAGCGGCGAGCGGCTCCCCACTTGGAACGGGGAACTCTACTTGGAACTCCACCGGGGAACCTACACGACCCAGAGCCGCACCAAACGATACAACCGGAAGAGCGAGTTCGCGCTCCATGACGCCGAATTTCTGGCCACAGCAGCCCACCTGATCGTGCCCTCGTATGCTTATCCTCACGAGACCCTAACTGAAGCGTGGCGCACTGTCTGCTTGAACCAGTTCCATGACATCATCCCCGGCAGCAGCATCCGCCAGGTCTACGAGGAAGCCGAATCATCATACGAAGAAGTCCTAAGAAAAGCACAACAAGTACAAGAAGAAGCCCTGAAAGCGCTGGCCGACCACTGGGGCAACGCCGACCTACTGGTCGTCAATCCCACCTCCTTCACCCGGCAAGACCTCGCCTTTTGGGCTGGTCACCTCCCCCCCGGACAGCGATTGGTCCGCGAGGACGGCACACCAGTTCCGGTGCAGGTCACCGACGAGGGAACGTGGCTAGACCTAGGCTCGCTACCGCCCTACAGCGTGCATCGCTTGCGCTTCGCGCCCGGTGTCCCCCCACAAGTGCCCCCAGAGGTAATCGCCGAACCGGGACGGCTGGAGAACCGATATCTCCGGGTGGAATTCGACGAGGCTGGGGACATCGTGCGCATTTACGATAAAGTCAACGACCGCGAAATCGTTCCGAAGGGGGCGGTCGCCAACCAGTTCCAAGCTTTCGACGACCGCCCCCTCAAGTGGGACGCGTGGGATGTGGACATCTTTTACGAGGAGATCATGTGGACGGCGGAGCCCGCGTCCGAAATGCGGGTTGTGGAAGCCGGTCCCTTGCGGGCCACACTGGAAATTCGGCGGCGCATCTTGCACAGCCCGTACGTGCAGCGCATCTCGCTGGCCTACAACAGCCCCCGCTTGGACGTGGACACCCGCATTGACTGGCAAGAGCGACACGTGTTGCTCAAAGTGGCCTTTCCGGTGGAAGTGCTTTCCCCCACCGCCACTTACGAAATTCAGTGGGGACACATCGAACGGCCCACCCACCGGAACACCAGTTGGGACTGGGCTCGGTTTGAAGTAGTGGCACACAAGTGGGTAGACTTGAGCGAGGGCGGATATGGGGTTAGCCTGCTGAACGACTGCAAGTACGGACACGACGTGCAGGACAATGTAATCC
>WFWG01000240.1 GCA_015491235.1 Ardenticatenaceae bacterium
ATCAGGGCCAGCCAGGCGAGCAGAGCTACCAGGCCGATGGCCGCCGGGTGGCGTTCAGGCCCCCTCATAGACAATCCCCTTGCGGGTGTCCATGGTGACCGGCTGGCCGTCCCGAAGGACGCGGGTGGCTCCCTTCACCCCGATGATCGTGGGCACCCCCAACTCGGCGGCCAAAAGGGCGGCGTGGGACTGGGCCCCCCCTTGTTCTACAATCAGGCCGGCCGCCCGCTGGGCCACGTCAATGAAGGAGGGGTCGGTCTTGGGTGCCACGATGATCTCGTCCGGCTCCACCTCCAGCTTAGGGTCCACGGGCGGAAAGAGGCAGCGCACCCGTCCGGCCACGATCTGGTCGCCGATGCCGGTGCCGCGCCCCAACACGCGCCGGATGGCGTGCACTTTCATGAGATCGGTGCTTCCCGGCGGGCTGCCGGCCGTGCCAGCGGTGAGCACCACGATGTCCCCTTCTTCTGCCAGGCCCTGCTGGAGGGCCACGTCCACCGAGCGGTTGAGCATGTCGTCCGTGTTTTCGGTGCGGGGAGCGAAGAAGGGATAGACGCCCCAGTAGAGGAGCAACTGGCGTTGCACATCCGGGTTTGGCGTTGTCGCCACAATCAATTGGGGCGGGCGAAATTTGCTCACCAGGCGAGCGGTGCTGCCGGACATGGTGGGCGTAATGATGAGCCGGGCCCCGAGTTCGACGGCCGTCATCACGGCGGCGTGGGCTACTGCTTCGGCCACGCGGCGATTGGGCTGCGGAAAGCCCTGGCGGGGGAGCTGTTTGAGCAATTCTTGTTCGGTTCGGGCGGCAATCTGGGCCATCATGCGCACGCTTTCGACCGGATACTTGCCGGAGGCGGTCTCGGCCGAGAGCATGACGGCGTCGGTGCCGTCAAAGATGGCGTTGGCCACGTCGCTGGCCTCCGCGCGCGTGGGGCGGGGGTTGTGAATCATGGACTCGAGCATTTGGGTGGCCGTGATGACCGGCTTGCCCGCTTGGTTGCACTTGTGAATGATGCGTTTTTGGGCCAGCGGCACCTCCTCGCTGGACGTTTCGATGGCCAGGTCGCCGCGGGCCACCATGATGCCGTCGGCCGCCTCGACGATTTCGTCCAGGTTGAGCAGCGCTTCCTGCTTCTCGATCTTGGCGATGACCGGCACCGGCCGCCCAAACGGTGCTGTCTGGCGGATCAACTCCTTCAAGTTCAGCACTTCCTGAGCGGTACGAACAAAGGAGAGGGCCACCCAGTCCACCTGGTGTGCCAGGGCAAACTGGAGGTCCTGCCGGTCCTTCTCGGTGATGGCCGAAATGTTCAGGGACGTGCGCGGCAGGTTTAGCCCCTTTCGGCTTTTCAGGAGCCCGCCGACCACCACGCGGGCTTTGACGGTTTTCTCGTCCCGCTCGAGCACTTGCAGCTCGATGAGCCCGTCGTCCAGCAGGATGCGGTCTCCCGGCTCCACAGCCTGGGGCAGCGCTTCAAACTGCACCGGAATGATGCGCTCGTGTCCCGTGACCGGTTCGGTCGTCAGGGTGACCACCTGCCCTTCTTCCAGGTGAACGCCCTCGCCTTCCATGAGGCCCACGCGCAACTTGGGGCCTTGCAAATCGGCCAGGAGGGCGACAGGTCTGCTCACCGCGGCGGCCGCCGCCCGCACAAGCTCGATAGTGCGGGCGTGAAAGGCGTGGTCGCCGTGGGAGAAGTTCAGGCGGGCCACGTTCATGCCAGCCCGAATCATGGCCTCCAGCGTCTCCGGGTTCTGAGAGGCCGGTCCGATGGTCGCCACGATTTTGGTGCGCAACAAGTGTTTTCCTGTCATACTGACTGATTACTGCTCACTGATTACTGCTTACTGACATCAGGCCGGGTCCAGCACGGCCACGCCGGGCAATTCTTTCCCCTCCAGAAACTCCAGCGCCGCGCCGCCGCCGGTGGAGACGTGGGTCATCTTGTCGGCCAGGCCGGCCTGCTGCACGGCCGCGGCCGAATCGCCGCCGCCCACCACTGTCACGGCGTCCTCCAGTTCCGCCAGCACGCGGGCGATGGCGAAAGTGCCCTCGGCAAAGCGGGGGAACTCGAAGACGCCCATGGGGCCGTTCCAGAAGACGGTGCGCGCCTGGCGCAGAATTTCGGCGAACTGCTCAACGGTCTTGGGGCCGATGTCCAGAATCATCCAGTCGGGCGGCACCCGGTCCACGGGCACCACTTGGGCCTCCGCGTCTGCCGCGAACCGGTCGGCCACCACCACGTCCACGGGCAGGACAATCTTGTCACCCGCTTCCTCCAGAAAGCGGCGGGCCTCGTCGAGCGCCTCCTCGTCCACCAGGGATTTTCCCACTTCCAGCCCCTTGGCTTTCAGGAACGTGTTGGCCATGCCGCCGCCGATGAGCACCCGGTCGGCCAGGCCGAGCAGGCGTTCCAGCACCCCGATCTTGTCGGAAATCTTGGCCCCCCCCAGCACGACGACGAAGGGGCGCTCGGGGTTGCTCAGCACCTTGCCCAGCATTTCGAGCTCGCGTTCCATCAAGAAGCCAGCCACGGCTGGCAAGTCGGGCCGCACTTGCTTGACGCCAGCGGTGCTGGCGTGGGCGCGGTGGGCGCTGCCGAAGGCGTCGTTGACATAAATATCGGCGAGGGCGGCCAACTTGCGGGCCAGGTCGGGGTCATTTTTGCGCTCGCCCGGCTCGAAGCGCGTGTTTTCGAGGAGGAGCACGTCGCCGGGCTGCATCTCGGCCACGGCCTTTTCCACTTCTGGCCCCACCACGGCGTCCACCTTCTTGACCGGCCGGCCCAGGAGTTCGGAGAGGCGCTTGGCCACCGGGTCCATTTTGAACTGGTCGCGGTTCTCCGGCTTGGGGCGTCCCAAGTGGCTCATCAGGATGACCTTGGCGCCCTTCTCGATGAGGTACTGGATAGTGGGCAAGGCCGCGCGAATGCGGGTGTCGTCGGTCACTTCGCCGTCCTGGATGGGCACGTTGAAGTCCACCCGCACGAGAACTCGCTTGCCGGTCACGTCCACATCGCGCACCGTCTTCTTGTTCATGGCACTCTCCTCCTCATCTTTTGTGTCGGTTGCGCATCCTTTGATACGTTACACTCCGTGTAAAGTGATGTCGTTCTATACGGGTTCTCGCCGGATGATGTCAGCTACAATCTTATCAATTCTCCGACGAACGGCCTCTTCTGCGTCCTCCGTTTCAGAACGGCATAGCTGATCAAAAGCGTCAGCCAGCGATTCCCGCTCTGGAAGGGTAAGTTCTAGGGGGTTCAAGACTGGCAGTTGGTCCATCTCTCTCGGCTCAATCTTGAGCGTATCACCGCCATAGGAGCGCCCTACGTAGCGAAGTGAATCCTTCGCTATCAAAGAGTTGAGAACCGCTAATAAGGCTTTCAATGCTGTCGGGTCACTGCTAATATCCGAAATGGGATAGATGCACAAGAAAACGTTAAGGGCTAATGCCTTCGTTTTATTGTATATAAAACGTGGCCTCTTGCGGCTTAAGTAAGTAAAATAAATAGGTGCTGGCTCACGTTGTTCCATCAAATACCAAAGTGGACGAGTGCTGACG
>WFWG01000241.1 GCA_015491235.1 Ardenticatenaceae bacterium
CGTCAGCACTATGCGCTTTTCGGGTGCCGTGAAGGCTCTATCCGTGGAAGGCGTACAGCCCACGTCGGAGACAGTGGCCGACGGCACCTACCCCCTCACGCGCCCCCTTTTGCTGGTGACGCGAGGACGACCGCGCGGCCCGGCCCGCGACTTCCTGAACTGGGCTACCAGCCCGGCCGGACAGGCCATCGTGGCCCGCTTCGCCGTGCCGGTGCGACGTTGAATTGTCCTCCTCAAGCTTAACCACCACGCAAGGGGAGGGTGCGAACTCGAATGCGCCCTTCGGTCACGCTCACAATTGCCCCCTTAATCAGAGCCTCTCGATGCTGCTCGATGATGTTTAACAAATATCGGTTCACGTTCTCAGGACGCATGTTTCGCAGACGGAACACGATGACGCTGGGTAAGTGAGCACCACTCGCAGCAATCAACTCGCTGAAGTCCAGGTCGTGGGTCAGGAGTATCCGGTTCTCTTCCCGGGCTTTGGCCAGGATTGCCGGGTCTTCAAGACGCTCAAGCCCTTCTTCATAGAGGTGAACCGCTTCATGTCCCAGGTTTCGGAGGAAATGCACCGTTTTGGGGGAAATTCCCATATCGGCGAGGAACTTCATGCCGGGTTTGACTCCAAAGCAAAGACCGCTTCTTCAGCCAGCCAAGCGGCGTAGCGCAAAGCTTGCTGAATGTCTTCCAGTTCCAAATAGGGATAGGCTTCGATGATTTCCTCGGCACTCATGCCATTAGCAACGAGGTTCAGAATGAGCGAAACGGTAATTCGCATGCCTCGAATGCATGCTCGTCCGCCCATGACGTTTGGATCAAAGGTGATCCGATCAAAGCCTGGTACCGAGGTCATGTCCTGCCTCCTGATTCAGTAGCCGAGAGCAACTGCCCGAAGTATAGCCGGAAGCAGAACGGAGGTCAAACCGTCAAACCACGCTTCACCAGATTTTCGCGCTGACGGTTAAGGACCTCAAGAGCCTCTTCCGCGATCGGGGCGGCATGATTATGCTCTTCGCCATGCCCATTATGTTCATCCTGGTGATGAGTGGAGTGCTGCAGAACGCCTTCCAGACAGGTAGCGGCGATCGCCCATTGGTGATCATCACCTTGGCCACGGGCGCTGCGGCCACAGGGCTGGGCCTGCTAGTGGCCACGTTGGGTAAGACGCGGCAAGAGACTCCAGTGATCGTTTCGTGCCTGTGGAGGATTATGATATAATTCTAACGTCACATAGGGACACAAAGAACTCAGAGAATTTGAACGTTCTTTGTCTTTGTGAGAGGTTTTAATCGCGTAGGAGATGCTATGAGCCGCGTTTACAAGCTAAACCCAGACGGCACCACCACGCGCATGAAAAGAAAGCACAGCCTTAACGAGGAACGGGACCTTCAGTGTATCCTGGAGCAGAATCTGGACTTAATTCCCGGCGACCAGATTGACCCGCTTTACGGTGTGGACAGACGGTGGCCTGTGGATCAATTTCGGCTGGATGAACGCTAATTGGAAAAGTGAAGTGCTCCGCGATCGGCTGAGGGAAGCGCTCACGGACGGGCTGGGATGGAACATTGATCCTGAGAAGGGCTATCCTCCCATCCGAAAGAGCGACTGGCTCCCCCAGGCCCACGATTTGCTTAACCTCGTGGTGGAGCTGGCAAGTGAAATTCAACGCCGCGAAGAAGAACGGAGGGACGCACCGTGATTCTGGGACGCACCAAGAGCATTCGCGAAAGCTTGCGCAAGACGCGCCAGTCCATCTTCGGCCAGGTCGTTAGCCTCTTCGGGGGGGGCGACATTGACGACCTTTTCTGGGAGGACCTGGAAGCCCTGCTCATCCAGGGCGACGTGGGCGT
The DNA here is from genome assembly GCA_015491235.1 of Ardenticatenaceae bacterium. Lineage (GTDB taxonomy): Bacteria > Chloroflexota > Anaerolineae > Ardenticatenales > Ardenticatenaceae > WFWG01. The sequence continues at coordinate 1,851 of WFWG01000241.1, forward strand.
GAAGACCACGCTGGCCCTGGTGGAATGGCTCCAGCAGCAGGTGGCCGAGCAACATCTCTGGCGCACCGACCAGGTGCGCGACTTGCTCAAGCAGCGCATGATCGAGATTCTGGCGTCGGTGCAGGCCCCCTACTTGCCCGACGCCGACAAGCGCCAGCTCAACGTGGTGCTGGTGGTGGGCGTGAACGGCTCCGGCAAGACCACCACCATCGCCAAGCTGGCCAGGTGGCACAAGGAGCGGGGCGACCGCGTGGTCCTGGCCGCGGCTGACACCTTCCGCGCGGCCGCCATTGACCAGCTCAAGGTGTGGGGCGAGCGGGTGGGCGCTGACGTGATCGCCCACCAGCCCGGCAGCGACCCGGGCGCCGTGGTCTTCGACGCCATTCGCACGGCCTACGGACGCCGGCAGGCCAACGTGGTCATCATTGACACGGCCGGTCGCTTGCAAACGCAGTACAACCTGATGCAGGAGTTGGCCAAAATTCGCAGCGTGGCGGCCAAGCAGGTCCACCAGGCTCCCCACGAGACCCTGTTGGTGCTGGACGCCACCACGGGCCAGAACGCCCTCTCCCAGGCGTACAAGTTCAGCGAGACGGCCGGTGTGACCGGTGTCGTGCTCGCCAAGCTGGACAGCACTGCCAAGGGGGGCATGGCGCTGGCCATCGCCCACGAGTTGAAATTGCCCATCAAGTTCGTCGGGACCGGGGAGCGCCCCGAAGACCTGGCCCCCTTCGACCCGCGAGAGTTCGTAGAAGGGCTCTTCGCGGAAGAAAGCGCGACTATCTGATTAACAAGGCGAGGCACAACACGCTCAAGACCTTTGTGCGAAGGAAAGGGCAATGGCTTCCAAGGATCGTCGGTCAGTGAAAAGCCTATCTCTGCCTGCTGGTGTTCAACCGCCGGGCTTCGAGCCGGTTACGGAGGAGGCTCTCAAAGAGATTGTTTGTCGCATCACTTCTGCCCTTAAACCGGAGAAAATCATTCTGTTCGGCTCTTACGTCTACGGCACTCCGTCTGCGGACAGCGATGTTGATTTACTCGTCATCATGGAAACAGATGCCCGACCAGCGGATCGCTACCTTGCTGTTTCGCGTTTACTGCGCCCTCGACCGTTTCCGCTTGACATTCTGGTTAAGACTCCCCAGGAGATCGCTCAAGCCTTGGCCAAAGGCGATTTCTTTATCCGCGAGATTATCACGAAGGGACGGGTGCTGTATGAGCGACCTGACTGATCCGCTGGCGTGGGTTGCTCGAGTTGTGGTGCGTCGTTTTGCCAGGAAATTATTAGGGTTAACACGATAAAACGAGAAACGAGGTGAAGGAGGTTGGAGCAATGACGCAACCGCAGGAGGTGACGGCCGAACGTCACGAATTTCGCGCCGAAGTGCGCCAGTTGCTCGACATTCTGGCGCGCTCTCTGTACACCGAACGCGAAATTTTCCTGCGCGAGCTCATCTCCAACGCCTCGGACGCGCTCAACCGCGTGCAGTTCGAGATGCTCACCAACAAGGATGTGCTCGACCCGGAGGCGGAACTGGCCATTCGCATCGCCGTGGACAAGGAGAACCGCACCGTCACGGTCGCCGACACCGGCATCGGCATGACGCGCGAGGAGCTCATCGAAAACCTGGGCACCATTGCCCACTCCGGCGCGCGCGCTTTCCTGGAGAAGCTACAGGAGGGCCAGGCTTCGCCCGAGGAAATCATCGGCCAGTTCGGGGTGGGCTTCTACTCCGTCTTCATGGTGGCCGAGGAGGTGACCGTCACCACCCGCTCCTACCGCCCCGAGGCCCAGGCCTGGTCCTGGACCTCGCGGGGCGACGGCACCTACACCATCGCCCCGGCCGACAAGGCCGACCGGGGCACAGTTGTCACGGTCAAGCTCAAGGAGGACGCGGCCGAGTTCGCCGACGAGTGGCGGCTGGAGCAAATCGTGCGGCGCCACTCCAACTACATTTCGTTTCCCATCTACATCGGCGACCGCGCCGTCAACCAGCGCACGGCCCTGTGGCGCCAGTCGCCCAACGAGGTGAGCGAGGAGCAGTACGTGGAGTTCTACCGCCAGCTTACCCTGGACACGGAGAGGCCGCTGCTGTGGGTCCACGTGGTCACCGACGCGCCGGTCAACATTCGTAGCATTCTCTACGTGCCCAGCCGACGAGAGTGGGGCCTGTTGCCCGGCCTGCGTACCGACTACGGCGTCCGCCTCTACTCCCGCAAGGTGCTCATCCAGGAGCGCAACAGCGACCTGCTGCCCAACTATTTCCGCTTCGTGGAAGGCGTGGTGGACTCCGAAGACCTGCCGCTGAACGTCTCCCGCGAGGCGGTGCAGCGCGATCCCATGCTTCGACAGATCCGCCGCGCCCTCACCAACCGGCTGGTGAAGGCGTTGAAGGCCCTGGCCGATGAGGAGCCGGAGAAGTACGCCACCTTCTGGCGCGAGTTCGGCGGCTTTATAAAGGAAGGCGTGGCCACTGATCCCACCAGCCACGAGGCGCTGAAAGACCTGCTTCGCTTCCACTCCTCGAAAGCCGAGGAGGGCGAGTTGGTCTCACTGGCGGCCTACGTGGCCCGCATGAAGCCGGAGCAAAAGGCCATCTACTACGTGGTGGGCGAGGACCTGGCGTCGGTCCAGCACAGCCCACACCTGGACCCCTTCCGCAGCCAGGACATCGAGGTCCTTTACCTGGTGGAGCCGGTGGACCCCTTCGTGGTCCTGGCGCTGCACGAGTACCAGGGCTACCACTTCCGCAACGTGGAAGACGCCGACCTGGAAGCCCTCAAAGTGGAGACGCCCCAGGACGAGGGGGCCGACGAAGCCTTTCAGGCGCTGTTGGAACGGGTGAAAACCGTGTTGGGCGACCGGGTGGCCGACGTGCGCGCCTCCAACCACCTGACCACCAGTCCCTGCCGCCTGGTCTCGCCGGAGGGCGGGCCGGAGCGGGACCTGGCCCGCGTCCGGCGGCTGCTGGAGCAGGATTTCGAGGTGCCCAAGCGCATCCTGGAGCTCAATCCGCGCCACCCGCTGGTGCGGAACTTGGCCGCGTTGCAGGCCACCAACCCGGACGATCCGCTCCTGCCGCTGGCCGTCGAGCAACTCTTCGAGAACGCCCTGCTGGTGGAGGGCCTGCTGCCCAACCCGGCGGCCATGACGCCGCGCGTTCAGGCCCTCATCGAAGCGGCTGTGGCCGCCCGCGTCGGGAAGGCGGCCAGCGGGGAGGCGCCGTAGCGATTCACCGACAGAAAGCCCGCTCAGGTTTCGAGAACCTGCTCGGGCTTCACAAAACAACTTAAGGAGGGAAAGCATGAAAGAACGACAAACCCGTCTCGACCAGGTGCTGGCCCGCATCTACGGCATCCTGGAGCGTCTTTGACATCCCTAGCAAGGAAGCGGAACTGAAAGAACTGGAAGAACAAGCCAGCCGTCCCGACTTCTGGGACGACTCCCAACGGGCCCAGCAGCTCATGCGCCGCATGGCCCAGTTGCGCGAGGAGGTGAGCCTGTGGCGCGGGCTGGAGCAGCGCGCGCGCGACGCGCAGGAGTTGCTTGAGCTGGCCGAGGACGACAAGGCGCTCCAGGAAGAACTGGCGCGCGAGGTCGAACAACTGGAGCAGGAGCTGGAGCAGCACGAGTTGCGCTTGGCCCTCAGCGGCCCTCACGACGCCGACGACGCCCTTCTCTCCATTCACGCCGGCGCTGGCGGCACCGAAAGCCAGGACTGGGCCGAAATGCTGCTGCGCATGTACCTGCGCTGGGCCGAGAAGCACGGCTACCAGACCCGCATCCTCGACATGACCGAGGGGGAAGAGGCCGGCATCAAGTCGGTGACGGTGGAAATCAAGGGGGACTACGCGTATGGCTACCTGAAGGGCGAGCACGGCGTGCACCGCCTGGTGCGCATCTCACCCTTCGACGCTCAGAAGCGGCGGCACACCAGCTTCGCGCTGGTGGAGGTGTTGCCCGCCATCAAGGATGACATCGAGGTCGAAATCAACCCGGACGACCTGGAAATTCAGGTCTTCCGGGCCGGCGGCCCAGGTGGGCAGCACATGCAGAAGAACGCCACCGCCGTGCGCATCGTCCACAAGCCCACCGGCATCGTGGTGCAGTGCCAGAACGAGCGCTCCCAGCGGCAGAACCGGGAGACGGCCCTGCGCATCCTGCGTAGCAAGCTCTATGAACTGGAGCGCAAGAAGCGGGAGGAAGAGCGCGCCAGACTGAAGGGCGAACACGTGAGCGCCGAGTGGGGCAACCAGATTCGCTCCTACGTGTTGCACCCCTACCAGCTCGTCAAAGACCACCGCACCGGCGTGGAAGTGGGCAACGCCCAGGCCGTGCTGGACGGCGAACTCGACCCCTTCATCGAGGCCTGGCTGCGGGAACAGGTGGCGGCCAGAGTGGAGGAGACAGCTTGAAAAACAAAGCGGGGTAGACCTCGACGCCTTTCCGGTAGGGGCTCTACCCCGCTTTCCTTGCTTTATTTATCACCACTTGTCACCGCAATTCTTCTAACAATCGTTCCAAATCGCCGTAATCGTATGGTGGACGCTTTCGCACAGCGAGTATGTCTACATATAACTCCGTTTCTGTAACTGCATACACAATTCGCCATCTCTCTATGCGCAACCGTCTCAACTCCGCCTCTACCTCCGGCAATCCCGACGTATCCAATTTTATGCTCCCCGGTGGTCGGGGATCGTTTCCCAGCTCGTCTATTGCCCGTTTCACCCGTTGACGTATGTTTCCCGGCAGCCGCTTGATCTCCTTCCACGCTTGTGGCAGGACATAAACCTTGTATTTCACTCCAACTCTCCCCTAATTTCCTCCCACGGGAGCCATCCTGCTTTCGTTCGATCCCCGTCGGCTTCCCGAAGTGCCGCAAGCGCCTGCCTGGCGATTTCCAAGTCTTCCAGCGTCTCCAGCCACTCCACTAAGGCTTCCCAATCTTCTGCGTCGAGAATCACGAAACGCTTGCCTTTGATTGTCACGTATTGAACCGATTGCAGGGCTTCTAGTCCGCACATTTTGATTTCTCCAATGTCCCTTTAAGAAGTTCTCAGGGAGCACCCACCTAACATCCTTGACAGAACATTTATCCGGCACTATATTTCAGGTACGCAACCAGCTCGTGGTGCAAAGTTGCTTAATTGTAGCCTTTTACGGAAGAAGTTGTCAAACTCAAGTCCCCGACCGAGACTTGGCGGCAAAGAGGATCGCACCCATGCGGTTCGACATTTTCACACTCTTTCCTCAAATGTTCGAGGGCCCGCTCACGGAGAGCATCATCAAACGGGCCCGTGAAGCGGGCATCGTGGAGATTCACCTGCACAACATCCGCGAGTACGCCACCGACAAACACAAGACCACCGACGACACGCCTTACGGCGGTGGAGGGGGCATGGTGATGAAGGCCGAGCCCATCTTCCGCGCCGTGGAGGCCGTGCTGGGCCTTCCGCCCCGCCGGGCTGGCGAGCCGACTCCGCCGCCCTGCCCCATCATCCTGCTCACCCCCCAGGGGCGCCCCTTCACCCAGGAAGTGGCCGCCGAGTTGAGCCAACTGGAGCGCGTGGTCCTCATTTGTGGCCGCTACGAGGGCGTGGACGAGCGGGTGCGCGAACACCTGGCCACCGACGAAATCAGCATCGGCCCCTACGTGTTGAGCGGCGGCGAACTGCCGGCCATGGTCATCGTGGACGCGGTGGTCCGGCTCCTGCCCGGTGCCCTGGGAGACCCCGAAGGAGCCCGCAAGGATTCCTACGCTATGGGGTTGTTGGAACATCCTCACTACACCCGCCCGGCCGACTTTCGCGGCTGGCGCGTGCCCGACGTGCTACTGAGCGGCCACCACGCCCGCGTGGCCGAGTGGCGGCGCCAGGAGTCGCTCCTTCGCACCCTGGTGCGCCAGCCCGAGATGCTCTCGAAAGCTCCCCTTACCGAGGAAGATCGTCGGTTCCTCGAGGCGTTGTGCAGCCGGATACAGGAGTTACTTGGTCAATGACAGGGCTTACGCGGTAGCGGTGCTATGAAAAGGGCGACGCACTTCCGACGAAGTGCGTCGCCCTTTCATTGGCGTGAAAGTTTCCGCTTCTACAGTGCTCACGCCGCCCGTTGCCGCCGCCGAAGCGCAAACGCCTCCTTGGGCATCTGCCCGGCCACCAACTCGCGGCGGTAGCGGTCCCACAGAATGGGCAACTCACGGTTGATCTCCTCGAGTCGCTTGCGCTGTTCGGGCGTGAGTTGATGGCGGGCCGCAAGCTGGTAGAGCTGAAAGCGCTCGTTGGACAGTTCCTGAATCAGGTCGAGCGTGCTTTTCTCCGAGAACATGGCACCCTCCTGCTCGTGAAGTTGGAGCATCACACGGGGAAGTTGGGGGAGATGCCCCACGGGTGAGGACGCTTTTTGCGTACCAAGAAGTTGTTAGAATGACGTTGGAGAGGTATTAGAAAGGCGCTTGATGCGGGGCCTTCATTTCCACAGTTACGCCGCCGGGCGGTGGCGGGCAAAGTGGCGCCCGCGCAACACCCGCAACCGGCGGAGGGTCCGCGAAGGCCAAAGAGTTTCCCACAACGTCATGCCGCCTACCCACCAGAAGCCGAGGGCGTAAAGCACCAGAAATATGACCGCCAACCACCGGTGCTGGGTCGCGGCCACCAGCGCGGAAGCCAGGGCGTACCCGCCCATGACCAGCTCCGCCCACGTGGTTCCACCGGCCGGCAGGCGATATGCCGTGACACGGCGTGCCCCTCTGGCCTGCCGCACGCCGAGTTTCGGCGTGCGGGCGAACTCCCCCCCTGTGCTCATGAGCCCCTCCAGGACAGCCCGCGCGTTGTTGCAGGCCACTCCTACGCCCAACACCATGAGGGCCGGCAGCCAGCACACTCCCCGCTTCCAGTCTCGGCGCAACGCCTGCTGAGCCGCCACATAGAGCACGGGGGCTCCCATGCCGAAGAGTCCCAACCAGGCGGGGGGCAACCCGGCGGGCACCGGCCACTGCCACAGCAGGAGGGGCAGCGTGAGCAGCAGGAGGACCATCATCCCCACGTGGATGAAGTAGCCGGTGAGGTGGAACAACGCCATCACCCGCGTCCAGGCGGGGAGCGAACTGCGCACAACTTGGCCGGCCAGCAGCCGCACGCACTGGGCCGACCCCTTGGCCCACCGGAACTGTTGGCGCTTGAAAGCGCTCATCTGGAGGGGAATCTCGGCCGGGGCCACTACGTCCGGCAGGTAGACCACCCGCCAACCCCGCAGTTGAGCGCGGTAGGAGAGGTCCAGGTCCTCGGAAAGGGTGTCGCCGCGCCATCCGCCGGCGTCCTCGATGCACGCCCGCCGCCACAGGCCGGCCGAGCCGTTGAAGTTGAGCAACAGGCCGTTGCGCGCGCGGGCCGGCTGTTCCACCCCGAAGTGGCCGTCGAGGGCCAGGGCCTGTGCCCGCGTCAGCAGCGAGGAAGCGGGGTTGAGGTGTTCCCACCGCGTCTGCACCACGCCCACCCGCTCGTCCCGGAGCAGGGCCGGGACCGTGCGCCGGAGCCAGTCGCGTGGCGGCACGAAGTCCGCGTCGAAAATGGCGATGAACTCGCCGGTGGCCTGTTTCAGGCCGTGTTGTAGCGCGCCGGCCTTGTAGCCCGTCCGGTTGGCCCGGTGGACCAATTTGATGTTCACGCCGCGCCGTTGCCAAAACTCCACGCGCTTTGCCGCAATCGCTGTGGTCACGTCGGTGGAATCGTCCAGCACCTGAATCTCGAGGCGGTCAAGGGGGTAGTCCAGTTGAGCCACAGCGTCAATCAAGCGGGCTACCACGTAGCGCTCGTTGTACACCGGAAGTTGCACCGTGACACGCGGCCACGTGGCCGGCAGAGGAACCTCTGACGCCTGCGGCCTCGTCGGCCGGCGCCCGCGCCAGTGAAGCAGCACCAGGAACAAGGCGTGGGCCCCGTAGAGGCTCAGGAAAATGGCAATGCAGGTGTAAAGTATCCCCAGAAGAACCATGGAGACTGTCCGCCCACCATTGTGCGACGGGTCACAAACGGCACCGATTGTACCACCGCTACCCCGTTCTGGCAATTCCTATGTCACGCAGGGGAACCAGCGGGCAAAGGGGTGGCGAAGCAACGCCGCTCTCAACTGGGTTTTTTCCTTACTTTACCCAAACTCTCATCGCGGTTTAAGCTTTTTCTCATTTTCTTTTCATCTTCAACTTGTAGAGTAAGATTGGCCTTTTGTGCTGTTGCGCGGGAGAGAGCACGTTGGTTGGTAAGGTGTTTGTGCCGGACAACGTCTGATTTGGTGACCGGGGTATGAGACTGGTTGAAGCGTGGGTATGGGGCCTATGAGCGAACAGCGGTTCGCCCGTTGGGTGTGGTGGTGTGCGCCACCACTGCTCGCGGTGGTTGTGCTGTTGTTCGCCCTTGCAAGCTGGTGGCCGCCTTCCTGGTCAACGGGTGGCTTGGCGTCCCCGGTGCCACTGCGCACGGCCCACTATTCGGCCAACGTTCAGGTGGCTGGGCCGGTGCCTGCTCCCTTCGCCGGACAGGAAACGCTTTACCAGCGCGTTCGCTCAGCAGTGGTCTACGCGGCTGTCGAGGCGCCGGCTGAGGCCGGCTCCAGCATGATGGGCGGCGCAACCGGTGTGGTGTGGGACTCGACGGGACACGTCATTGTGCCGGCCCAGCTTGTGAGGGAGGCCCAGCGCGTTGAGATTGTGCTGCCAGGCGGGACCGCACGAACGGGCACCGTGGTCGGCGCGGACGTAGCCACCAACGTCGCCGTTGTTCGGCTGGAACAGATGCCGGTTGCCGTGGCGCCACTCCCGCTGGCAGGGCGCCAGGAGATAGAGGTGGACCGGCTCGTCCACGTGATGTGGAACACGTTGGACGGCTCGGTCGTATTGAAAACAGGTCGAGTGGTCGAAACGGGGCGCCTCTTGCCGGTGGGGGCCATGCGGACAGCCGTCGGGGTGAGCTACTTTGCCATTCCGGACGTGTTGAAGGTCGAGGTGGCGGAGCCCGTCACCGGCACGCAGAGCGCCATCGTCGTGGACGCGAAGGGGCGGCTCGAGGGCTTCGTGCTCCCCCTCTTCCACGAGGAAATGGCGGTGTATGCTGTGCCCGCCTATTTGATGGCGCGCGTGGCCGAAGGGTTGATCCGCGAGGGGAAGTACCGCTACCCGTGGATTGGCCTCAGCGGCCAGACGGTGACCCCGGAATTGGCCGAGGCTTTGGGATTGCCGGTCACCTCGGGTGTGCTGGTGCTGGCCGTGTTGCCCGGTGCCCCGGCCGAGAAGGCCGGCTTGCGGGGCGGCTCCGTGCTCGTTCGGGTGGGCGACCGGCTGACCTACACGGGCGGCGACATCATCACGCGCATTGACGGCGAACCGGTCGCGACGGTAAACGACTTGATCCGGCACTTGATTTATCGGACTCGCGTTGGTCAGAGGGTGAAACTTGACATCGTGCGGGATGGGCGCTCGATGTCGGTGGAGTTGGAAGTGGGCGCCCGGCCCGAGGCGCCGATTTTCGATTGACAGGTCGGTTTGACTGACCTGAGACAAATTCGCAAGGGGGCACACACCACCCCCAAAACAAGAGGTGATACAGCCATGACGGTGAACGAGAAGGACATCCTGGAGCGCACGCTGCAGCCCACGGGCAGCCTGGATGAAATGGATACGGACAACCTGGTCGCGCTCTACCTCCGCGAGGGTGGGCGCCACAAGCTGCTCTCCCGCGAGGAGGAGCTGGAGTTGGCCCGCATGTGGCAGGCGGCTCGCGCGGCCCGCGAGCGCCTGGAGCGGGAGGGGGACACCCTCACCGAGGCGGAGCGCGCTGAGCTGGAGGAGATCATCAAGCGCGGCGAGACGGCTCGCCAGCGCCTGATTCGCGCCAACCTGCGCCTGGTGGTGAGCGTGGCGGCCCGCTACCGCGGGTATGGCGTGCCCCTGGCCGACCTCATCCAGGAGGGCAACATGGGCCTGATGCACGCCATTGACAAGTTCGACCCGGAGCGCGGCAACAAGTTCAGCACCTACGCCACCTGGTGGATCCGCCACGCCGTCGGGCGCGCCATTGCCGACCAGGGGCGCACGATCCGCCTGCCCGTGCACATGGCGGAGAAGATTCGCAAGGTCAAGGAGACGGCCTTCCGCCTGGCGCAGGAGAGCGGCGTTGAGCCCACGACGGCCGAGATCGGGGCCGAGCTCAACATGCCGCCCGAGAAGGTGGAGCAACTCCTGCGCTTCGCGCAGCATCCCGTCTCCTTCGAGGCGCCCATCGGCGACGAGGAGGACGACGCCACGGTCGGCGACTTCCTGCCCGACGACGAGAGCGAGTCTCCCTACGAGTCCCTGATGGACAGCGCGCTGCGCGAGGAGCTGAGCGAGGCCCTGTCCACGCTCACGCCGCGCGAGGTGAAGATCCTCAAGCTGCGCTACGGCCTGACCGACGGGCGCGAGCACACGCTCGAGGAGGTGGGCCAGAAGTACGGCCTGACCCGCGAGCGCATCCGCCAGATCGAAAAGGAGGCGCTGCGCAAGCTGCGCCATCCCAGCCGTAGTCGCAAGCTGCGCGCTTACCTCTCCTGAGCCGGCGGACGCCGCGCAAAATGCACCAGGGGGCCTCAAGGGCCCCCTGTTTTTTGTGCTATCCCATCACCGAAAGGAACCGCGTACCCCCTGTCACTGACAACCTGATTACGCCTCCAAATCCTCCATCACCAGCGACGTGGTGATTTCCACAAAACCCTGCCCGGCGTCGCCGCGCGTCGTCCGTTGACTTGAGCCCATCTGCCGAGATAAGTATACTTGTGACCCAAAGGGAAAATGCCGTGACTTCACTAAGGAGGACGCCCATGTCACCCACACCGGAAGTCGGCCAGCTCGCCCAACAGGTTCTCGAGGTGCTTAAGCCCTACC
>WFWG01000242.1 GCA_015491235.1 Ardenticatenaceae bacterium
ATCACCAGCACGGCCCACTCCGGCCAGAAGGCCCTGCATTTGCCGCCGTCGGCCCGGCTCACGCAAACGGTGGCCGCCCCTCCGGCCAACGCGCGGCTGAGCTTCGCCTGGCGGGGCGAGGGGCTGCCGTCTGGCGCTCAGCTCAGCGTGACGGTGGGCAGCAGGGCCTTCAGCGTGCCGGTGGCCGACGGGCCGTGGCAATACTGGGTTTCCCCGCCCATTACCGCCACCGGCGCGCTCTCCGTCTCTTTCCAGTTGCAAAGCACCGCCGGCTCCCTGCTGCTCGACGAGGTGACCTTCGGGCCGGCGCGCCCACCTCCATACTATCGCTTTTTGCCGGTAGTGAGCCGCTGAGCGTGACCGGCGGGGAGAGCGGCGCGCGAAGGCGGGGGCTTCACCTTGCTCTCCGGCACAAGTCGTGCTCGTCACTCCAACGAGCAAAAGCGGCGCACCTGCCAGGCGCGCCGCTTTTGTGCTATTCCTCTCGCTTCTACTCCTCGACCGGCCCTTCCTTGTAGACTTCAGGCACGTCAGGCCCTTCGGCGTAGAGGAAACCGACGAGTCCCTTCTCCAGCCGGGTGAGCGCGTGGTCAACGAGGATGTAACGTCCCGGCACTTCAACGGTGAATTCCACCACTGTGGCGCCGCCGGGGGGCACGAGGGTGGTCTGCACGTTGGTCAGCGGCGGGCTGGTGAGCGCCGCTTGGTCGTAGACCCGGTCGAAGATTTCGCCGATAATGTGGAAGCTGCTGGTCAGGTTGGGGCCGCCCACGCCGAAGTAGATGCGCACGCGCTCTCCCGTGTTGACGCGCAGGGCGTACTCGTCGCTGGCTAGGCCAGCGGCCATGCCGTTGAAGACTACGTACTCGGGCTCCTCGGCCATCAGCTTCTCGAAGCTGAACTCCTGGTATCCCGTTTCACCCGTTTTGCCTTGAGTGTAAATCTCGCCCTGCATGACGTAGAACTCGCGATCTACCGGCGGGAGCCCGCCCTCTGGCTCGACCAGAATCATGCCGTACATACCGTTGGCGATGTGTTGGGCCACCAGCGGGGTGGCGCAGTGGTAGACGTAGAGCCCAGGCTGGAGCCCCTTGAACGTGAAGACCCGCTCTTCACCTGGCGGTGTCTGGGTGAGCACGGCGCCACCCCCCGGGCCGTTGACAGCGTGGAGATCAATGGAATGGGTCATTTTGTTGTCGGGAGCGTTCTTCAGGCGAATCTCCACTGTGTCGCCCTCGCGGATACGGATCATGGGACCGGGGACCTTGCTGTCGAAGGTCCAGTAGGTGAACGTGACACCGTCGGCAAGCTGGCCCACCAATTCTTTCGCTTCCAGTTCGACACGCACCACGGTGGGCTCCCGGTCGCCCACGGGGGGCGGCACGTCGGTGGGGTCGCGCACGATGTCAGCGCCCTGATCGGCCGCTTGAGCGTCTTCACCGGCCTCGGCCACTTCCTCAACTACCCGCAGGACGCCTTCCATGCCGGCCTCGCGGTGGCCGGGCACCGTGCAGTAGTAGGGGAATTCGCCCACCTTGTCGGCCCGGAAGACGAAAGTGGAACTAGCGCCCTTCTGCCCAATGTGGTCACTGTGCGCGTCGAAGTCGGGGAAAGCCACGTCGTGCTCAATGCCGTCTCCGTTGACGAGCGTGATCTGTACGACCGCTCCCTTCGGGACCACCAGTGTGGGGTTGAGCTGGCCGTCAATGTCGCCGCCCTTGCCCAGGAAGCCTAACCCCTTCGGCCCCAGGGATGTCTCCAGCGTGAAGGAGACGTCGGGCACATAGTCAACGTCACCAGCTTGGCCCTGCTCGTGGTCGTCTTGGGCGGCCTCACCGCTGCCGTGGTCGTCTTGAGCGGCTTCATCGTTGCCGTGGTCGTCGTTGGCCGCTTTCTCCGAAGCCGGCATGGCTTCGCCTGTCACGGAAGAAGCGGTCTGGGCGTCGCCGCTCACGTCCTCGCTGGCGGCCGCCTGGGCCACCTGATCGTCCGGCCACGGGTTGGGTTGTGTGGCCTGAGCACAGCCACTCAACACGAATGCCAAGGCCACGAGAAGTAAGAGCCAGAAGCTGGCAAAAGTTCGTCCTTTCATGGTTGCCTTCCTCCTTGATGTGGTTTATCTTAATACGCTTGACCTGGTGTTGCACGAGGGAGCAGGGTGTATCCGGCGTGGAAGAAGAACGCGCACCCCTGCACCCCTTTTTCTCCTCCGCCCCCCCTCTCCCCCAGGGGGGGATTTCACCTCTACTCTACTCGAGAATGCCGACGACGTATAGTGAAGAAAATCACAAAAAGGCCATGACGTTTGCCACAGTCGCATCGGCTCGCGGGTGAGTTGACAATCTTCTCACCAGCCGCTATACTGCTACTGAGTAACAGGGAATCCGTGGCACTGTGGAGGGAAACCTCACCTGGATAAAGCTGGAAGAGCGTGTCCTCCGCATGTTCTCCGGAGCGGGAGGAGAAGGCTATGTCCTCGCTAGGCCAATTGCCCCTCGACCAGGCGCAACTCGTTTACTTGGAGCGCATTTTGTCCCGCCTGGACGCCCTGGACGAGGCCACGCGGCGGCTGGCTCAAGCCGTGCGCGACGGGCCCGCCCTGGCTGGCGCGCTGGTGGACGAACTGGACCGCCGCTACGCCAAGGGCGAACCCATGCCCGACCTGGACGCCCTATTGGAAAGGGCGCCTTCCCTGGCGGCACAGGCGATCAACCGCCAGACGTTGGAGGCCCTCGAGCACATCCTGGCCCGCCTGGACGCCCTGGACGAGGCCACGCGGCTGCTGGCCCAGGCCGTGCGCGACGGGCCCGCCCTGGCTGGCGCGCTGGTGGACGAGCTGGACCGCTTCGCGCGGCGCGACGACGTAGACCTCGACGCGGCGACGACCAACGCCCTGGCGGCGCTTCAGCGCCTGTTGTACCTGGTGCAGAGCCCGGCTTTCGCGGCGCTGCTCGACGCCCTCCAGCCGGACACGCTCGACCTGGCGGCCAAAACCGCGCGAGCCCTCCAGGAAACCTACGCGGAACGGGATGCCGTTCGGGGCGTTGGCCTGTGGGGATTTCTCAGGGCGCTGGGTAACGCCGACGTCAAGCGGGCGCTCGGGTTCTTCGTTGCCGTGCTCAAGCGGCTGGGGCGGGCGCTCTCGCCGTAAAGCCCTCACAGGTTCTCCGCTTGTCGGGCCTTCAAGCCCGATGACTTGACGCTGAAAGGAGAGGGGGTTCATGAAGCACCGCGTGCTCGTCGTTGGTGGTGGAACTGGCGGCATTTGTGTGGCGGCGCGCCTCCTGCGCGCCCGGCCGGCTCTGGACGTGGCCATCGTGGAACCCTCGGAGAAACACTATTACCAGCCCATTTGGACCCTTGTCGGTGCCGGCGCCGCGTCCCGCGAGTCGAGCGTGCGCGACGAGGCCGAGGTCATTCCCGAGGGGGCCACGTGGATTCAGGAAGCGGTTTCGGCCTTCGAGCCGGCGCACAACGCGGTTGTCCTGAGCAACGGAGACCGTGTTGAGTACGACTACCTGGTGGTGGCGGCCGGCATTCAACTTGATTGGAACGCCATTCCTGGCCTCGAGGAAAGCGTGGGCAGGGACGGAGTGTGCAGCAATTACAGTTACGAAACAGTCAACAGCACGTGGGAGAATCTCCGCAACTTCCGTGGCGGCACGGCCATCTTCACGCAGCCGAATACGCCCGTCAAGTGTGGCGGTGCCCCCCAGAAGATCGCCTACTTGGCCGCCGACTACTTCCGCCGAAACGGCCTGGCCGACAAGAGCCGGGTGATCTTCGCCTCGGCCGGGGAGAGCATCTTCTCTGTCGAGAAGTACGCCCGGACGCTCCACCGGGTGATTCAGCGCTATGGGATCGAAACGCGCTTCCAGCACAACTTGGTCGAGTTGCGGCCTGAGCGCCGGGAGGCCGTCTTCGAACACGTGGAGACAGGTGAACGTGTGACATTGGTCTACGACATGATTCACGTGACGCCGCCCCAGAGCGCACCCGACTTCATCAAGGAAAGCCCTCTGGCCGACGCCGAGGGCTGGGTGGACGTGGACCCCTATACGCTCCAACACGTCCGATATGCCAACATTTTCGCTTTGGGCGATTGCTCCAACCTGCCCACCTCCAAGACGGGCGCAGCCATCCGCAAACAGGCGCCCGTGCTGGTGGAAAATCTGTTAGCCGCTATGGACGGCGTAGCTCCCCCTGCGCGCTACGATGGCTACACTTCCTGTCCCGTGGTCACCGGATACGGTCGGTTGGTGCTGGCCGAATTCGACTACGAAGGAAAACCCAGAGAGAGCTTTCCGTTCGACCAGAGCGAGGAGCGGTACAGCATGTACGTGTTGAAAAAATATGTGCTTCCCGAGATGTATTGGGCTGGTATGTTGAGAGGACTGGTGTAACGGTACCTGGAGGGTAATCATGTTGCTGAGGTATTTTTACGACCCGCGTCTGGCTCATGCTTCCTATCTGGTGGGCTGCCAGGCGACTGGCGAGGCCATTGTGGTTGATCCCGGCCGCGACATCGAGCCGTACTTGGACGTGGCCGAGGCGGAGGAGTTGCGCATCGTGGCTGCGGTGGAAACCCACATCCACGCCGACTTCCTCTCCGGCGCCCGCGAACTGGCCGAGCGGGTGGGCGCTCACCTCTTCCTTTCCGACGAGGGGGACGAGAACTGGAAGTACACCTTTGCCCCCAAGTACGAGCACACATTGCTGAAGGACGGCGATACGTTCAAGGTGGGTAACATCAAGTTCGAGGTCATGCACACGCCCGGCCACACGCCCGAACACATCTCCCTGCTGCTGACCGACACGGCCGGCGCCAGCGAACCGATGGGCATCTTCACGGGCGACTTCGTCTTCGTGGGCTCCATTGGCCGCCCTGACCTGTTGGAGAAGGCGGCTGGCATCAGCGGCACGGCCGAGGCCGGCGCGCGACAAATGTTCCGTTCCGTGGAGCGCTTCAAACAGTTGCCCGATTACTTGCAGGTCTGGCCAGCCCACGGCGCGGGCAGCGCCTGCGGCAAGGGGTTGGGCGCCATCCCGTCGAGCACCGTGGGCTACGAGAAGCTCTTCAACCCCGGCCTGCGCTTCGACGACGAGGAGGAATTCGTGCGCTGGCTGCTGGCCGACCAGCCGGAGCCGCCTCGCTACTTCGCCGTGATGAAGCGGCTCAACAAGGAAGATCGCCCCGTGCTGCACGCCCTGCCGCAGCCGGAACACCTGCCGGTTGACCGCCTCAAGGCCCTGCTGGACGCGGGCGCCCTCGTGGTGGACACGCGCCCCGCCACGGCCTTTGCCGTGGCCCACGTGCCCGGCACGATCAACATCCCCTTCGACAACAGCTTCACCACTTGGGCGGGTTGGTTTCTGCCGTATGACCGCGATTTCTACCTCATCGCCGACGAGACACGCGTGCCCGACGTGGTACGAGCTCTCGTCAGCATCGGACTGGACCGCGTGGCCGGGTTCTTCTGCCCCTCAGCGGTGGACCAGTGGATGGCACTGGGCCAGCCGGTGCAAAAGTACGAGGTGGCGCTGCCCCAGGAGATTGCCGAGCGCGTGTTGCGGGGCGATGTGACCTTGCTGGACGTGCGCGGAGAGGCCGAACGACACGAGGACGGCACTATTCCCGGTGCGCATCACATCATGTTGGGATACCTGCCCGAGCGCGTGACCGAACTGCCGGCCGAGAAGCCAGTGGTGGTTCACTGTCGCACCGGCCACCGTTCGGCCATTGCGGCCTCCATCCTTCAGGCACACGGCGTGGAGCGAGTTATCAACCTGCTGGGTGGCTTCCGCGACTGGGAGCGGGCCGGATTACCGGTGGAGCGCGACGGACACAGGCGCGCGTAGTGCGCCTGCTCTTCCGGCCGCTTCGAGCGCCTGAACAAGCGTGGGCTGCCGGTAAAACTTCTCTCGTTGCGGGCTGGGAGTGGGACCATGAAGTCACCCGCTCCCAGCAATTTCTCGCTTTTCACGGCGAGGTGTGACACTCCGAGTTGACATTCCGCTTGACACTCCGCTCGGATTCATTAGACTGTACGCAACAGCAGGGTGCTCCTCAAACGGTTAACGATTCTTGGCGTGATGGGAGAAAGTTTAGCAAGTTTCCGCCTCCACCTTGTTTAATACCAATTGGGCGTGGAAATGGCATGAGGTCACGTACTCCTTCGGAGACTCGGAGGCGAGCGCATGAACATGTGCGGCGCCGCACCACCTCATTCCGGGGGGCGTGGGGGGTGTCCCCCCAACTCTCTCCCCTTTTGAGTGGGCAGGATGGCGGCGCTGCACCCTTTCTGTGAGCAGGCGACGTTACCAAACGCAATTGGTATAACGTCCGAGGGTGAAACGAAAACAGGACGAGAGAATATGGCTCTTTCGGCTTCACTTCCCGGGAATCGGACTCGCGGTGTTACGGGCATTCAGGCCACTCTTGAGGAAATTCGCGCGGCTGTACGTCGGGGTGACCATGTAAAAGCCCGCCGCCTGACCGCCCGTCTGCTGGAGCGCTACCCCACGTGTGTCGAGGCGTTGTTGTGGAGAGCGTGGCTGGCGGAAACGCCCCGCGTGCGGCTGGAGGCGGCCCGGCGCGCCCACGCCCTGGCGCCCCACGATCCTCGCGTGCAGAAAGCACTGCGTTGGGCCGAACAGCACATGCCGCCGGGGCCGGCGCAATCCACCTGGATTCCTCGACCGCAAACAGCAGTGAAAGGGCCACTTTCCCAACGGTCGCCGATCACCAAGCGTTCACACCTCATTCCCTTTTTCCTCGTCTTTTCCTTGGTCCTTCTCGTTGCTGTGCTCGTAGTCGGAATGACAGCCTGGACGTTCCGCCCCCAAACGCCACCTTCGCCGTCGCCACTCGAGGTTGCCTTGGAGCGGGCGAACGTGGCGTGGGCGATGGGGGATTACGACTCAGCGGCCAACTTCCTGGAGGAAGCGTACCGTCTGGCCCCCGACGATGGAGAGCTCCGCCTGCGGCTGGCCCAGGCCCACATGAAAGCGGCCACGGTAGCACTGGAGGCCAGTGATCCTGAGGCCGCGCTGCCGCACTTGGAAGCGGCTCGTGCCCTCTACCCTCGCGAAGAAGCCATCCTGCGCGAGTACCAGGCCCTTCGGGCCTACTTGGCTGGCCGGGACGCGTTCAACGCGGGGCGGTGGGAAGAGGCGATTCAAACGCTCGCTCCGCTGTACCAGCTCGACCCCTTCTACCTGAACGTCACCGACATGTTGAACCGCGCCCTGGTGGCCCAGTGGGAAATCCAGCGCCAGCAGGAAGCGACCGCCGCCCGTACACTTCACCAGGCGCGGCTGGCACGCCCTGGTCAGACCGCAGCAGCTCTCCTGAAAGAAAACCAGCCGGCTTCTTACCCCGGCCAAGCTGCCCTCGCCAGCGTCCCCCCCCTCGTACCCCCCGTCAACAAGCGCATCGTGGTGGACATCAGCGAGCAACGCATGTACGTCTACGAGAATGGCCGCCTGAAATGGTCGTGGGTGGTCAGCACCGGGGAGCCCAAGCGTCCCACCGTCCCTGGCGAATACCGCGTCCAGAGCAAAATTCGCAACGCGCGGAGCAACGTCTGGCGCTTGTGGATGCCGTGGTGGCTGGGCATCTACTGGGTGGGATCTGTCGAGAACGGCATTCACGGGTTGCCCGTTTCGGACGCTGGTTATAAAATGTGGGAAGGGTACCTCGGTCGGCGGGTGAGCTACGGTTGTATTGTGCTCAGTGACGAGAACGCCCGGCGGTTGTGGGAATGGGCTGACATCGGAACCCCGGTGACAATTCGGTGGTAACCCCGCTTGTTTCGTCCAACCCATACGAACCTACTTAAGGAGGAGGACACGATGGATTTATCCCAGGCCACCCAGTTGCTCGCGTGGCTTGACGAAGAACACCGGCGCGACAAGGCGCTGTTGCTCGAGTTGCGTCAGCAGGTGGAAAGCCAAGCCCTCGAGTTGCAGGACCAGACACGTCGCCTGCAGAATTTGGAAGGGCTATTGGCCCACGTTCAGGCCAAGTTTGGCAAGTTCGCCCAGTTGGAGGAAGCGTTGCGTCACCTGCGCAACGAGCTGATTTTGCTCCTCCAGCAACACGAGGAAAGCCACAAGAAGGCAGAGCAAGAGCGCGCCAAAGTGCGCCAGATGGAGCGTGAGAGCCTGGCCCGCACGATCAACGAGTTGCGTCAGGACTTGGAGGTTTTGCTCGCCCTTTCGGAACGCATCAATGCCATGCAGGCCACGGACCAACGCCTGGCAGAACAGGTGGCCGCGCTTCAGCAGCGGCTTACGCCCTTGGAACGCTCTCTCAACGAACACGCCGAGAAGTTTACTTTTGCCGAAACCCAGCGACTGAACGACCAGAAGAAGCTTGCCACACTTCAACAGGAGGTTCTCGAGCTGTTACAACGGACGGAGAACCACACGGCCAAGCTGGAGTTGATTGAGGAAGTTGCCCGGCGCAACGAGCAAAATATCGCGGCCTTGGCCGTGTTGCGCGAGGACCTGCGCCGGGAGTACGAGCAGTGGGTCGAGGCGGCCAAGCAGCGTGAAGCTGCCCGCGACCAGCTCCTCCAAAAGTGGGCCAACGAAATGCAAACCTTTGACGAGCTAGCCCAGAGGGTACGCAAGACGCTGGAGCGCTTTCAGCAGCAAGAAAAGACCATTCAACAGGCGCTGCGAGACTTGGAAACGTTCAAACAGGAACTCAACCGGACCGTCAACCTGATCTCAGAGAAGCAGCGCCTGGCCGAAGACCGCCAGCGCCAGCAGTTCGAGGAGTGGGTGGCCGAACAGGAACAGCGTTGGCGCAAGTTTGAACTCGAACGCCAGGCAAAGTGGAACCAGTTGGACGCACGCCACGAGGAGGTCATAGGGCGGCTGAAGGCTCTGGAGACCTTCCGTCAGGAGACCAACGACCGACTCGCTCAGATCGCCCGCGAACTCCTGAACATGCAGGAGGAATACCGGGCTAAAATCCTGGAGTTGTGGCAAATTCAGGAGCAACTGATGGTCCAAGAAGTGGAAGCTGCCCGCCGCCGACTCCAGGTGCTGGCCGAGGAGCTGCGCAAGCGCACATCCGAGCAGCAGTAAGCAGGGGATGCTGCCCATGATGCGCGTGATTGGGACGGCTGGCCACGTGGACCACGGCAAGTCCACGCTGGTGCAAGCCCTCACGGGCATTGACCCAGACCGCCTGCGGGAGGAAAAAGAACGCCAGATGACCATTGACTTGGGGTTCGCGTGGTTCACGCTCCCCAGCGGCCTGGAAGTGAGCATCGTGGACGTGCCGGGCCACGAGGATTTCATCAAGAACATGCTGGCCGGCGTGGGGGGAATTGACTTGGCCCTCCTCGTGGTGGCCGCCGACGAGTCGGTCATGCCCCAGACGCGCGAACACCTCGCTATTCTCGACCTCTTGGGGGTCAAACGGGGCCTGGTTGCCCTCACCAAGATTGACTTGGTTGACGACCCCGAGTGGGTGGAACTGGTCCAGGAGGAGGTCCTCCATACCCTCCAGGGCACGGTGCTGGAAGGGGCGCCCATCGTGCCTGTCTCGGCCCGCACCGGCGAGGGGTTGCCCAAGCTGGTGGAGGTGCTCGACGCCCTGCTGGCCGAGACACCGCCACGGCCCGACGTGGGCCGCCCCCGCCTGCCCGTTGACCGGGCCTTCTCGAAGGCCGGCTTCGGCACGATTGTGACCGGCACGCTCATAGACGGGGTGCTCTCCGTGGGAGAGGAAGTGGAGATTCTCCCCCAGGGACTGCGCGCCCGCATCCGGGGGCTGCAAACCCACCGTCGCTCGGTCGAGCGGGCCACGCCCGGCCGTCGGCTGGCCATCAACCTGAGCGGGGTGGAGGCGAGCGCCATCAAGCGGGGAGACGTGGTGGTCCACCCCGACACCTACCAGGCTACCCGCCTCGTTGACGTCACCGTGCGCCTCTTGTCCGATGCCCCGCGCCCCCTGCAACACGACCAGGAGCTGGAGTTCTTCGTGGGCGCTGCCCAAGTGCTGGCCAACGTGCGCCTAATTGGCGTGCAGGAATTGGCTCCCGGGGAAGAAGCTTACGCCCAACTGCGCCTCCACCGTCCAGTGGTGGTAGCACGAGGAGACCGCTACATCCTGCGCCAGCCTTCCCCCAGCCGCACGGTGGGGGGCGGGCGCGTGTTGGACCCCCTGCCGCCGCGCCGTTGGCGCCGCTTCCGCCCGGAAACGCTGGAGCGCTTCCGCCTGCTGGACGAGGGGACGCCCGCCGACCGACTGCTTCACCTCATCAGGCAGCACGAGCCAATCGCGCCGCCTGATTTGCCCCGCCGGGCCACGGCCCTGTCGCCCCATGAACTCGACGGGGCCTTGGACACCCTGAAAACGCAGGGGAACGTGAAGCTGGTGGGAGAATGGCTCTTTTCGGTCCAAGGGTGGAACCGGCTGCTCGAACGGGCCGAGAGGATACTGGCTGCCTATCACCGCCAGCACCCTCTGCGGCCCGGAATGCCCCGCGAGGAGCTCACGAGCCGGCTGGGGCTTCACCCCAGGGTGTTTGCGGCCTTCATGGAGGAGGCCACGCAGGCCGGGCGGCTGGTGAGCGAGAAGGGCCTCGTTCGACTTCCCACCTACCAGGTTCGCCTTTCACCCGAACAGCAACGCGCCGTGGACCAACTGTTGGACCGCTTTCGGGCCGCTCCCTACACGCCTCCCAACGCCGGCGAAGCCCTTCAAGCGGTGGGAGAGGAACTGTTGAACCTGCTCATCCACCGGGGGAAACTGGTGCGAGTGAGCCAGGACGTGCTCCTGCTGCCCAACGTCTACGCCGAAATGGTGGCCGCCGTGCGACGCATTATCGAAGAAGAGGGACACATTACCGTGGCGCGCTTGCGCGACGAGTTCGGCACCAGCCGCAAGTACGCCGTGGCCTTGCTGGAGCACCTGGACGAGCAGCGGATGACCCGCCGCGTTGGCGACGTGCGGGTGCTGCGCGCCAGCGACGGAACCCAAGGCCACAAACGAAAAGAGCGGGCCTGAAGCCCGCTCCCTGCCGAGCGCCTCTTTCGCGTCAACGGTAGATTTTGGAAGCACATTGGACACAGTACCGGGTAGCCGGGAGAATTTCCAGCCGCTCCTCGGGGATCGGCTGGCCACACTCCTCACAGATGCCGTAGGTGCCTTCTTCGATTTTCTTCAGGGCCCGGTCAATTTCGGCCAAATCTTCGTCCACTGCCCGGATAAGCGCCATGGCCTTCTCGCGCTCGTAAATGCCAGGATCCCCTTCCCCGAACCCATAATCGGCCTCGTAAGCCAGGTCGCGTTCCAGGTGGGCCCGTTCCTCGAGCTTGGCCGCACGTTCCTCTTCCAAGCGCTTTTTCATGGCGGCCCATTTGTCTTTCTTCTGC
>WFWG01000243.1 GCA_015491235.1 Ardenticatenaceae bacterium
GGCGGCGTGGACGTCCGCGAGCATGGGCGTTCCTCCTTCCCGCTTCACGCATCAAGTCGCCAAAGTTGACACACGGCGAGGAAAAGGGTATTTTACACGCACTTGTGTGTATTTTACACACTTTTGAAAAACGCCGATATCCGTACATTGTCGAAACATACTGTCCGACTGGGCCGTGTGGTTTGACGGGAATGAAAACTTTCGTTAGATTATTGAAGAACCCGCACTGTGCTTTCGCCGTTCCACAAAACAGCCCTTTCGAACGTAAAGCGGCGGTTGGTTTTCTGGTGCCTCACAGGTGCTGGCTCACACGACGGTCGGAATTTGGCGCTGAGACGAGTTAAGAAGACCTGAACCGAGGGGTTCGGGGTAACCATGCTCCTGTGACGGGCGGAGTCCTGTTGTTCCAATTTTGCCCCGGTCTGCGCCGGGACGGAGAAAGGGGGGATGCCTATCGGGAACAGGGTCGAACAGGGGTAGAATTTCGAGCAGCAACGGACGTGACAAACTGGACAGAGCGTCTCTCGTGAAACACAAAGGAGGAGGGAATCTATGAGCCTGCGCCGAATGGCAACAATGGGTTTTCTGGTTTTCATGGCGTTCGTGCTGGCGGCCTGCGCGGGGCGGCGCCCGGCCTTCGAGTGTAATGACCCCATTGGCTGTGTTGAAGTGCCTCCTGGCGAGCCCATCAAGATTGCGGCATTGCAGGCCATCAGCGGTGCTGTGGCCAGCTTGGGAACTGACCAGGTGCGGGGTGTGGAGATCGCCATTGACGACCGTGGCGGCGAGTTGCTGGGGCATCCCATCGAGCTCATCGTCGAGGACGACCTCTGCTCCTCGGAAGGCGGCACGACTGGTGCCCAGAAAATCGTCTCCGACCCCAAGGTCATAGGCATCATCGGCACAAGTTGTTCCGGTGCAGCCGTTCCGGCATCCCAGATCATGTCCGAGGCCGGCCTCGTGATGATCTCCGGCTCGAACACGTCGCCCTTCTTGACCTCCTTGGGCGGCAAGAAGGGCAACGCCTGGCAGCCCGGCTACTTCCGCACGGCCCACAACGACGAGGTGCAGGGCAAGACCGCGGCCGTCTTCGCTTATGAGAAGCTGGGCGTGCGCAAGGCAGCCAGCATTCACGACGGCGACCCCTACACCCAGGGCCTGACGATGGTCTTCAACCAGGAGTTCGAGAAACTGGGCGGCGAGATCGTGCTGGCCACGGCCATCAACAAGGGTGACACCGACATGCGCCCCGTGCTCACCTCCGTGGCCGCTGCTGGCGCCGAACTGGTCTTCTTCCCCATCTTCCAGCCGGAAGGTGACTTCATTGTGAAGCAGTCCAAGGAAATCGAAGGCTTCGAGAACATCACCCTGATGGGCGCCGACGGCTTGCTCTCGGACACGTTCGTGGAGTCCGTGGGACAGGATGGTGTGGGCATGTACTTCTCCGGCCCGGCCTCGCCGGAAGGCCCCGCCTACGATGAGTTCGTGCGCAAGTACGAGGAAAAGTACGGCGAGAAGCCCATCCAGGCCTTCCACGCCCACGCCTACGACGCGGCCAACATGCTCTTCAAGGCCATCGAGGAGACGGCTGTCGTTGAGGACGACGGCACGGTGTACATCTTGCGCCAGGCCATTCGCGACTACCTCTACAACCTCAAGGACTTCAAGGGCCTGACCGGCACGCTGAGCTGTGATGAGTTCGGCGACTGCGCCGATCCCAAGATTACCATTGTGCGCCTCGACGACCCGGCGGCCGGCATTGAGGGCCTGCGCAAGAACGTGGTCTTCGTCTACGAGCCGTAAAGGAGAGAGAAACAGGGGGAGTGGGAGGAGTTTCCCGCTCCCCCTCCCTTGAGCTTTGTTGTTGTGGTACTCGACCACGCCGATTTTTGTGTAAATCTGCGCGGTCGTTTATTAGCAAAAAGAGGGATATTTCTTCCAATGGCGCGCTTCGCGCGCCATTGGAAGAAATATCGTTAGGCTTTTTCAGCGCAACAGAGAATTTTCTCTGCCGGTGTTTTACACAGAATTCACTGTGGTCGAGTTTAGCAGAGAATTGATTGTATCGTTGACTTGAGGACTCCGGCCATGTCGCCTAAGGTGTTGGTGGACGGTGCATTTATTTGTTACGTTTTACGCCTGATTGTCAGCAAAAGGCCAATTAAAGAAATAGTGCACCCAAGTCTGAGCAGCGACAAACAAAGTGACTAAAACAAAACGTTTTAGAGTTCAATATCCTATAACTGCTTATACATTCCCATCAGATGCGCATATACACAGGGTACGAATAGACGATGATTATATTCACATCGAATTGCTCGACGGACGTATTCTGTCTATTCCGCTGTGGTGGGTCCCGACAGTCTACAATGCTGAGCCGGAAGAACGGGAAAAGTTCAA
>WFWG01000244.1 GCA_015491235.1 Ardenticatenaceae bacterium
CTGGCAACGTTGCGCAATGATCCACAACATCGCGGAGTGCTTTGTTTCGAGGAGCCGGAGAACGGTGTCCATCCGTTTCGCTTGCAAAAACTGGTAGATCTCCTGCGGGGGCTGACGACCGATTTCTCCGACCCTTACCAAGCGGAGGAACCATTGCGTCAGTTGATCGTGAACACCCATTCTCCTGTGTTAGCTCAAAAGCTGGATGTCGAGCGGGAATTATTGTTTGCTCATTTGGCCACTCGGATTGAGGGAAATAAGCGCTTCAAGGTGACGCGCATTGTGCCCGTCAAAGCTGATCCACAACTCCGTCTTCGGTTGGGTCTGGAGGAAGAAGAACTCGCCTATACGATGGGGGAGGTGATGGCCTACTTGGAAAGCGGTAGAGATGAGCGCTTCAGTGATCGGATCCCGGAGGTGCTGGTGAAGTGACACAGCAGTTGGTGCTGGCCTTATATGCCGAGGGACGTACAGATGAGCGGTTTTTGCCTATCGTCATCCAGCGGACCGCTGAGCGCCTCATTTTACAGAAAAGCAATCGCAATGTAGATGTGTTGGAACCATCCGTTCTTGACGGAGAAATTGACGAAAAATATGATAAGCGAACGGAACGGGTTCTCGAAGCGGCTCGTCGCGCCAAGGGCTACCATGCTTTAATTGTCCATGCTGATGCGGACGCGCCTACCCCAAAACAGGCTCTGCAAAACCGAATTCTCCCTGGAATGCAAGCCGCTCGGAACCGTAACGACACTTGTCCCTTGCTTGTTCCACTGGTACCAGTGCGCATGACCGAGGCATGGATGCTGTCCGATCCGGACGCATTGAAACGTGTCGTTGGTACGAATCTGAAGCCAGAAGAGTTGGGGTTACCGGCTTCTCCGCACCAGGTAGAGTCGGTGAAGGATCCAAAAGACCTGTTGGAACAAGTTGTTCAGAACGCTTGGCGTTCTCGCCGTCGGCGGCGTCGCCTGAAAATTGGGGAACTCTACGAACCTCTGGCCTATCTCATCTCCTTAGACCGCTTGCGGTCTGTACCGTCGTATTGGCAGTTCAAGAACGATCTTGCCAAGGCATTAACACAACTCGGCTTCATTTGACACATAGAATCTGATTGGTTGGAAAGCCGTTGCTCAAACTCTGCCTGCTCAAGGAGGCAACTATGAACATTCGCATCGTGGGAAAAGACGTGGAAATCACCGAGTGGCTGGAGCGGTACATTGAAAAGAAAATCGGCAAGCTGGATCGCTACTTGCCCAGAGCCCAGGAGGTGTTGGTGGAACTTCGCCACGAGGCCACCAAGAGCGCCGACCAGCGCAACGTGGTGGAGATCACCCTCTACGACAACAAGGGGGCGGTCCTGCGGGGCGAGGAGCGCTCCAGCGACCTTTTCGCGGCCATTGACGCCGTAGTGGACACCATGTACCGCCAGATCTCCCGCTACAAGGGCAAGCGCATCGCCCGCTATCGGCACGCCAATGCGGAAGAGGAGCTGATGACGGCGCCGCCGATCGAGGAAGAGGCCGAAGGTGGTGAGGAAGAACCCCAAATCGTGCGCGTCAAGCGCTTTGCCATGGCCCCCATGACGCCCGAGGAGGCCATTGAGCAGATGGAGTTGCTGGGTCACAGTTTCTTCGTTTTCTACAACCCCGACGAGGGGAATATCAACGTCATCTACCGCCGCCGGGACGGCAACTACGGGTTGATCATTCCGGAGCTTGTTTGAAGCCTGCACGACGGTTTGGGGGTTGTTCAGGGGGCGCACTTGTGGAAGGTGCGCCCCCGCTTGTTTGGAGCATCACACATGGAGCGGAAGTCACCCCTCGTTCTGGTCATTTGTACCGGCAACGTGTGCCGTTCGCCGCTGGCCGCCGCCCTCCTGGCCGACCGTCTGTCCCGGGAGGGTTATCCTTCCATCCGCGTGGAGAGCGCTGGCACCCACGTGGCCCGACCAGCCCCTCCGCTTCCTTACGTTGTTCAGGTGCTGGCCGAACGTGGAATTGACATAAGCGGACACCGGGCCAGGCTGGTGACCCCCGAAATGCTCCGTCGGGCCGCGCTGGTGCTCGTCATGGAGAAGGCCCAGGCCGACCACCTGCGCGCCCTGGCGCCCGAGATAAGCCCTCGATTACACCGCTTCAGCGAGATTGCCGGCGAGGAGTACGACATTCGAGCTCCCTACCAGGGCAGCCTGTGGGCTCATCGCCTGCTGGCCGAGGAGTTGGCCGGCCTGGTGGACGCGGGGTGGCACCAGGTGGTGGCCTGGGTGACAGGCGCCTCATCCCCCTCGCCCTAATCGCCACAAGTGCCAGCACACCACCAGCTCGAACCCGGCCATGCCGACGCTCAACCCCAGTCCCAGCCAGCCGTCCCGGTATCCGTGCAGGGTCACGAAGCGCCGCCAGAACTCGCGCAACGGTTGCCGCACGAACGTCCAGGGGCGGCACCGCTGGCCTTCCAGGTAGCGCCGCCGGGCCTCGTAGGGGGCGTAGGTCCGTTGCTTGGCCCAGAATTCGCCCCAGGAGTCGTAGTTGAGGTGGACGAGGGGCGTCCGCAGGTGTCCTGCCGGGCCGTCCAGTTGGGCCACCTCGTGGACGAGGGCGGTACGGTCGTAGCGGGCTTTGTCCCGCCTGAGCAAGCGCAGTTGGTAGTCCGGCGCCCAACCGGCGTGGCGCACTTCGTGCCCCCAGAAGAAGTTCCGGCGGGGAACCC
This sequence comes from Ardenticatenaceae bacterium, assembly GCA_015491235.1. Classification (GTDB taxonomy): domain Bacteria; phylum Chloroflexota; class Anaerolineae; order Ardenticatenales; family Ardenticatenaceae; genus WFWG01. The sequence continues at coordinate 2,710 of WFWG01000244.1, forward strand.
ACCAGCCCACTTCGGGGCCATTAGCGGCCACCGCGGCCCGCACCTCCTCGGCCAGCTCCGGGGGCACGCGCTCGTCGGCGTCCACGAAGAAGACCCACTCGCCCCGCGCCATCTCCAGGGCCGCCTGGCGCTGGTCCCCGAAGTGGGTGAAGGGGCGCACCTCCACGCGGGCGCCGGCCGCCGCCGCGATTTCTCGCGTGCGGTCGGTGCTGCCGCTGTCCACCACCAGCACCTCGTCGGCCCAGCCGAGGGAGCGCAGGCAGTCGGGCAGGTGCTGCTCTTCGTTGCGGGCCAACACCACGGCGCTAATCGTGGGCCGGTTCATGGCTCCCTCCAGCGGCGGTACGCCAGGCCCAGGCGCACCAGCAAGCGCACCAGGGCCACGTAGGGGCGCGGGGAAAACTTCTCGTAGTAGCGCAGGCGGCTCTGCCAGAGGGCGCGGGCCATCTCCTCGCGGAACTGGCCAGTGCTCTGCCCGCCGTGGTGCACCACGCGGGCGGCGGGCACGACCTCCACCGCCCAGCCGGCCTCTTTCATGCGCCGGCACCAGTCCAGTTCTTCCACGTAGATGAAGTATCCCTCGTCCAGCATCCCCACCTGCTGGATCACCTCCCGCCGCACCATGAGGGCGGCACCCAGCAGCATGTCCACCTGGAAGGGACGCCCCCGCTCGTACCAGGCACGCGGGTACCGCCCGTTGAGTCGGCTCTCCAGCAGGCGGGGGTGCAGCGGGAAGAGGTCCAGGAACACCTGAGCCAGGCCCGGAAAGGCGAAGCCAGCGTGCTGGAAGCGTCCGTCGCCGTAACACAGCCGGGGACCCACCGCGCCCACTTCCGGTGCCTCCCGCAGCCGCTCCAGCAGAATAGCGGGCGCCTTGCCCAACACCTCCGTGTCCGGGTTGAGGAGCCAGACGGCTTCTGGCAGCCCTTCAGCGGGCGTGGCCGCCCCGCCAAAGCCGAGCGCCTGCAGCGCCACGTTGTTGGCGCGGGCGAAACCCAGATTTTCGCCCGGCTCGATGAGTTCGACGGTCGGGAAGTGGGTCCGCACCATGTCGGGGCTGCCGTCGCGGCTGGCGTTGTCCACCACGATGACGCGCACCGCCAGGCCACACCGCTCCAGGCTGGCGAAGAGGCTTTCCAGGCAGGCGCGCAGGTAGTCGCGCACGTTGAACGAGACGATGACCACGGCAAGAGAGGGGGCGACATGTGCGTCGCCCCCGTTTTTGTGCCTCTTCTGGTCTGAGTTTGGGCGGGTTGACATCTCCACCAGGCGTCAGGCGCGCGGCCCCAACAAGTCCTGGACAATCTCGCGCTCGCGCAGCAACTCCTGCGTGGTCACCTGAATCATTTCGCGGATGTAGTCGGGGTGCTCCAGCCCGTTGACCACCGCATAATTGCCGTCACGACAGGTCACCGGGTAGGAGAAAATGACGCCCTCGGGAATGCCGTACTCGCCCAGTTCGGAGGGAATAGCCATCGAAACCCAGTCACCCTCCGGCGTGCCGAGGGCCAGCGAGCGCACGTGGTCAATGATGGCGTTGGCCGCCGAGGCCGCGGAGGAGTGGCCGCGCATCTCGATGACCGCCTTCCCGCGCTGTTGCACGGTGGGGATGAACTCGTTGCGCACCCACTCCTCGTCCTGGATGACCTCTGGGGCCGGTTTCCCCTGGACGAGCGCGTGGGTGATGTCGGGCACCTGGGTGGCGGAGTGGTTGCCCCAAATGGTGATGCGCTGCACCTCGTAGACGCGGACGCCGGCCTTCTTGGCCACCTGGTTGAGGGCGCGGTTGTGGTCCAAGCGCGTCATGGCCGCGAACCGCTCCTTGGGGATGTCGGGCGCGTTGGTCATGGCGATCAGGCAGTTGGTGTTGGCCGGGTTGCCCACCACCAGGATGCGCACGTTGCTGGCGGCGTTCTCGTTGAGGGCGCGGCCCTGTTCGACAAAGATGGGGCCGTTGTCCCGAATGAGGTCGCTGCGTTCCTGGCCCTTGCCGCGCGGCTTGGCGCCCACCAGCAGGGCCCAGTTGGCGTCGCGGAAGGCCACCGCCGGGTCGTCGGTGAGCACCATGTCGTAGAGCAGGGGAAAGGCGCAGTCCTCCAGCTCCATCGCCACGCCTTTGAGGGCCTGCATGGCCGGGGGAATCTCCAGCATTTGCAGGATGATGGGCTGGTCGGGGCCAAAGGCATCGCCGGCGGCTAACCGGAAGAGCAGGCTGTAGCCGATCTGTCCGGCCGCTCCGGTCACAGCTACGCGGATGGGGTCTTTCATGGAAGCACCTCCCTGGTCTAAGTGTTCACTTGGCAGGCCGACAAAAGTCAAAACAGGATGACAGCGCCGTCATCCTGGGCCGTAGTCTCACCCGCACCTATCATACTCCGGGAGGCGCCTTTTGACAACTGAAAATCGTCCCGGAAAAGAGCTGACGAATTTCCCGGCTTTGAACAGGGCGACACCTTCCCAGCGGGCGCCGTTCCTTCGCCGCACAAGTGCGAGCGTCAAGCTCAAGCGGTGTGGCGGCGGCTGAACACGATGGCCAACACGATGACGAGCGCGAGCACGAGAGCGACAGCCGCCCAGCTTCTGGTCACTTGTCGCCGGTCGAGCGAGGCCAGAAATTCCTCCACCTGGCGTTCGGCCTGCTCGCGCGTGATGCCGTACCGCTCCTGAATTTTGCCCACCAGTTGGTCACGGCGCCCGGCAATGACCTCCAGGTCGTCGTGGGTGAGGCGCCCCCAGCGTTCTCGTACCTTGCCGCGGATCTGCTTCCACCGTCCCTCCAACTGAATGCGGTTCATGCGACTCCTCCCTCTCTACCCGTCTGAAGCTTCGCCTCCTCGTTATTTGCGTTATAATGCACGTGACTCAAGCTCATGCTAGGCGCGTATTCGGTTGCCGTGCGAGTGGAAGACGGCTCCTTCGTCGGTATTATAGGCCAAAAGGAACTCACTTCCAAAGCTCAAAAGGAGGAAACCCGTGCCGCAAGCTGCTTGGATTCACATTGTCCCACCAGACGAGGCCGACGAGAACTTGCGCCAAGCCTACGCGCAGTGTGCCGACCCACGAACCGGGGAGCCGGCCCACATCATGGCGGTCCACAGCTTGAACCCGGCGGGCATGTTACACCACCGTGCCCTGTACCGGGCTATCATGTACGGCCCGTCACCTCTCAGCCGTGCCCAACGCGAGATGATTGCGCTCGTCGTCTCGACGGTCAACCGCTGCCGCTACTGAATGACCCACCACGGAGCGGCGCTCCGTCGGCTGACACGCGACGAGATGCTGGTGCGCCTGCTGGCCACCGACTACACGCAGGCGGCCCTCCCGCCCTCCGAGCGCGCCATGCTGGACTACGCCGTCAAGCTCACGCGGGCCCCCTGGTCCGTCGAGGAGGCCGACATCCAGGCCCTGCGCGATGTGGGGTGGGACGACCGCGCGATCCTCGACATGGCCCAGGTGGTGGCCTACTTCAACTTTGTCAACCGCCTGGCCGAAGGGCTGGGCGTGGCCCTTGAAGAGTATTGGAGTCGAGACGAGCGTCTAGCTCCCAACTCGACCGGAGATGGTGCTGAGTAAGGTTTGATCGTGAAGCTCGCCCTGCTGGTGCCCGGATTCAGCGCCCACGAGGGCGACTGGTGCATTCCGGCCCTGCTGGACCTGGTGCGAGCGCTCGCCTCGACTCACCAGGTGCACGTCGTCTCCCTGCGCTACCCGCTTCGGCGAGCCTCCTATCGCGTGGGCGGTGCCCGCGTGTGGGCACTCGCAGGGGGTGAAACGGGGGGCTGGCGACGATTGTTCCTCTTTTGGGCGGCGCTTCAGACCGTGCAGCGCGCCGGCCCCTTCGACTATTACCATGCCCTGTGGGGGGACGAGCCGGGCGCCCTGGCCGTGTTGGGAGCGCGGTTGGCCGGCGCGCCGGCCCTGGTTTCGCTCATGGGGGGCGAGTTGGTCGCCCTGCCGGAAATCGGCTACGGGGGACAGGTGAGCCGCTGGAACCGCCTGCTGGTTCGGCTGGCGCTGCGCCTGGCGAACGGGGTGACGGTGGGCTCCCGCTTCATGGAGCGGCTGGTCCTGGCCCACGGCCGTGTCCGGCGCGTGGCCCGGTGGCCCCTGGGGGTAAACGCGGCGCGGTTCACGCCGAGGGGCGACGCCCTTTCCCTCGCCGGGCGGCCGGTGTTGCTCCACGTGGCCTCGCTGGTGCCCGTCAAGGACCAGGCGACCCTGCTGCGCGCCTTCGCCCTGGCCAGCGAACACCTTCCCGCCGCCCACCTGCACGTGGTTGGGGACGGCCCGCGGCGCGGTGCGCTGGAACGCCTGGCCGCCCGTTTGGGCGTGGGGGAGCGCGTGACCTTCCACGGCGCCGTCCCCCACGACCACTTGCCCGCCTTCTACCGCGCGGCCGACCTCCTGGTGATGAGTTCCCGCTTCGAGAGCCAGGGCATGGTGGTGTTGGAGGCGGCCGCGTGTGGTGTGCCGGCCGTGGGCACCGCAGTGGGCATCCTCCCCGAATTGGAAGAAGCCGGCGTGGCCCGCACAGTTCCGCCGGGCGACGCCAAGGCCCTCAGCGGCGCGCTGGTGGACTTCCTGGGGAGCGGGGCGCGGGCGCTTGGCCGCCAGGCCCGCGCTGTGGTGGAGGAACACTTTACGGTTCAGACCGCTCTCCGGCGCCTGATGGATCTCTACGCCGCGCTGTGACCAGCGTCGAGCGGGCAATGCCCAGCAGGAGCCAGAAGAGGGAGGCCGTGGGCGTGAACCCCAGGAAGGTGTCCAGCACGCCGTGGAGAAGGAAGGCCAGCCCGCCGCCCGCGGCTCCGACCAGCACCAGCCACGCCCTTTCCGCCAGCGCGCGCTGGCGGGACCAGAAGGCCCAGCCGCTGGTGCCCAGGAAGGCGATAAACGTTCCCAGACCCAGCAGGCCGGTGTCGGCCAGCAGTTCGAGGTAGAGGTTGTTGGCGTGCAGGCGCCGGTCCCACGCTTCCAACCCGATGTAAGGGCCGTAGCGCAGGCGGAAGGTGTCGGGGCCGTAGCCCAGGAGCGGGCGCTCCTGCCACATGACCAGCGCCGCGCGCCAGAGTTGGCGGCGGGGCACGGTGGGGGGCACGGA
>WFWG01000245.1 GCA_015491235.1 Ardenticatenaceae bacterium
GGGCTACCATGTTTACCGACGAGCGGCTGGTTGGGACGTGGCGGGTGAAGGTGGGCCTTGCCCAGATGCTGAAGGGCGGGGTGATCATGGACGTGACCAACGCGGAGGAAGCCCGTATTGCCGAAGAGGCAGGTGCCTGCGCCGTCATGGCATTGGAGCGGGTCCCGGCAGACATCCGAGCCCAAGGCGGGGTGGCCCGCATGGCGGACCCGGAGAAAATCTTGGAAATCATGGAAGCGGTCTCCATCCCGGTGATGGCCAAGTGCCGCATCGGCCACTTCGTGGAAGCCCAGATCCTGGAAGCGTTGGGCGTGGACTTCATCGACGAGAGCGAGGTCTTGACCCCGGCCGGTGAGGAGCATCACATCGACAAGCACGCGTTCAAAGTGCCCTTCGTGTGCGGTTGCCGCAACCTGGGCGAGGCCCTGCGCCGCATCGCGGAAGGCGCGGCCATGATCCGCACGAAAGGTGAAGCCGGCACCGGCAACGTGGTGGAAGCCGTCCGCCACGCCCGCGCCGTCCAGCGGGAAATTCGGCGGTTGCAATCCTTGCCGCCGGAGGAACTGATGGCCGCGGCCAAGGAACTGCGCGCGCCTTATGAACTCGTAAAGTGGGTGGCGGAGCACGGTCGGCTGCCAGTGGTGAACTTCGCGGCCGGTGGCATCGCCACGCCTGCCGACGCCGCGCTCATGATGCAACTGGGCATGGACGGCGTCTTCGTCGGCAGTGGCATCTTCAAGTCCAGCAACCCGTACGCGCGGGCGAAAGCCATCGTGGACGCGGTCACCCACTACAACAACCCGGAGATCCTGGCCGAAGTCTCGCGCGGGCTGGGTGAGGCCATGCCCGGCATCGAGATTGCCACCATTCCGGCGGAAGCCCGCCTGGCAGAACGGGGGTGGTGAGATGACGATGGTTGGTGTCTTAGCCATACAAGGGGACGTGGCGGAGCACTGCCACGTGCTTCGGCGGCTGGGTGTTGAAGCGCAGGAGGTCCGCCAGCCTGGCGATCTGGCCGGGCTCAACGGCCTCATCATTCCCGGTGGCGAAAGCACCACCATCGGCCGGGTGGCCCACCGCTACGGCCTCATGGAGCTCATCCGGGCGCTGATTGCGCAAGGGATGCCCGTTTGGGGCACGTGCGCGGGAGTGATCCTCCTGGCCCGCTCGGTGGATCGGCTGGACTTCCCCACGCTGGGCGTCCTGGACGTGCACGTGCGGCGCAACGCGTTCGGACGCCAGGTGGACAGTTTCGAGATCGACTTGGCCGTTCCGGCGTTGGACGCCATCGCGGCGGCGGAGGAGCGAGGCCGGCCCGTGCGGGCCGTCTTCATCCGTGCGCCCATCATCGACCGGGTCGGCGAGAACGTGGACATCCTCGCCAAACTCCCGGACGGCACCGTCGTCGCCGTGCAGCAGGGGCACATCCTGGGCACCGCCTTCCACCCCGCACTCACCGACGATACCCGTTTCCACCGCTACTTCCTGCGCCTGGTGGAAGAACAAGCCTTCACCGCCGCGCCGGAGGCGACCGTTTGAGACGCATGCCCCCGAAGGATAACGTTCCGTGAGTCAGCCCGCGGTCCGGAAAGGCCGTGGGCTGACCGATCCTCGCCTGTGGACCACGACGCCTTCGGGATTCGAATTAATGTAGAATTTAATGTAGAGGCGACCCGACGGGGCGCCCAAAGGCAGATACCGGTTCATTGGTCATCGTCCCGAGCCACAAGCCAGGGTGGTGGACCTTCCGGCAATTGGTTTGTATAATTCCAATATCCAGATGGCTACCTCGCCTCATGAAGGCTTGTTCTTCCCGACGTGGATCTCTCGTCGATTGGGGTTAAAGTAACATGCGACCCATCCAACCGGGCGACACGGTGCGCAGTCCTCGCTGGCCGGAGCCGATAGAAGTCAACCTGATTGAAGAACATGGGGCTTACGTGCGCATTGTGGGCCGCATGTGCAACTCCGGCCGTCACGTCGACCAGTTAGTCCCCCGTGCGGACCTGGAAACCGTGTCCATCACGCCTCTGCACGCCGACTTCGCCGCGTCACCACGAGACGTCTTCCTCCGCCTGGAGGCGCTGCGCTATCGATATGCCTGCAGCCAACCATTGCTTCTCACACTGGGAGGTTAGACATGACGTATGGCATGCAATGGAAATTGCGAGCATTTACGGATATCTGGACCGGAGATGCGAGGGGAAGGCCGAATAGTCTGATTCCCACCGGCATCATGGGCTCCTTGCGTTGGTGGTACGAAGTGCTGGTGCGGGGATTAGGTGGGAGGGCGTGCGATCCCACAGCCAAGGAAGTGCGCTGTCAATATGATGCAAAAAACCCACGTCCGCCCGAGCACCAATTGTGTGCTGCGTGTTATCTTTTCGGCTGCACCGGCTGGGCGCGCAAGTTCCGGCTGATGGTGGTGGCCGAAGATGGCCGGGTGATTCAAGGGCAGATTACGGCTGGAAAGACGTTCATCCTCCGTTTTATCCCCTTACGCCCCATTGCGCCCGAGGAATGGTGCCTTCTTGATGCCACTTTGCGCCTAATTGCCGATTACGGCGCAATGGGTGGGAAGACAGTATTCAAGCCGTCGGATGAGCCCAATAGGCCGAATCGGTTGCATCACCGGGATTTTGGCCTCGTGCAATATGTACAGGGTCCTGACGGTTGGCAGTGCGATAAAACGCTTGAAGATATCCGAGCCTATGTAACGAATAGCCATTGGCGCGAAGCACCACACTCATATCGGGACAACAAAGGATTGCATGATCTCTCTTGGGCCTCGCTGCAGAACTTTTGGTGCGTGAAGGGACGTTACCTGGCGAGGCATAGTTTCAGCAATAGCTCTTTCAACAGGGTTATCGGCCGGCGAATGGAAAAGAATCGAGCACAACAGTTATTTCGAAACACGGATATCAATCGCTGGCTCGCCGGCCGCCAGCAAGAGAGTAAAAAGGTGTTCAGTTTCAAGCATCCAGAAGAGGGAAGCCGAACTTTTGGTTTTGTGAAGCCGGGCCTGGTGGATTTTGAGGAGATGAAGCGCCGTCTTAGGCGGGTATGGTCTGGCTTCCAATCTGAGGATGAATTTCAGACGGGCCAGCAAATCCTTGGACAACTGTTTCCATAGGAGGAACGCGCATGCCCTGGGATTACTTTGTTTTTCTGGCCGATAACGCGAACCTGCAAGAATCCCTGGCACGCCCCGAAGGACTTGCCGGTGGCTTTGTAGATGAAGTGTCCGTGCGCTTCTTTCAAAGCGATAAGGAAAACGCTCGCAACAGGTACATGCAACATGCGAGAGGTGACATCAACATCCCCGACCTCATCTTGCAAACCGTTCCCGACTTTTCCAACGTGCTTTCCTCAGATTGGCTTGCCTTCCAGGTAGACTTCGAACTCCTCACCCCTGGTACTCCAAGGACGACCGGCTCTTTCACGTCATGGACAACCCGATGCGCAAGGACCGAATCTTTGGCGTGCCTTTTATAGCGGCCTCCTCCTGGAAGGGCATATTGCGCTGGGCCTGTCGGATGCAGGCGGGCTTACGGGAGCACCTGGAGCAGCACAATGGCAAACTGGATGGCTGGCTGGATCCAGACTGGATCCAGCATCTATTCGGGAACGAGAAGGGTGAGGGAGAGGAGTTCCATCGCGGCGCCTTAGTCTTCTATCCCACCTGGTTCGACAAAATCGGCTTTGAGGTCATCAACCCCCACAGTCGGGAACGTCGCGCCGGCACGCAGCCTATTTACTACGAAGTGGTGCCGCCTGGGGCTAAGGTCACGCTCTCGCTCCTCTACGCTCCCTGGCCGGGGATGAAGTCACACCCTAAACCCAAAGACGTGCTCCCCAAACTGCTTGAAAGCATCGAGGCTTTGCTCACCACCTATGGCATCTCGGCCAAACGCACGGTGGGCTGGGGCACGGCCAGGATCGAGAAATGGCGTGCCTTGCACAAGGCGGGGGGCATGGTGGAGAAGGACACCCACACCGAACTCTGGCCGGAGGTGCAAACCTGGCTTTCGGGAGGGAGCACGCCATGAGCAACACATTCTCCCCAGCCGAGACCCTGCGCCAACACTGCCCCTTGCTCCTGGCCATGGAGGCCATTGGCTGGTTCCACATGGCCGGCAAGGCGCGGGCTGAGTTTCTGCGCCGGCACGGGGGCGAGAACAACGGCTATAAGGAACGCCAATGGCATCAACAGGAAACGCCGCCTTTTCCCTGGGACAATCTGCTGGAGTGGGTGCAGCGGTTGTACGGCGCCGGCATTCCTAACAACGCCTGGCCTGGAAGTTTTGCTGACTTTACAGAGAAACATGCAGGTCGAAATGCCGGAATGCTTGGCCTCCTTCAAGCCGGACACGCAATGGCCTCGGGCATAGAGAAGCAGTCCTATCCAGATAAAACTATTAGCTACCTCAAACAGACTATCCCCCACATGTGGCTTTCTTCCCCCTGGGGCTACCCCAAGCGTAACCTGCTGGCCGCCCTGCCCGAGATCCTCACCCCCCAGGGTTGGCGGCAACTGGTGGGGGAAATCCGCCGGGTGCTGGAGGAATTGCGGGACCTGGGCACGCAGCAAGTCCAGGATGTGGCCCTGTGGCGACGCTGGCGGGAAAGTGCCATTGGCGAGGAATCCTTCATCCGCCGCGCCTTCCTCTTCTCCCTAGCCGAAACCCGCCTCCCCAACAACGACGTGACCCTGTGGGACCAGTCCTATGTAGCCGCGGCGCTGTTCAAGAGCGCGGTAGCGGGGGCGTTGCTCACCGATGAACACGCAAAACAATCAAATGACCCGAATCAAAAATTCCCGTGGCACAAAAGGAATAAAGCCAATACTCGCTGGCGCCTGCTCACGATAGCCATCGGCACGGAGCACTACGAAGCCCGCTCGGTGAAGATCGGCGATTGGACCGGCGTCCAGGGGACGATTGAAGCGTTCTTCCGCCAGGTGGCCAAACTGGTGGAGGTGGACCTTGCCGTGGGCTCCTTGCTGTATCAGGACAGCAACGTGGCCGTCTTTTCCTTTCCGGGAGAGCGGTTCGACGAGGAGGAACTTGAAAAAGCTGCTGACCCAGACAAGCACTGGCTTCATAATTGGAAGGAATGGCTCCAAGGCGAGGTGGAACGCATTGCCCAGAACCTGGACCTGGAAACTCCGCCCCACGTGCGCCTGAGCGAGCCCACCCGTTCCCTGGTACCCATCGTGCAGGAACGCAGGGAGGCCCGGAAGCTTGTGGCTATCCCCGTTCATAAACCATGGAACATATCCCCTGCTGAGGACGAAGGCCACGTCTGCCCCGTTTGCCACGTGCGCCAGAACGGGAGCAGCAGCAAGACCCGCCCCTGCCGGGTGTGTCGTGACCGACGCCACCACCGCCGGGATGCCTGGCTGCAGGGCCAATTGGGGTACGACACCATCTGGTTCGAGGAAGTGGCCGACCGCAACGGCCGGCTGGCTCTGCTCACTTTCTCCTTGGATTTGGAAGCGTGGCTGAATGGGGAACGTGTGGACAGCCTTCGGGCACAAGCGATTCCGGAGTGGGTGAGGTTTAATCCAATATTGGAGGGCACGCCTAATCCAATAGATCCCCAGGCACCTTACGAAAGTCTGGGAAACCATATTCGAGGGAAACTCAGCTCTTTTGATGGCAGCGATGCAGTGTTAAAGAATTTACAAGAAGGCTATCCGCATGAACCAGATTGGCCCACTTTTTTCAAGAAGATCGTGGAAGATCGCGCCGATGCCCCTGCATGGGATACCTTGAACGACGATCAGCGGGCTTCTTGGCTAGCACATCAACTCTTCCGCAAACTTCCCTCTCCTGGCCGGGTCTACCGCTTCTGGCGCGAGGCCGAAGAGTTCTTCTACGACCTGCTTCGGGAATTCCGGCAGATTGCCGCACGGAGTGACAATCCCTGGCGGGTCAAACGGTTGGTGCTGGTACCGGACGACACCAGCGGATGGCGAGACCTCACGCTCTATGACGGTCGCTGGCAGGGGAAGCAGATCAGCCTCGTCTATGTACAGAGCCTTGGAGGCTTTGTGACGGCCTCCAACCTGGCGCGGCTTATGCAGCCGGAAGAGCAGCAGAGCGCCTTTCAAAACACGCAGATAACATTGGAAGAAGAAGACTCAAGAGAACAGCCACCCCCCATCACTGTGACTCAAGTGCGCGACTTGCGCTATCCCTATGCTCACCTAGGCGTGTACCATCCTGTTATCTCGGTAGAGGTATCGCCCCTCCGCTTCCGGGTACTGGTGCCTTTAGAGGCTGCTTCCGAGTGCGTGGACCTGGCCGTGGCCTCGTGGCGAGAACGCTTCGCTCGGGTCTGGGATCGTTTGCCTCTGCGCGTGGGCGTAATCGCGTTTCCACGCACGATGCCCTACCAGGCGATTGTAGAGGCGACCCGCAATGTAGAAGACGTCCTCGCAGGCGAGGAAGAGGCGTGGCGCGTGGAGGAGGTAGAACGCCAAGCGGGCATGGTGGCCCTTCGTTTGCGCCAACCTGATGGTGGGGAAGCCCTCCGGATAGTACCCGTCACCTTCCCCGACGGTCGGGAGGATGTGTTCTACCCCTACATGGCAGTAGAGGACCGCCAGGTACGTTACCCGCGCGACTTCCAGCACCCCAACGGACAGGTCTACCGCCATGTGGCCGACCTGCGTCCTGGTGATGGCATCAAAGTTTCCCCGGCTCGGGTGAAGACCCTTTTTATGGACAGCACCGCAGCCCGCTTTGACACCACGCCGCCGCGATACCTTGAAGCGTGGACGTATATGCGCGACATCTGGACGCTTCTGCAGCGGGTGGCCCCCAGCCAGACCGCTTTGCAACGTCTGTACAGCGAACTGGCACGGTTGGAGGAAGACTGGAAGGGGCCCGAAGGAGATCGGGGTGCTTACGACGATCTCTGGAGGGACACACTCCGTTCGTTGCTCGTACACCATTTAAACGTGCAGGGAGCGACGTTGGATGCCCTTACCGACGCTGCGCTGCACGGCATACTCCAGTGGACGTTGGACTGGCATATGACCGCACTCAAAGAAAGCGTGTAAAGGAGGACAAGCCATGGCGAGTTTTGAAAGATTTTTGCAAATCGGCCTGGCTCTGGACCCCATCCACGTGGGGACCGGCAGCGCCCGCATCGGCCGGGTGGACCTGACTATCGTCCGTGACCCTGTCACGAACATCCCCAAAATTCCCGGCTCCAGCCTGGCGGGGGTGTACCGGACCTATGTGGCGATGCACCAGGAAGAAAATCGGCAGCAGCAAATCCAGCAAGCATCTCAAGCCGGCCAGCAGCCCCAAGTGCGCGAGAAACCCTACTACCCCGACTGTGCTGGGTTGGGGCTTGATGATAACCGCGGCCATTGCCGGAAGCCCGATTGTCCCGTCTGCACGGTCTTCGGATTTGCCCGAGGGGCAGGACAAGAGGGAGGCTTCGCAGGCCTAGCTGCGTTCACCGACGCCCATATGCTGCTCTTCCCCGTGCCCACCCGCCAGGGCCCCATGTGGGTTACCTCGCCTATGGCGTTGGAGATGATCGGCGTGACGGTGAACGGAGTAGACGACGAGGCCGTGTATTTGGCCGAGGGACAAGAAAACAAACTTAACCTGGGCTGGCTGTTGCTGGAGACCCGTAAGTGCGAACAGATGGAGGCGATAAAGAATCACCTTGCAAATCTCGGTGTCCCTGACTATATTCAGGACCGCCTGGCCCTGGTGCCCGACCGCCTCTTCGCCCACATCGTCAACAGCAACCTGGAGGTGCGCACCTTGGTTTCCATCAACCCGGAAACCGGCGCGGCCGAAGATAGGGCTTTGTTCTCCTATGAAGCCCTGCCACGGGGAACCGTGCTGGTGTGGGAAATCATCGCCAAGAATCCCCAGCACTTCCGTATAAACGGGCAAATCATTACAGCCGTGTCCAGCCCAAAGGATGTGCACGAAAAGGCGGAACAAGCCCACAATTATCTTAAACATCTGGGCATCGGCGGCATGGGGACCCGGGGCATGGGGAGGTTGGAGGTGCTCTATTCTGACCAGCCTTCTGACTCACAATCAGCTCAATGTACGCCGACTGCTTCGAATCAGCCGTCAGCGTCTACAAGTCAGGGAGGAGAACAGCCATGAACAACAAGCCGAAGAATCTGGATATCCAATGCGCCGAACTGGGCCGCCAACTGGCCAATATTTCCAGTATGGAAGAGAAAATCATCAACGCTGCTCTCACGGTCCTGGAAGAACAGGGACCTTATGCCATGTTTCTCTACCTTCAGGCCCGGCATAACAATGTGGAAAACGCTATCAGCCAGCAATCCTTGAATTTCTTGAAAGAAGTATTTGGTGAACGCCTTGACGGAGCGAGCAATATCCTGGAGGCCGTCAAGGGGCTGGCGGAAAACCTGGACGACCTCCTCTTTGCCCGCGACCTGTTGCGCACGGCCCTTTCCTACGCGCGCTATCACCTGAAAGCCAAAGGAGACGGTACATCATGAGTTGGACGCTGTACCGCTGGGTCTGGCAGTTGCGCTCTCCGCTTTACATCGGCCACACACCTGCCGGTGCCCTAAACCGCACGCGGCTTTATATCCCGGCTCGCAACATGTGGGCTGCCTTGACGGCTGAGATCGCCCGGCAGACAGCCGGTAATTCTTTTCCTGCCTACGAAGACATTGGCCGGGAACTTCAGGAGCATGTTCGCTTCACCTACCTCTTTCCGGCAGAGCTGATGAATGGCCATTGGCACGCCTGGCTCCCCCGCTACGAAGAGGATAAAGGCTTACTTTGGTATCGAGAAGACGGTGAGGATGAGCCCGACCGCCACTTTCGCCGTCGGCTCCTCCACACCCGGCCCAGCACGGCTCTCGCGCCCGGTTCCGGCGCCGCAGAAGAGGGGACCCTGAGAGAGGTCGAATGCATCGCCACGCACTGGAAACCAGAGCAAGGACAAGTGCACAACGTACCTTCTCCGGTGGCTTTTGTGGGATACGGGTTCTTGAAGGATACTTTACCCCACCATTTGGAAAGTGCATTGAAGAATGTCCGAGAGATCTTCATAGGCGGTGAAACGCGATATGGCTTCGGACACCTGGCCCTGTTACCTTTTTCGGGTCAAGAGCCGTGGGAAGAGGCAAAGGAGTGCTTTGGCTACGAAGTTGAATTAAACGGCGACATACCCATGGTGAAACAGCCTCCATACCTTGTAGCCCATGGGATGTTCTCTTCTGCAAACGCAAAAGGCGACCGAGAGATCCTTTTCCAATGGGATTGGCAGACGCCCCGACCAAGCCATCAACTCTACTGGAAGCCGGGTACGCAGGTGCAAAAACCCCAAGAGTTTGTGTTTTTGATCGAACGTGACGGCTTATGGGTAGGGAGACATGCCACTTCGTAAACAAGAGGTAACATGATCCGGGATAAGAAGGCATGGCAACAATTCGAAGCCGAGTGGCAGCGCCGCCAGAAGCCCGACCTGGAGGCGAACCTGCGCGTGTTTGAAGTGCTGCTCGAACACGCCCGTGCCTTGGGGGTCTGGCCTCCCCCAGACCCTTTGGACGGCATTGAGCATGATATTCGCTTGGCCAAGGTGGTGAATACTTATGTCAAAGAACCTGCTGACTCGACTGGCCCGCGCGCTGGATGAAGCGCGCATTCCCTACATGATTATCGGAGGCCAGGCCGTGCTCCTGTACGGTGAGCCGCGGCTGACACGGGATGTGGATATCACCATCGGCTTGACACCCCAGGAAATATCCCGGGTGTTGCAGGTCGTACGTCGCATGGCTTTGCGCCTTTTAGTGCAGAATGTAGAAGATTTCGTGCACAGGACCTGGGTTCTGCCTGCCCTGGATGAGACGACCGGTCTGCGCGTCGATTTCATCTTTTCCTGGACGCCCTATGAACAGGGAGCCCTGGAGCGGGCTCGTGAGGTTGAGGTAGAGGGTTATCCGGTGCGGTTCGCATCCCCGGAAGACGTCGTCATTCACAAGGTGCTCGCGGGGCGTCCTCGCGATTTGGAGGATGTCCGTTCCATTCTCAGAAAACAGAAGCTGGACGTTGACTACATCCGCAACTGGCTGCAACAATTCACGGCCACGCTGGAGACCGATTACGCCGCCCGATTTGAAAATGTACTTCGTTCTCTAGAAGAAGGAGAGGTCCCATGACCTACGACCGCCGTCTCATCGAAGAGACCTTTCCCGTTCGCGAGGTGAGCGCCGAGTCGGCGCGGGAGAAGAACATCCGCCACGGGCACATCAGTACGTTGCACATCTGGTGGGCGCGGCGGCCCCTGGCCGCCAGCCGCGCCACGGCCTACGCCGCGCTGGTGCCGCCCCCAGAGACACCCGAGGAGTGGCAAAAACAGCGCCAGTTCATCGTGAACCTGAGCAAGTGGGAGAACTCCCTCAATCCCCACATCCTGGACAAGGCCCGCCGTGACATCTACCAGGCCCACGCGGAACGCCTCTCCCGCGAGTTGGGCCGCCCGGTGACCGCGGAGGACATCGAGGCCGGCCGCGTGCTCCCACCGCGCGTGCTGGACCCCTTCGCCGGCGGCGCGATTCCCCTGGAGGCCCTGCGCCTGGGATGCGAGGTCTACGCCGGGGACTATAACCCCGTGGCTGTGCTGATTCTCAAGGCCACGTTGGAGTATCCCCAGAAGTACAGCCGCCCCTTCGAGGGCATGCCTGCTGACTTGCTGCCAGAAGGCGACGGGACACCCGCCAACAAGGGCCTGCAGCCGGGCTTGGGCCTGGAGACCACGCCTGCTGCCGGGACGGAGCCGAAGGATTTCAATCCCCTGCTGGCGGCGGTGAAGAAATGGGGGAACTGGGTTCTCGAGGAAGCCCGCAAGGAACTGGCCGACTTCTACCGCTCGTCCGACCCCGAGGAAACCATCGTGGGCTACATCTGGGCCCGCACGCTGCCCTGCCAGAATCCGACCTGCGGCGCGGAAATTCCCCTCATGCGCCAGTTCTGGCTGGCCAAGAAGAAGGACCGGGAGATCGCCCTGTACCTGGTGGTGCGCGATGGCCGGGTGGATTTTGAAATTGTGACCCGCGGCAAACGTGTAGGGGCGCGGCGTGCTGCGCCCGGAACACAATACGCTCCCTGGCCCGAGGGATTCAACCCCTCCAAGGGCACCGTTTCCCGGGCCGTGGTCACCTGCCCCGTGTGCGGCGCGGTCATGGACGCCAACCCCACCCGCCGCCTATTCCGCGACGGCCGCGCCGGCCAGCGCATGGTGGCCGTGGTCACCACCCGACCGGGACAAACGGGCAAGTTCTACCGCCTGCCCACCCAGGCGGATTTGGACGCCTATGCCGCGGCCGAACGGGCCCTCGTAGGGGCGAGGCGGCGCCTCGCCCAAGAGTGGGGCATAGAGCCGACACCCAACGAGCCGTTGCCGCCGCGCGGCACCCTGGGCTTTCGCATTCAGGGATATGGCATGACCACCTGGGGCGACCTCTTCAACGCCTGCCAGAAACTGGCCCTCATCACCTTCGTCGAGAAAGTGCGCCAGGCCCACGCCGCCATGCTCGCCCGGGGCTACCCGGAGGAGTTCGCTCGAGCGGTCGCAACATACTTAGGACTTGCAGTAGACAGATTAGCAGATCGTGGTTCTTGTCAGAGTTTTTGGATTGTGCAGCATGGCAAAATCGCGGGAACCTTTGGAAGGCAAGCTTTACCCATTGTCTGGGATTATGCTGAGATCAAGCCTCTTGGTGAAAACCCATGGGATTGGGCAACACACGTTGATTGGATCGACAAAGTAATAGAGCACTCTTCGAAGATATCTTATACTCCTTGCTATGTGACACATACGACCGCTACTCTTCTGCCTTTTCCAGACCAGCACTTCGATGCGGTGCTGACTGATCCTCCCTACTACGATAATGTCCCCTACTCCTACCTCTCCGACTTCTTCTATGTGTGGCTCAAGCGCACCGTGGGACACCTTTACCCCGAACTGTTTGCCACTCCCCTCACGCCCAAGGGCGAGGAAATCGTGGCCTACTCCCACGGCGACGGCGGGCTGGAGGAGGGGAAACAGCGCTTCGAGGCCATGCTGAGCCAAGCCTTCCACGAGATCTGCCGTGTCCTCAAGCCTGGTGGCATTGTGGTCATCGTGTACGCCTACAAGACCACGGAAGGCTGGGAGACGGTTATCAACGCCTTATTGGATAGCGGATTGGTGGTCAGTGGAGCGTGGCCCATCAATACCGAAAGACAGTCTCGCCTGCGGGCCAACGAGTCCGCCGCCCTGGCCTCCTCCATCTACATCGTGGCCCGCAAGGTGGAGCGCAAACCCACGGGCTTCTACAACGAGGTGCGGGAGGAACTACGCCGCCACCTGGACCGCAAACTGCAGCGCCTGTGGGAGGAGGGCATCGGCGGCGCGGACTTCTTCATCGCGGCCATCGGCTCGGCTATCGAGGTCTTCGGTAAGTACGAAAAGATCATGGACTACGAGGGCAACATCATTCGCGCAGACCGCCTGCTGGAGGAGGTGCGCGCCCAGGTCACGGACTTCGCGGTGCGCCAGATCCTGCACAACGGCTTTGCGGGCGATATTAGCCCCCTCATCCGCTTTTACGTGCTCTACCGCTGGCAATTCGGCGAGGCCAAGGCGCCCTTCGATGAGGCGCGCAAGTTAGCCCAGACGTGCGGCATCGACCTGGCCCAGGAGTGGAACCACCGGGGCGGTTTCATCCGCAAAGAAAAGGAGTTCATTCGCGTGTTGGGCCCCCACCAGCGCCCGATGGAGGAGATGCAAAAAGACCTGCGAGAACTCATCAACGTCCTGCACCTGGTCCTGCGCTTGTGGGAGATGGGTCGGCAGGACGAGTTGACGCGGGTCCTGGCAAGCACCGGGATGGGCACCGGCGAGGCCTTCTGGCGGGTGGCCCAGGCCGTTTCCGAGACCTTACCGGTGCAGAGCAAGGAGAAGAAACTCCTGGATGGCTTCCTGGCCGGCCGAGAGCGGGTGCGTCAACGCGTCTCACAGCAAACTTACTAGGGGACATTATGGGGAGAGGAACCGTAAACCCATCGTTGGCCCCAGAAATTGTTCAGGATCTTATCCAGCGCATCCGACGCGCTGTCCCTGAGACCGTGCGTATCATTTTGTTCGGATCTGCCGCTCGGGGTGAACTGACACCGGACAGTGATGTGGATGTGCTGGTCGTGATTCCATCCCATCTGTCCGAAAAACAGGCCACCGTGAACATTTACCGCCATTTGCGAGGCTTCCCTTATCCGGTGGATGTGATCGTGGTGACGACCGCGAACCTCCAACGGTATGCGCTCCGTCCGGGGACGATTGTACGACCGGCCCTGCAAGAAGGGAGAGAGATTTATGGCCCCAAAGCTTGATCCCACCCAGCCTCAAACCTGGCTGGCCAGAGCGAAAAGCAACTTGCGCCTGGCTCGTATCGGTCACCAGGAAGGCGTGTTCCTGGAAGATCTGTGTTTTGAGGCCCAACAGGCGGCGGAGAAAGCGTTAAAAGCGCTATGCCTT
The DNA here is from genome assembly GCA_015491235.1 of Ardenticatenaceae bacterium. Classification (GTDB taxonomy): domain Bacteria; phylum Chloroflexota; class Anaerolineae; order Ardenticatenales; family Ardenticatenaceae; genus WFWG01. Next base: position 13,540 of record WFWG01000245.1, read on the forward strand.
TACCACGGTATCGACTTTCCCAAAACGCACTCCTGGGTTTACCTGATGGACCTTTTAGAGCAGCACGGGGTGGCTATCCCTCCCTCTGTCCGGGAAGCGGATACCCTTACCCAGTATGCTGTGGCTGGACGGTATCCCGGATGGCTTTCGGTGACGGAGGAAGAGTACCAGCAGGCTGTCACTCTGGCAGAGCGGGTTGTTGCTTGGGTGGAGAAGACGATCAGGGGAGAGGCCGCATGACGGCCCTTTATGCTATCGCCTGAACCCGAAGACCTGGGATAGAGGGTACTTTAAATCCATGCGTCACGCCTGTGTCACAGCAGCCCTTCCAGGCACGGCGGGCGAACTGGTGCAGGGTCTGTTGGACGGAGAGCCGTGTCTTGTCTCGTGCCCCATCGGTTGGTTTTCACGAGTTCGGGCAACGGTAACGGACGATCACACGTGGCACGTGTCCGGCCCATACCCGAAGGTCCAAAAGGCGCTCCACCTTCTATCGAAACGGCCGGGCTTCCCATCGCGAGGGGGTCGAGTGGAAATCCAGGCGAACATCCCCCGCGGCCGGGGGTACGGATCCAGCACCGCGGATGTGGCGGCCGCGCTCTACGCGGTGGCCCACGCCGTGGGGCATCCCCTCTCGCCGGCCACGGTCGCCCGGCTGGCCGTGGAGGTAGAGCCCACGGACAGCACCGTGTTCCCCGGACTGGCGCTCTTTGCCCACCGGACCGGGGCCTTCTGGGAAATGCTGGGTCCCGCGCCGCCACTAGCCGTTATCGTGTTGGACCCAGGCGGCAAGGTGGATACTCTGACCTATAACCGCCAAGTATCGGTGGAAAC
>WFWG01000246.1 GCA_015491235.1 Ardenticatenaceae bacterium
AGTGAACCGCGCAGATGTTGGTCGGGTTGATGTGGCGGTTCTGGTTGAAGTACGCCCGGTCACCGTGCAGGCGGCGGCGCACCTTGTTGGCCAGCCAGCCCACGCCCAGCAGGTCGTGGCTCTCGAAGAGGCGCACGCCGTCCTCGAAGCTTAGCCGCTCGCCGCGCTCCACTTTTTCGGCAATCTCGTGCAACTCTGGTGCTAACCTCATACCGCCCTCCTTTGTTTCAGTAAGCGGTGAGCAGTAATCGGTTATCAGTTACTGTTTACTGATCACTGCTTACTGATCACTGATCCCATACTCCTTCCACCGCCGGTCCACCAGCGCCTTGATCTCGGGTGTCATCTCGATCTCCTTGGGCCAGGGCTGGTGGGGCGACGGGTCCAGCCGTTCGGTCTTGCGGGTGGCATCAATGCCCATCTTGCCGCCGTAGTTCTTGTAGAGGCTGGCGTGATCCAGGTCGTCGGCCGGCCCCTCGACGATGACCACGTCGCGGGCCGGGTCGTAATTGGCCAGCACCTGGAAGGCTACTTCGCTCAAGTCGTGCACGTTTACGTCCTCGTCTACCACAACAATGGTTTTGGTCAACATCATCAGCCCCAGTCCCCAAATGCCATACATGACCTTGCGCGGGTGGCCGGGGAAGCGCTTCTTAATGCTCACGATGAGCAGATTGTGGAAGACGCCCTCGGCCGGCATGTTGATGTCCACCACCTCGCTGAGGAAGAGCCGGATGAGAGGCAGGAAAAGCCGCTCGGTGGCCTTGCCCATCCAGTAGTCCTCCTGGGGCGGCTTGCCCACGATGGTGGTGGGGTAAACGGGGTCACGGCGGTGGGTGATGCAGGTGACGTGCATCACCGGGTAGTAGTCGGGCAGGCTGTAGTAGCCGGTGTGGTCGCCGAAGGGGCCTTCCAGACGCTGTTCGCTGGGGTCGAGCCAGCCCTCGATGACGATTTCGGCGTCGGCCGGCACTTCCAGGGGCACCGTCTTGCAGGGCACCAGCTCCACCGGCTTGCCGCGCAGCCAGCCAGCCAGCATGAACTCGTCAATGTCAGGCGGCAGGGGCGCCGAACCGCTCCAGATGATGGCCGGATCACCCCCCAGGGAGACGGCCACAGGTATCTTCTCCTGCCCCATTTCACGGGCCCGACGCTGGTGTTCGCGCCCCCCCTTGTGGCGTTGCCAGTGGACGCCCAGCGTGCGCTCGTCGAAGACTTGCAGGCGGTACATGCCCACGTTGCGCCGGCCGGTCTGCGGGTCGCGGGTGATAACGGTGGGCAAGGTGATATACCGCCCCGCGTCCTCGGGCCAGCACTTCAGAATGGGCAGGAAGTCGAGGGAAGGATAGTCAGTGATGACCACCTCCTGACAGGGACCACTCTTGACCGTGCGGGGAGCCACTGTGCGGGCCACCTCCAGGAGTTGCCCGGCGCGCCGCGCCTTCTCCAGCAGGCTCCGTGGCATGTCCAGGTCGAGCAGCGCCTCCACCTTGTGGGTGAGGTCGTTCAAGTCGTCCACGTTGAGCGCCAGTTCGATGCGCTTCTTAGAGCCGAACATGTTGATGAGCAACGGCACGTCCGAGCCCTGCACCTGTTCGAAGAGGAGGGCCTTGTTGTGCTCCGGGGGCGACTTGCTCACCCGGTCGGTGATTTCGGTGATTTCCAACTCGGGCGAAACCGGCACGCGCACGCGCGCCAGTTCGCCGTGGCGTTCCAGGGTTGAAATAAAGCTGCGCAGGCCGTCGTCGTAAGCCATTGGGCCGTTTTCCGAGTTGCCGTGTTTTCTCTAAACTCAGCGAAGGTGCGACGCGCTTCCGCCGCGTGTCGTCCTTTCAACTTCTTCTGGAGTGCTTTCAGGTCTGACAGGCTTTGGAGACCCGTCAGTCCGACAACAGGGGATTGTATCACGCCGGAAGTGGGAGAGCAAGTTGGGTTCTGTGGGGAAGCCACATTAAGAACGGAGGCCCTTCTGGCGCAGCCGTTCGTCGGCCCATTCGGCGTCCTCTGGCGCGAGGGGAGAAGTGGGCGGCTTGGCGTAATCCACCAGGTCCTCATATGCGCCGTGTTTGTAGCATTGCTCGAAGACCGCCTGCAAGTCCAACACCACGTCGGGGTCCGGTTTCTGGAGGGGGATGGCAATGCGCGGCATCCGCTGCCGAACGTTGAAGAAGTAGACTTCAAACTGCTCCCGACGGTCCGCCCGGCTGATGCAGACCACGTAGTGGCGTGGCCGGTAGGGAGCCAAGTAGGGGAAGGGTACGGCCACAGTGTGTTCACCCTGGCGCAGCAGGTCAATCTCGACCAGGTGGGTGTCGCTGCCCAACACCTCCTTCTGCTTGCGCAAGTAGAGGTCGTGGCCCTCGCCGGGCGTCTTGTTGGCCGGGCTGAGCACTTCGATAATCGTCACCACGCGCCCACCCCGGGCGAGGTCAATGATCTCGATGAAGGGCTCCCGCACTTCCTGGGGTGGCACGGAGAAGACCACAGGCGTGTCGGGTGCAACCACAGCCGTGCCGGACGGCTGGGCCGGCGCTGGTACCGGCTGGCGGTGAATCACGGAAACGTCCGGATAGATGGCCCGATGGGGCGGGAGGACGTAGAGCCGCTCGCCGATGCGGGCGTGATAGCGAGGGCGCAGCCGGGGTTGTAAAGCATCTGCACTGTAAGTAACAAGTCTTTGGTGAAGATCAGGCCAAATTGCCGGGTCTTCAAGATAAGGGTCCATTCCAGGGAACGGGCTGGGCATGGGCATCCCCCTCCGTTGGTGCGCTTTTGCGAACGTTACAAAAATTATACCACTGCCAGCCCGGTGAGAGAAGCCCCGACGGCCTCGGAGGCCCCGTCAGGCTTGCTTCTTGGGGGGCGCACCGGTGGCAAGGAAGCGTTCGATGACGCCAAAGGTGTGCTCCGGCACTTTGCTCCGCAGCCAGAGGCTATACGCGGCTGTGAAGAAAAGCGCCCACAGCAGAAAGAGGCCGCCGGGGCCGGTCACGCGCCCCTCCACCTTCTTGCCTATGCCGACTTCCACGATGAGGCGGTCGTCTTCCGGCCTCAAGAAGACGCTCAAAGCCGAGGAAACGCCCAGAACGGGGCGCCACGGCTCGTGGCGTTGGGCCAGGATGTGGACACCCTCCCCTGGCGCGTCCAGCACCTGCACCTCCAGGCCGTGGGACCCAAGCCAGGCTTTCAGGGTTTCGACCAACTCGGCCCTGTTCACAGAAGGTGTCCGATAAAGGCGCCGGGTGATCATGGCATCCTGCCATCTGCCTCTTTAGGCGCGAAGCCCAAGTTGGCGGCGTTCTGGAGCAAGAAGGCGCTCTGCAGGGCGTTGAGCACGGCCAACTCCAGCAGAAGCCGGCCCACCAGGGCGTGCTGCTCCTCGTTGAGCGCGCGCTCGACCTGGCAGAGGAGGTCGGCGACGCGCCGGGATTGAACCCTGATTTCTTCCAGGGTCACGTTTTCTTCGACGAAAGCGCTCTGCCACGCCTCCAGGCGCTCCAGGTACTGGCGGAAAAAGTGCTCGTCTCCTTCCTCACTCAGCCAGCTCTGGCGTGGCATCTCTCGACCTTCAGGAAGGGTGTGCCCCCTTCTTATCCTCTTCTTGTATCGTGCCAGCCATCCTCCTCGGAACAGCGCATGAACTTTTTCGTCATCAGACCTTCTTACTCGTCACGGCGGGATCGTCAGGCGAATCCGGTCGCCGCTCTGGCTTCGCCCCCTCGGATTTCCCCGCCTGCGGGGAGGTCCCCTTTTCAACCTTTGAGTGGGCCGACGGTTCACTGTTTTCTTCGGGTTGAACAGCCTTCGCTCCCGCCTTTTCCACAACGGCCTCAATTGACTGGTAAAGTCGGTCCAGCCAGCGCTCGGAGAGGCCGGCGAGGGCCGCCAGGGCCAGCCGGGCAAATGGGGCGCTGTCCGAATCCAGGGTGAAGGCCACGAATGTCTGCCCGAGGACCTCCAACTTCACCGCCAGGTGAACCAGCAGCACGCTGACGATGCCGGCCAGGGCGCCGTAGACCGGGCTCAGGAAGAGCAGGATCCAGTAGACGCCGTAGTCGGTGGGGAGCCGGGGGGACTTCAACATGCGCAGGGCGCGGCTGAGAAAGGCGCCCGTCGCCCCCAACAGCATCCACCCCCCAACTTCGCCCGACCGCCACGGTGTCCCTGCCCCCATTAGAGACCCACTTGCCAGGAGGAGGCTCACCAGGCTCAGCCCAACGAGTATCAGCCAGCTTGTCTTGGCGTGGGCGGTGGAGAGCCGGGCAAAGTTGGTGTCCTTTTCGTCGTAATACCAGCGGAGCATCCAGTAGAGTCGCTGGCGAATGTCTTCCGCCTGGCCGTCCCTCACTTCCTCCGTGGATGACGAATCAGGGCGTTCCGCCGTGATGCGCCGAATTTGCAAGGGAGGCATGGTGGAGAACTCCACGTTCCACTTCAGCGGACCGGCCCAAACTTCTACCTGTCCGCCGGGCCGAACGCAGAAGCGCTCGGAGGGAGGCGACGCCTTTTCGATCGCAGACAGAAGTTGCTCCAACCTCCTCCGGGCCAATGCCTCATCCATGTGCAAGGCGACCAGGCATTCCGCCTCGTGCATCAACCGCCAGGCTTTCAGTTCCGCCCCCCGGGGCCAGAAGAGGAAGTCCCAGATGGAGGGCTTCAAAGCCCGCTCCGCTTCCTCCAGGAGGTGCTCGACCCGTTCGCCCAGGGCCTGTTCTTCGGCGGTCTGCCGGCCGGGGGCGGGGGTTTCCTGTTTCCAGCGCTGGCGCAGGCCCTGGAGGTGGGCGCAGGCCAGCCGGCGGGTGGGCACGGCGATCTTGTGC
>WFWG01000247.1 GCA_015491235.1 Ardenticatenaceae bacterium
ATTCACGCCCAGGCGCACCTGGGTGGAAGTGAGGCCCCTCCCCCCGAGCGGGCCGATTATCCCGCCTGGCTGGCCCCCCTGGTGCGCCTGACGCGCGACTACCTGCGCCTGCGGGAAGACCAGCGCTTTGCCTGGCAGCGCCTGCTGGCCTTCCAGCGCCGCGTGGCCCTGCACCTGGGCCAGCGGTGGACCGAGGCGGGCCGCCTGGCCGCGCCGGACGAGATTTTCGGCCTCACGCTCGACGAGGTGTTGAACGCGGAGGCGACGCCGGCGCTGGGGGAGGTGGCTGCTCGCCGCCTGCGCCGCTGGCGCCAGTTGCGGCAGGCTTTCGCCCGCGCGCCCGACTGGCACTCCCCCCACTTCCTGCGGGGGACGCGCCCCCTCCTGGCCGGGGAGCCTGGCACCATCTGGCAGGGGCGTCCCGTCAGCCCGGGCGTGGCCCGGGGGCGGGCTCGCGTGGTGCGCTCGCCGGAGGAATTTGACCAGGTGCAAAAGGGCGATATCCTGGTGACGTTTGCGGCCGACCCCGGCTGGACGGTGCTCTTCGAGCGCGTTGCTGGCCTGGTGACCGAGCGGGGCGGCCAGCTCAGCCACGCCGCCGTGGTGGCCCGCGAGTACGGCCTGCCCGCCGTGGCGGGTGTGGTCGGCGTGGTGGGGGCGGTGAAAGACGGCGAGGAGTTGCTGGTGGACGGCACCCAAGGAATTGTGGTGCGCCTCTCGAGCCCAGAACAGGAGCGACCGGAGTAGCCCATGTCGTCCCGACAGCGCGCCCTTTCGACGCTGATTGGCATTGCCGTCACCCTTTTCTTCCTCTGGCTGGCCCTGCGCGACGTGGCCTGGGCCGAGGTGCACGCGGCCTTCGCCGCCGCCGACTACCGCCTGGTGGCGCCGGCGGCGCTGCTGGTGGCGGCCGATTACTGGTTTCGCTCCGTGCGCTGGCGGCACATCATACCGGGGCGCCCGATCTCGACACACCGCCTGTTTCCGGTCCTCATCATCGGCTTTGCCGCCAACAACCTGATTCCCGCCCGCGTGGGGGAACTGTGGCGCATCTGGGGGTTGAGCCGACGGGAGCAGGTGGACAAGTCCACTGGCCTGGCCACCCTGGTGGTGGAGCGCGTCTTCGACGGCCTGACGCTGGTCTTCCTGCTGGTGCTCTTCTCCCTGCTGGTGCCCCTGAACGACCAGGCCAACGCCATCAAGTACGCCTTTGCGGCCCTCTTTGGGGGCACGCTGGCCGCGCTGGTGGGCCTGCTGCTGTTTGGGGAGCCGGTGGAGCGGCTGGTGGCGCGCCTCGTGCGCCCGGTTCCCCTTCTCTGGCAGGAGCGTCTTTTGGGCATTGTGCGCCGCTTTACCGGTGGCCTGGCCGCCTTGCGCTCGCCGCGCCGCCTGGTGGCCGTGGTGCTCTTCTCGCTGGCGGCCTGGCTCAGCGAGGCGGTGGTCTACTTCCTGCTCATGGCCGCTTTCGGCGTGACCCTGCCGCCGGCCCAGATGGTGGGCGGGGCCGTGCTCCTCCTGACGCTCATCAACCTGGGCATCCTGATTCCCTCTGCCCCCGGCTACCTGGGGACCTATGAGTACTTCGGCAAGCTGGCTCTGGTGAGCGTGCTGGGGGTCTCGGAGGGGCCGGCCCTTGGCGTCGTCGTGCTGGCTCACGCGCTCCAGTATGCCATCGTAACAGCCTTGGGCCTCTTCTTCATGGTCCGTCTCAGCCTCTCGTGGACCCCCGCGCCGGCTCTTCAACCCCTTCAGCCTCCCAGAGGTTCCGAGCCTCCGGGCGGACACGGCCCCTGACCACCCCGCGCTTGGACTCGCGGACGCTACCGCTTGTTCCGGCAAAGGAACCGTGCTATAATTCGAGCACACTGAACGGAGTGAAAACATGACCACCGAAGCGCCTCTGCCCTCCCAAACCTGGATAGTAGAACAATTCATGCGCCTCTATCGGCATCGCCCTGAGTTGGTGCAGGCGGCTCTGGAGCGTTTATTGGGTGAAAACGCCGAGCTACGCTGGGCATTGGTGCTGAGTGCATACCTGGACCGCCGGATCAACCTGGGCAAGGCCGCCGAACTCTTGGGTATGCACGAATTGGAGCTGCGGGAACGCTTCCTGCAGTTGGGCATTCCCTTACGCCTGGGTTCCACCGACTTGGCCGAAGCCCAGGCTGAGGTGGAAGCAATGCGCCGTTGGTTCCGTGAGCCCTCCAAAGCGATGAAAGGGAGCTGACTATGGGATTTCAAAGCGTCACCCTCCATTTACCAGAAACGGTCATGCGGCGCGCCAGGCAAACAGCCGAGGCATTGCAGCGCCCCCTGGAGGAAGTCCTGACCGCCGTTCTCGCTGCTGCCCTTCCCGATGTGGAAGATGCGCCGGCAGACATGCAGGCGGAATTGATCCGCATGACGTGGCTCAGCGATCGGGAGCTGTGGGCCATTGCCCAAAGCACCATGCCGGATGAGCAGCAGGAACAACTCCGCCGCCTCACCGAACTACAAACCCGGCGCCCGTTGAGCCCGGAGGAGCAGGAGACCCTGGAAGCACTTCGCCGGGAGTACGGTCGGGTTACCTTGCGCAAGGCCCGAGCATATGCCTTGCTCAGCCTGCGTGGCGGACAGCCTCTCTTGGCCACCACGAATACCTCCCCATCATGAGTTCGCGAATCCCCGAATCCGTGCGCCGTAGCGTTGCAGCAGCGGCGCAACATCGTTGTGGCTATTGTCTCACCGATCAGCGCATCAGTGGCGCCCAGATGCACATTGAACACATCATTCCTCGCGCTCATGGTGGCACCTCGGACGAGACGAACCTTTGGCTCGCTTGTGCCTGGTGTAACAGCTACAAAGGAGCCAAAACCCATGCTGTAGACCCGGAAACCGGCGAAGAAGTGCCGTTGTTCAATCCCCGGACCCAGCAATGGTCTGACCACTTTCGCTGGAGCGATGATGGTACGCGCATCATTGGTCTCACCCCGGTTGGTCGTGCTACCGTGGTGGCACTGCGCATGAACAACGAGTTCATCGTAGTCGCACGCCGTCATTGGGTGATTGCCGGCTGGCACCCGCCGGTTGAGCAAGGGAGCAAGGGCGTGGAGGAGCACAAGGACTGAGTCCGTTCGCCTGCACCTCCATCCCCGCGTGCGTCTCCGGCCCCCAGATGACGTTGCCCCCCGTTGCCGCGTCGTAGATGGCGAAGGTGAGGCTCACCTTCTGTTCCTCCTCTCGCTTCTGTACTTAATACGACTCCCACCTCTAATGCTGCTCGATAACCGGTTTGTTTCTCTCTCCCACCTGTGTTACAATTGATTGGGCTTAAAGAAGAACTTTAGTCATTGGAGGGAGTCAGTGGTTGCTCTGTCCACCCTTCCATCGGACATCTCTCACGAAGTGCTGGCTCAACTTGTCGAAGAACTGCACAGTCGCGAGACGGTCTTGCAGGCTATGATCCGGCGCTTCGAGGAGCGCTACGGCGGCTCTCTGGAGGCGCTGGAGGCCCGCCTGGCCCGGGGTGAAGGTCCTGAACATCCCGACTGGGAAGATTCCATCGAGTGGCGTAATGCCGTGGAAGCCCTGCAACGCACCCGCATCCTACGGAGCCTTCTCGAATGGCTGCTGCGTTCGATCGCGCCGTCGCCCGCTTCGTAGCCAAATGTGCCCACGTGACAGCCGTCCATGATCTGGTCACCAAGTGGCGGCTGGAACTGACAGGCGGATACATTTTGGACCTCTACTTCAACGAAACCTTGGGCAAGTACAGTTACACCCTCATACGGTCAGGAACGCGCATCCTAGGGTGGGATAACGCCCCCCACCACCC
>WFWG01000248.1 GCA_015491235.1 Ardenticatenaceae bacterium
AACATGTGCTGGTGAGCAAGAGGATACCACCTATGCGGCACGATGTCTTGGCGATTTGCTTGTTAAGGTGCGGAACGATCTGTTGGCGGTTTTACTCCCTTATCGCCGGAACGATGTCTTGGCGGACGACAATTACCGATTACTGGTAACTGATTACTGAGAAAAGGGAGGAAAAAATGAACAACGAGTTGACAATCGCCGGACGCACCTTCCGTTCGCGCCTGTTCATCGGCACGGCCCGCTATCCCAACCGCCAGGTCATGCTGGAGGCCATCGAGGCCAGCGGCGCCGAAGTGGTGACCGTGGCCATCCGCCGCGTGCGCCCCGACGCCGAGGGCGAGAACCTGTACGACCTGCTGAAGGACCGCTACTTCATCCTGCCCAACACGGCCGGGTGCTACACAGCCCGCGAGGCCATCGTGACGGCTCACCTGGCGCGGGAAGCGCTGGGCACCAACTGGATCAAGCTGGAGGTCATCGGCGACGAGGAGACCCTCTTTCCCGACGTGGAACAACTCCTGGAAGCGGCGGCCCAGCTCGTCAAGGACGGGTTCGTCGTGCTGCCCTACTGCAACGACGACCCGGTCACCTGCAAGAAGCTGGAGGACATCGGCTGCGCGGCTGTCATGCCGCTGGGCGCGCCCATCGGCTCGGGCATGGGCATCCGCAACCCTTACAACCTGCGCATCATCCTCGACATGGTCTCGGTGCCCGTGATCGTGGACGCGGGCGTGGGCACGGCCTCGGACGTGGCGATCGCTATGGAGCTGGGCTGCGACGGCGTCCTCCTCAACAGCGCGGTGGCCGGCGCCCGCGATCCGGTCAAAATGGCCCGCGCCATGCGCCTGGCCATCGAGGCCGGCCGCCTGGCCTACGAGGCTGGCCGCATCCCGCGCCGCCTCTACGCCCGCGCTTCCAGCCCGATGGAAGACCTCATCGAGGTGGGCGCATGAGCCGCCTGCCCCAGCCGCCGCTGCTGGTCATCACGGCGCGGGCTTTCACCCGCCGCCCCATCCGCACCGTGGTGGCGCGGGTCTTCGCGGGCGGGTGCCGCTGGCTCATGGTGCGCGAGAAGGACCTGCCGCCCCGTGCCCTGGCGTCCATGACGCGGGACTTCCTCGCCATCGCGGAGCCGTACGGCGCCCTGGTGGTGGTCAACGGCAACGTGGAAGTCGCCGCCGAGACGGGCGCCCACGGCGTTCACCTCCAGCGGGCCGAGGACGTGAGAGCCGCCCGAAAGCGCCTGGGGCGCCGGGCGCTCGTCGGCGTTTCGACCCACTCTCTCGAAGAAGCCCAAGCCGCGGCCCGCGCCAGCGCCGACTACGTGACCTTCAGCCCGGTTTTCCAGTCCATCAGCAAGCCGGGATACGGTCCCACCAGCGCGGAAGGGCTGGAGGCGTTGCGGGCGGTGGCCCAGGCGGTCAACGTGCCCGTCATCGCGCTGGGAGGCGTAACGCCCCAAAATGTCCCCCTCTGTCTGGCGGCCGGTGCGGCGGGCGTGGCCGTGTTAGGGCGCGTCATGGGGGCGCTGGACCCGGAAGGCGAGGTGCGGGCGCTGGTGGACGCCTTGAAAGGAGGTGAGAGCGGTGAAACCCAAAGTTGACCTTTCCGTTTACGTGATTACCGACCGCAAACTGGCCGCTCCCCGTTCCGTGGTGGAGGTGGTGCAGGCGGCCCTGCGGGGTGGGGCCACAGTGATTCAGCTTCGCGAGAAGGAGGCCCCCACGCGGGAGATGGTCGAGTTGGGCATGGCCCTGTTGCGGGTGACGCGGCCGGCCGGCGTGCCCCTCATCGTCAACGACCGCGTGGACGTGGCTCTGGCCATTGACGCCGACGGCGTCCACGTGGGCCAGGACGACATGCCCGCCGCGCTGGCCCGCAAGCTCATTGGCCCGGACAAGATTCTGGGCGTCTCGGCCGAGACGGTGGAGCAGGCCCTGCTCGCCCAGCGGGACGGCGCCGACTACCTGGGCGTGGGCGACGTGTACGGCACGCCCACCAAGCCCGACGCCGGTCCGCCCATCGGGCTGGAGGGGCTGCGGCGCATCGTGGAGGCCGTGGACATTCCCGTGGTGGGCATCGGCGGCATTACGCCGGACAACGCCGCTGCCGTGATCGAGCAGAGCGCCGTGGGTGTGGCCGTCATTTCGGCCGTCTTCGCCGCGCCGGACCCCGAGGAGGCCACGCGCCGCCTGCGGGCAGCGGTGGAGGCGGGCCGCCAGCGGGCGAGCGGTGAACGAACATTGTGAGAAGGGAGGAAGACCCGTGAACGACTTGAACCTTCAGACTGGCCAGATTTTGGCCCGCGTGCGCCAGCAGCGCCCCCTGGTTCACCACATCACCAACTTCGTGGTGATGAACGACACCGCCAACGTCACCCTGCACATCGGGGCATTGCCCGTCATGGCCCACGCCGCCGAGGAGGTGGCCGACATGGTGCGCCTGGCCGGGGCGCTCGTGCTCAACCCCGGCACGCTGACGCCCGACTGGGTGGAATCCATGCTTATCGCCGGCCGCGCTGCCAACGAGCGGGGCATTCCCATTGTGCTGGACCCGGTGGGCGCCGGCGCCACGCCCCTGCGCACCGAGGCCAACCGCCGCCTGCTCGGCGAGCTGCAGGTGACGGTGGTGCGCGGCAACGCGGGCGAAATTGGCGCGCTGGTGGGGGCTGGCGGCGAGGTAAAGGGCGTGGAGAGCGTGGGCGCCCTCGATGACCCTGTGGCCGTGGCCCGCCGGGTAGCCCGCGAGTGGGGCGCCACGGTGGCCATGACGGGTGAGCACGACATCGTTACCGACGGCCAGCGCGTGATGGTGGTCGAGAACGGGCACCGCTGGCTGACCACCATCACGGGCACCGGTTGCATGGCCACCACGGCCGTGGCGGCCTTCGCCGCCGTGGAACCAGACCCGGTGGTGGCGGCCGCCTGCGCGCTGGCCTACTACGGCCGGGCGGCCGAGTTGGCCGCTGAGGAGGCCAAAGGTCCCGCCAGCTTCAAGGTGGCCTTCTTCGACTGGCTCTACAACATGACGCCCGAGCAGGCCGAGCAGGGCGCTCGCATCCGGGTGGAATCGGCGTGACCGGAGGAGGCAAATCCCGTGAACGTGCGCGAGGTGGGCGAATTTGGGCTGATCGAGCGCCTGGCCCGCATCGTCGGCGTCGAACGGCCCGACGTGGTGGTGGGCATTGGCGACGACGTGGCCGTGCTCGACGTGGGGGGACCCGATTGGCTGCTGGCCACGGTGGACTGCCAGATGGAGGATGTCCACTTCCTGCGCCATGCCATCCCGCCCGACCAGCTTGGCCGGCGGGCGCTGGCCGTCAACCTGAGCGACATTGCCGCCGTGGGCGGCCGCCCCCACTTTGCCCTGGTCTCCCTGGCGCTGCCCGACCACATCGAAGTGGAGTGGGTGGAGGCCCTCTACGGGGGACTGCGCCAGGAGGGGGAGCGCGCCGGCGTGGCCGTGGTGGGGGGCAACATCTCCCGCTCGCCCGACGGCGCTTTCATTGACATAACTGTCCTGGGGCGGGTGCGCCGCGAACATCTGCTGCGCCGCTCCGGGGCCCGGCCCGGCGACGTGGTGCTGGTGACCGGCACGCTGGGCGACGCGGCCGCCGGGCTGCGCCTGCTGCTGAACCCCGAGGTGGAAGTGGAACCCGCCGTGCGCCAGGTGCTGCTGGGCCGCCTCTTCACGCCCACCCCCCGGCTGCGGGAAGCAGAGGCCATCGTCCACACCGGCGGGGCCACGGCCATGATTGACATCAGCGACGGGCTGAGCAGCGACGTGGGGCACATCTGCGAGGCCAGCCGCGTGGGTGTGCGCCTGTGGGCCGAGCGGCTCCCCCTTTCGGGGGAGGCGCGCCACGCGGCCCGCTTGCTGGGCGTGCCCGCCTGGGAGCTGGCCCTGGTCGGCGGCGAGGACTACGAACTCTGCCTGACCGCCCGGCCGGAGGCCGCCGACGCCCTGGTCGCGGCGGTGGCGGCCGCCACCGCCGCGACCAGGGCGTCGGCGGCCTCCGGCCGGGCGGTCAGGCAGAGTTCGTAGTCCTCGCCGCCGAC
>WFWG01000249.1 GCA_015491235.1 Ardenticatenaceae bacterium
CGCAGTTGTATCGCGAGACGAACCCACAGTTCGTCTTGCAGATTGGTGCGGAGCGACTGCGGGAGGCCCTTCGCGCCAGACGGACCTGGGTGTGGACGGCCTGGCCGCGACACCACGCCGCCGAAGGGATAAGGAGCCGCACAGATGGGGAAGATTTTTCTCTTCTCCCTGATGATGGGAAAGGTGATGGCAATGGTCGGCAGTAATAAACGTTAACATTAACCAAAAGGAGAGGGAGGATCCCATGAGCGGGCAGCAGAACCAGTCGTGGATTCCGGAAGATGTGCCGTTGGACAAGCCGAACCCGGCGCGCATGTACGACTACTTTTTGGGCGGCATGCACAACTTTGAAGTGGACCGCCAAGCCGCCGAACAGGTGTTGCAAATTTTACCTGAAGTGCGCTTGATCGCCCAAGCCAACCGCGCCTTCTTGATAGATGCTGTGAAATACTTGGCAAACCAGGGCATTGACCAATTTCTGGACATCGGCTCGGGCATTCCGACGCGCGGCAACGTCCACGAAGTGGTCCAGGAAATCAACCCGGAATCGCGCGTGGTCTACGTGGACATTGATCCAATTGCTGTGGCCCACTCGCGCGCGCTTCTGGAAGGAAATCCGCGAGCCACTTGCATCCGAGCGGATGCCCGGGACGTGGAGATGATCGTCAACCACCCGGAAGTGGAAACCCTGATTGACTTCAGCCGGCCTGTGGGGCTGCTGCTCGTGGCGGTGCTCCACTTCATTCCGGACGACGAGGAAGCTCATGGTATAGTGCGCCAGTTCAGGCACCGGTTGGCGTCAGGAAGTTATATGGCCATTTCGCACGCTACAATGGAGGGGTGGCCACCGGACGTCCTCGAGCGCATCCTCGCGATTTACAAGCGGTCCACAGCACCGGCGAAGGCTCGCACAAAGGATGAAATTGTGCGCTTCTTCGAGGGCTGGGAATTGGTGGAGCCGGGACTGGTAGGTCTTGATGAGTGGCCACTCAGCAAACAATTCAAACTCGAGTTCTCGGCCGCCTACGTGGGCATTGCTCGTAAGCCGTGAGCGTGGGGTTAGCATGTCGTAAAAGCCAGGTTCAGGGCAAAGTGGGGGAACGATGAGTGTTCGTCGCACAGAAATCACCACATCTGCATGGCGTTTACAACAAGACTGCCAGGCCCTTGCCGAAGCGTGGTTTCGGGCCATCAGCACGCTCAGTTTCGTGCCGTTGGACGACGCCACACTGTACAGCCGGCTGGAAGAACTGGCAGAAACGGGCATTGATTGGCTGATGGCTGAGGACCCACCTGCGGAGAGCGCTCAAGGAATCGGTAAGGGGTTGGTGGAACTGGGCTACACGGCCCCGGAAACACTCGCCCACACCCAGGCCGTTTGGGCGAAATACGTGTTGGAGCGAGTAGAAGGCCAATCCCTTGCTGAGTGGTTTCCCCGTTTGAGTGCCTTCATGGGCCAGATCCTCGTGGGCTTCTTTGTTGCTTTCCGCAACCGCCTCTTGCGCGAACAGGAAGCCATTCGCCAGGCGGTTTTGAACAGCCTTCAGGCCACTGAAGCGGCTCTTAAGCGCTACGCCCACTTGGCCCAAGTGGTGGCGACCGTGGCCTCGCAACTCGCTGGCGCGGATGCTGATGAAGCCGAACACACCTTGCGCCAATTGCTGGAGCAAATAGGAACTGCTCTTGAGGCCGATAAAGCCGCTTTTGTCTTTTCTCGGAGAGATTTGCCAACCGCCCTTGTCTGGTCGTCTGGCCAAGATGGCGGCGGTGCTGAAGGCCCAGATCCAACTGCTGTGCTGGCGTGGCTTCGGGCCGCCCCTTTAAACGAACCGCTAACCGTAAGGCGGAAGAGGGACGGCACCTTTGTTCCCTCGTTGCCGGCCGCCAACTTGGCTGAAAGCTGGCTCAGGGGCAACATGATCCTCTTCGTTCCCTTGGAGCGCGAACAGCGAGCAATTGGCCTGCTGTGGCTGGAAGCTCACCAACCTCGACCTGATTGGGAAGAGTCCTCCACGCGTTTGCTCATGGAGTTGCTGGCCGACCTGCTCGTTGGAACCGTCGAACGCTGGGCGGCCACTCGCCGTGTCGAGCGGTTGGCCGCCCAACTCGACAACGCCTTGGACTCCATAGCCGACGGCGTTTTCATCACTGGCCGTCATGGAGAGGTGGTCCTTTATAATGAGCGATTTGCGAAAATGTGGGAAGTCCCTTCGGAGGTTTTGGAAGGGGGAGAAGCGGCGGCTGTTTGGCAATTCCTCGGACAGAAGCTGGAGACCCCTTCATTCGTCGCAGAACTGGTGGCCCGGTATGAGCAACAGCCCGACTTGGAAGATACAGGCGTCTTGGAGTTAGTGGGAGGAGATGTATTCGAGTATCACACGCGGCCTTACACCTTGGGCGGCGAAATCGTGGGGCGGTTGTGGGACTTCCGAGACATCACGAACCGGGTGCGCGCCGAAAAGGAGTTGCGGCACTCCCTCGACCTGATTTCGAGCATTGCGGCCTTCGCCCAGGACATTGCGGGCGAACTGGACCGGTCGGCTATCGTCTCGAAGACGCTTCGCTTTTGGAGTGAAGGGGTGGGGCTTGAATCCGTCGCCGTTTACCTCGGCGACGAGCATGAACTCTCCTGCGAAGGAACGAGTGGCGACTTTGGGTGGCCTGTTCGCTTGTCGGACAACTTGCAACTCTACAACATTGCCAGACGGGCGCTGCGGCAGGGGGCCTGGTGTCAGGAGATGCTCCCCGTCGGGTGCGTGGTTGCTTTCCCCTTGCTCGGCCTGCCAGCACCTTTACATGGGCTGATCATCATGTTCACTGAAAGTCAAGATGCGGCCTTTGGGGAACATGTTGGTTCAGCTTGGGCTTTGGCAGTCGAGGCTGTGGCCCGCGCCCTGGCGAACGCCGAATTGTACGCCACCGTTCGGCGACAAGTTGAAGAAATGGAGCGTCTGGAGCGGCAACGCGTTCAAGAAACCTGGCAACACTTGCCACACCGCTTCCCACGGGGTGTGGTCGTAGAGGACGGCGAAGCCCGTGTGCTGGACGAAGAGGAAGCTCCGGATGTGGAATTGGGGTCCAGTCCCGCCCCCATCGTGGGAGAGACCCGCTTGACTGTGCCGGTTACGCTGCGGGGAGCGCCCATCGGCGTACTGGTCGTTGAGGACGAACAACCCCGGAAGTGGGCGAGGGAGGAAGTCGAACTGACGGCAGCGGTGGCTCGGGAAATGGGCCAGGCCCTGGAGTCGGCGCGCCTCTTCATGCTTCAGCAGCGGCGGGCCAGGCAGCTTCAGGCCGTGGCTGAGGTCAGCCGGGCTGTTTCTTCGCTGCTGGACCTGGACGAACTGTTGAACACGACTGTGGAGTTGATCCGTGATGCCTTTGGATATTACCACGTTCAGGTTTTCCTGGTGGACGAGGAAAACTACGCGGCCTGGCTGCGGGCCAGTACAGGCGAGGTGGGACACAAATTGCTGGAGCGCAAACACCACCTGATTGTGGGCAGCCAGAGTGTAATCGGACAGGTGACGGCTGCCGGCAAACCGGTAGTGGCCCGTGACACGGACCGGGACGCCGTGCACCGCCGTAACGAACTTCTGCCCGACACGCGCGCGGAATGTGCAGTTCCCCTGCGAATCGGCACGCGCATCATTGGTGCGCTCGACGTGCAGAGCACCGAGCCAGACGTTTTCGATGAAGAAGACATCGCCATTTTGCAAACGCTGGCCGACCAGCTTGCCGTGGCTATCGAGAACGCCAGAGCCTACCAGCAACAGCTTGAAACGGCTGAGCGGCTGCGCGAGTTGGACCAGTTGAAGACACAGTTCCTGGCCAACATGAGCCACGAGTTGCGCACGCCCCTTAACTCCATCATTGGCTTCTCGCGCGTCATTCTGAAGGGCATTGACGGCCCAATTACCGACTTGCAGCGCAAGGACTTGACCACGATCTACAACGCCGGCCAACACCTGCTGGGCCTCATCAACGACATCCTGGACATCTCCAAGATTGAAGCTGGCAAGATGGAGTTGAGCTTTGAGGACGTGGACGTCCACCAGATCATTGAAGGTGTTCTCAGCACAACCAAAGGGCTTATCAAGGATAAGCCTATTCGGTTGCGACAAGAAGTTCCTGAGCAATTGCCCGTTATTCGAGCCGACCCGACTCGCGTCCGTCAGGTCTTGCTTAACCTGCTTTCCAATGCCGCCAAGTTTACCGAGGAAGGCGAGATTTGTCTCACCGTTACGCAGGTGGGAGACGAATTGCTCTTCAGCGTTTCCGACACTGGACCCGGTATTCCGGAGGACAAATTGGACCGCCTCTTTGAAGCCTTCTATCAAGTAGACGGCTCCATGACTCGCAAAGCTGGCGGCACCGGACTCGGCTTGGCGATTGCACGTCACTTTGTGGAAATGCACGGGGGGCGCATCTGGGTGCACAGTGTGGTTGGAAAGGGCTCCACCTTCAGCTTTACATTGCCGGTTGCCGGCCCACCTGAGGGTGAAGCGGGAGGGCGACGTCAACCGGTGGTGCTGGCCGTGGACGACGAGCCCGGGATTACGGAGTTGTACACGCGATATTTGGAGCCGGAAGGCTATCGCGTCATTGCCGTTAACGACGCACGAGATGTCATGCTCACCGTTCGCCGCTATCAGCCTGACGTCATCCTGCTGGACATCCGAATTCGAGACATGAGCGGCTTAGAGGTCCTGCGCACCCTGCGCCAAAACAACTTCACGCGAGACGTGCCGGTGATTATCTGCTCCATCGAGGAGGACAAACGCGAGGAGTGCCTGAAAGCAGGCGCAACAGCATTTCTGCTGAAGCCCATCTTGCGCGGTGAACTGGTGGCCTGCTTGAACGAAGTCTTGCAACGTGTACCACACTCTTGAGAACGAGGTGCAAAGCAAATGACAACAAGTTGGTATATTGTTTGTGCGCAATGTGGACGTGACGACTTGCCGACGGATAGGTTGCTTACCGCTTGCCCCTATTGCGGGGGCGAGTGGCTCGATCCGCGCTACGACTACGAGCGGTTGGCCCGCCTTGTGCGGGACGAGACTCCGCAGCGGCCCTGCACCATGTGGCGCTTCCGCGAACTGTTGCCCGTTCGTCGTGACGAAAATATCATCTCCATGGGAGAAGGGGGCACGCCCCTGTTGCGCTTGCGCAACTTGAGCCTGATGTTGGGCGTTCCTAACCTTTACCTGAAGGACGAGCGTCAGGGGCCCACAGCCAGCTTCAAGGACCGTCAGGCTTCCTTGGCCATTAGCGTGATGAAGGAGCACGGCATTCGGGAGGCTGTGGTGGCCTCCACGGGCAACGTGGCCATCAGCTACTCAGCGTACGCCGCCCAGGCAGGCATTAAGCTGTGGGCCTTTCTGACTAGCAGCGTGCCGGCCGAGAAAATGCGGGAGGTGGCCCTCTACGGCACGGAAGTGGTGAAGGTCACTGCCACCTACGACCGCACCAAGCAAGTGGCCGCTCAGTTTGCCGAACAGCGGGGTCTCTTCCTGGACCGGGGCATCAAGGGGCTGGCAGCCCGCGAGAGCATGAAGACCATCGCCTACGAAATTGCTCAGCAGTTGGGCTGGCGGGCGCCCGATTGGTACATTCAGGCCGTGAGCGGCGGATTGGGGCCCGTCGGCGTCCTGAAGGGGTTTTGGGAGCTCAAGGAAATGGGATTAGTGGACAAAATTCCCAAGATTGCCAGCATCCAAGCAGCCGGTTGTGCGCCAATGGTCCAGGCTTGGGAGCAGGGGCTGTCGGAGCCGGTCGTCGTCGAATCGCCCCAAACCCTGATTACAACCGTGGCCACGGGCAACCCGGGCGTGGCCTACGAAATCCTCTACCAAGCAGCCGTGGAGAACGGCGGTGCTTTTGTGGCCGTCACCGACGACGAGGCCTTCCGCGCCATGCACATCATGGCCAAAATGGACGGGTTCTCCATGGAACCGGCGGCGGCCATGGCCTGTGCTGGTGCCATCAAAATGGTGCGCAACGGTCTCATCCGGCCTGACGAAACGGTGGCGATTTGCTGTTCCGGCCACACCTTCCCCGTCGAGAAGCACCTGCTGGAGGACGACTGGTCCCACCACCTCGACCTCTCGGCCGAAGAGGAGCAGCAGGCGCCAGCCGCGCGGGAGGAAGGGTTGCTGACCTCGCTGGAGGAATTGGGGGACAACGTCCACCGCATCGTCATCGTGGAGGACGATGAGAGCGCTCGGCTCCTGTTGCGGCGCATTTTGCAGGCTTACGGTGACTTCGATATCTTCGAGGCCAGCGATGGGAACCAGGGCATTCGCCTGATCCGCGAGGTCATGCCCGACTTGGTGTTGCTGGACCTGATGATGCCCGAAGTGGACGGGTATCAGGTGCTCGAGATCATCAAGTCTGACCCAGCTTTACAGCACATTCCCGTCATTGTGATTACGGCCGCCCACCTTTCGCCCCAGGAGCGCCAGCGCCTCAACGGTCACATTCAGTCGCTCCTCCAGAAGGGGTCCTTCGTGGACCACGAATTGCTGGAGAACATCCAGGCGGCTTTCGGGAATTAGACTTTTGACAGCAAGAGACAATACAGCGTCACCCCGGTTTGCGAGCCGGGGTGACGAAGCCCCTTCTAGTGGAGCGGAGGCTGTGGGCTTCGACTTCAGAAGACTCTGGGAGTAAACTCCGGGGAGTTGAGCACGTCCATCACGTCCTCGCCGAAGCCCAGGACAATGAGTCCCTGTCGCTCGCCGAAACGCACCAAGCTGGGGTCCACGTACAAGGAGGCAATGCAGCCAATCACCTTCCGGTCGGCGTATTCGGGAAAGTACTCCCGCACCCGCTTCAGCCTCCTCACGAACCGGCGAATGTCCCGCGCGTCGAGCTGACTCTTGGTTTCGTTGATGAGGAGATACTCCCCACAGGCAGCCACCACGTCGAACTCCTGCATCTGGCGGGTCTCCGGGTGGCGGCGGCGCATCCGCACGGCCACAATGTCAACGGCATCATCAGGGCACCCGATGACAGTGCGCAGGATACGGGGGATGCTGGGGGCCACGAGGTCTTCGGCCATGGTGCCCATCTTGTTGGACAACCTGCCCCACTCGTGCCTCATCTCCTGTATCACGCGCTCGATTTCCTCGTCCGTGCGCCGAAATCGCTCGTCCATGCGAGCGGCTATCTGAGCCAGCCGCTCGTCCGTGCGGGCAGCCTGCTCGGCCAGTTGCTCCCGCAGCCGCCGAAACTCCTCGTCCGAGCGAGCGGCCATCTGAGCGAGCCGCTCGTCTGTCCGGCGGAATTGCTCGTCCGTGCGAGCGGCCATCTGAGCCAGCCGCTGGTCGGTGCGGGCGGCCTGCTCGGCCAGCCGCTGATCAGTGCGGGCGGCCTGCTCGGCCAGCCGCTGATCAGTGCGGGCGGCCTGTTCCGAAAGCTGCTCGCGTAAGAGGACAAGCGATTGCAACACGTCAGCCATGAGGTCCTCCAATGAAGCGACTCGCCCCTCAAGCGTCGGTTCGGCCATTCAGTTCACCTCGCGCATTAAAGTTTCCTTTGTTTCCAGTAGTATACTTCCCCACAAGACGGTTGTCAAAAGTTAAATTCCCCCAGCTCCTTAATTTCTGTCCTTTGGGGAAGAACGGGGCTGGTTTGGCGAGTTTCTCATCTCCGCGGCTAACCACCGTTCCCAACTTTCCAGCTCCAAATTGGACTCCCGGCTGATCATCATCATGCTGAGCCCAATCAACAGGGCACCAATCCACTGCACTGGCGTCATGCGCTCTCCCAGCAGGAGGTAGGCCAACAGGAGGGCCACCACCAGCTCCCCCACGCTCAGAATGGAAGTCTGAATGCCGCCCAGGCGGCTCAACCCGGCGAAGACCAGCAGCCGGGCCAGCGCCATGCTGACCAAGCCCAGGCCTGCAATCGCCAACCATCCCGCGGCGGGAACGAACTCCAGCGGAGTTCTCATGCTCAGGCGGGCGATGTCCACTACCACGGCCATCGTCGTGATGACGTACAGCGTGACCGTCCGGGAGTCCACGTCGGCAAGCGTCCACTGGCCCAGCACCAGGTGCCACCCGTAGGCCGCACCAGCGGCCAGCAACAGCATGGCACCAAGGAAGTCGAACCGGGCGCCGGGCGTGAAGGTCAGCAGGTAGACGCCCACCAAGGCCACGCCCAAGCGCATCAGGGCCAGGCGGGAAACTGGGTGCCCGGCAGCACTCAGGAAGATGAACACCCACACGGGATAGAGGGCGTAGAGCAACTGGGCCAGCGAGGCGTCAATGCGCGCCAGGCCGGGATAGTACATAAGTGATCCCAATCCGTTGGCAATCCCCATTGCAATGCACCCCACCAGCGTTGGCCATCGCACCCGAATGCAGGAGCGCCAAAACAGCAGGTAGAAGCCCCACAGCGTGAGGGCGGCCAAACTCGTCCGCAGGGCCACCACGGTGTACGGCGTCACGTCCGCCCGGAAGGCCAGCTTGCCAAAGATGGGGGCCGTGCCAGCACAAACAGTGGACAATACGGTGAGGATAATGCCAGTGAGTTGGTCACGGTCCACAGCTACGCTCCTTCTGGTGGACGGAGTTCCACCACCAGCACCCGCTGTGTGCTCTCGGTCACACGGGCTTCTTGGGACAGGCGCACGCCCGGAACCCAAAGAAGGCGATCGTGAGCGTCTACCAGCAAGGGCAAGGTGTCCCGAACCGCTGCGGGCACTTTTTGGGCCGTCAGGAAGTCGGACAGCCTCACCGGTTCGGCCATTCCGAGGGGCACGAAGCGGTCTCCCCGGCGGCGGGTGCGCAGGGCCAGCGGCAAGTGCACGGCCTCGGCGTCCAGGAAGGCGCGCCACATGTCGGTGTCGGCCAAGGCGTCCGGCGGAAGCTGGTCCCGCTCCACCAGGCGAGTCGAGAGCGTCCACCCGTTCTCCAACCGAACCTCCCCCGGCACGGGCACCGAGAGCCGCGTGTTTGGGGCCAGGCGTGGCCACGGAGGGGTAGGGAGCGCCTCGCCAATGACGATAACGTCGTAGTTCACGAAAAGGAACAGGTGCCCCGGCAGCGTGGCGCGCGTGCCAGTCCGCCCTTCTCGCGCCAGCCTGACCGCTTCCACCACGTGCTCCCAACCCACGTCGCGGAGCAGCGGGCGCAGGCGGCGAACGGCGCGCCGAACCAGGCCGCGCTGAATGGCCGGGTGGTATTCCAGGAACGCCTGTCGCGGGAAGCGCACGTGGTCCGCCTCGCAGTGAGCCAGTGCCTGCCAGGCAGCCTCCGTTTGCTGTTGCAAGTAGTCCCAATCCACGGCCAGCGTCTCAGCCGTTCGCGCCAGCAGGCGGCGAATGTTGGGTTGATACTGCTCCAGCAGGGGCAGCAGCTCGTGGCGCAGGCGGTTTCGGAAGAAGGTGGTGTCCAGGTTGGAACGGTCGAAGCGAGGCGTCACGCCTCGCCGTTCCAGGTAGGCCAGAATGTCGGAGCGGGGCGTGAAGAGAAGCGGGCGCACCAGGTCTGGACGCACGGGCGGGGGAGGGCCTTCGCGCACGGCGATGTCCATGGGGCGGCGCGGGAGCATCCCTTTCAGTCCACTTAGGCCGGTACCGCGCAAGAAGTGCATGAGGACCGTTTCAGCCTGGTCGTCGGCCGTGTGGCCGGTCGCCACGGCGGTGGCGTTCACGGCTCCGGCCACCTCGGCCAGAAAGCGATACCGCACCTCGCGGGCCGCCTCCTCGAGGCTCAGGCGGTGGGCGCGCGCGTAGGTCGGCACGTCACGCTGCTCCCGCACGCAGAGCAGGCCCAGCGCCTCAGCCTGACGGCAGACGAAGGCGGCATCCTCCGCCGATTCGGGGCGCATCATGTGGTCCAGCGTGGCCACACAGAGCCAGGCGCCCAGGTGCTCCCGCAGCGCGCACATTACGTGGAGCAGGGCCAAACTGTCCGGCCCTCCACTGACCGCCAGCACCAAGCGTTCCACAGGCCGAACGAGTTCCAGGCGCTGGATTGTGCGCCACACACCCTGTTCCAGAGGGTCCATCGGTCATCCTGACACCTGCCGTCCAGCGAGGCGAACCGGCCAGTCGTAGGCCAGGGCGGCGTAGCCAGTCAGTGCAGCCTCCAGGTCGGCGACGGCGATGGACTCGTTGACCGTGTGAGCCAAGCGTTCTTCTCCCGGCCCGAAGCCGATGACCGTCAGCCCGGCGCGGGCGAAGTGGCCCCCGTCAGTGGCGAAACGCCAGGTGCCGACGGGGGGCGGCGCCGCGTACACGTCTGCCAGCACCTGCCGGGCGGCTTGCAGGGCCGGATGGTCGAACGGAAGGAGAAAGGCCGACGCCGCGGCCGGCAACTCGACTGTCAGCCCGGTGTAGGTCGTGCGCCGAAACGTCGGCACGGTGACTGTCGCCGAGGCCCCCTCGACGAGGGAACGGTCGGCCAGGGCTTGGAGCGCCTGTCGGGCATCTTCGGCCGTCTCGCCGGGCGTGTTCCGCCAGTCACACGTCAGCCAGACCTCGCCCGGGATGACGTTGGCGCTGGACTGGTCCGTGCGGATGAGGGTTGGCGTGACAGTGCTGCTTCCCAGCTCCGGGTGCTGGCGCATGGTCAGGGAGCGCAGCCCCACGATGAAGCGCGCCACCACCTCCAGCGGGTTGACGCCCCGTTCCGGGGCACTGGCGTGGGCGCTGCGCCCGCGCACGTGGAGCACAAGTTCCGTGCGCCCCCGGTGCCCGCGCCGCAGTTCGTTGTTGCTCGGCTCACCCACGATCACGTAAGGCGGGCGCACATGCTGAAGCAAGTGGCGGGCTCCTACCCCGCCAATTTCCTCCTGCACCACACAGGTGACGAACACGTCGCCCGGCGGGCGTTCGCCGGCGCGAAACCGCCGTGCCACGCCGTACACCTGCGCTGCCAGTGGCCCCTTGATGTCCACAGCACCTCTCCCCCACACGCGCCCCTCGTGGCGCTCGCCACCGTAGGGCGGGTAGGGCCAAGCTTCCGGGTCGCCCACGTCCACGTGGTCCAGGTGAGTGTTGAACATCACGGCAGGCGCCTCACCTCGGCCGCGCAGCAAGCCGATGACGTTGCCCGCCTCGTCCGTCCACACCTCGTCGTACCCCAGGCGACGCATCTCGGCGACCACCCGTTCTGCCAGTGGCCCCTCCTCGCCGGGAAGGCTGGGAATGCGAATGAGTTCTTGCAGAAAGCGGACACAGGCTTCCACGTCGGACATGGTTGTGCTCCTGGGGGTTATCGGGGCGGGATAACGCCGTTCAAGCGGGTTACCTGAATGCCCCGCCTCTCGAGTTCGGCCAGGTAGATGTTCAGGCCGATGGAGTCGCTGGCCACGTGTCCCGTAACGATGAGATTCCCCTTGGCCGTCCGCTGCAAGCGCTGCAACTCGGCCGGCGCAATGTGAATGTAAACCACCGTCTGTACGCCGTACTCGAAGTATGTGTTGGCCACGTCAGCGCCGCCGTTGGTCAACGCCCCGTGGACGACCACCACGCGGCCGGCCGGCGCTTCGGGGTTGCCCAGGCGGACGGCCACGCGCGTGGGGGCCCGCTGGAACTCCACGAAGCGAGCGCTCAGGTGGGCGCAGACTTCCGCCACCGTGGCGTTGGGCTCGGCGCGCAGCAGTTCGTCCACGGCCCGCTGAAGAGCTTGCCGGCCCAACTCGTCGGCCGGGCTGTGGATGTTGAGCAGCGGAACGCCCAGCAGGCGGGCCGCGCCGCTCACGCGGTTGTAGTTGGCCGTGTGGGCAGACACACGCAGCGACTCCATGCGGTCGAGCACGGCGGCCTCGGCAGCGTGGCGGGGAATACCCGCGGCCACCATCAGGTCAATGTGCCGGGCGTAGACCTGCCAGGCCGTCAACTCCGCCTCCATGCCGCGAAAGTGGTGGGCCAGCACGGCGTCGTACCCCAGTTCGCGGGCCAACAGCAGGTCGCCCGTGTCAATGTCAAGCCCCACGAGCAGGCGCTCAACCCGCTCGCTGGGCACGTAGATGCCACAATCGCCGGGCACCGTGTCCCACCCCACCATGTCGAGGGCAATGTGCATGAGCTTGTCGGTGGAAAGCATCACGGGCACACTCCTCCTGGTAAGGTGCGACGCACTTTCGGAAGTGCGTCGCACCTTTTAATTCAGGCGCTCGAAGGCGCGAACAGCAAACTCGGCGCCAGCCTCCTCCAGCGCGCGCCGCTGAACGTCAAAGAGTTGTCGGATGCCTTTTTCGGCCAGCGTCAGCAGGCGGTCCAAGTCAGCCCGCGAGAAGGGGGTTCCCTCGGCGGTGGCCTGGACTTCGACAAAGGCGCCGTCGGCGGTCATGACGATGTTGGCGTCCACGTCGGCACGGCTGTCCTCCTCGTAATCCAGGTCCAGCAAGTAGAGGCGTCCCACCACGCCCACGCTTATGGCGGCCACGGCCGTCCGCAGAACGCGGGGCCCCACCAGGCGCCGGCGCCACAGCCCCTCCAGCGCCAGGGCCAACGCCACGAACCCGCCGGTGATGCTGGCCGTGCGCGTGCCCCCGTCGGCCTGGAGCACGTCGCAGTCCACGATGATGGTGCGCTCGCCCAGTTCGGCCAGGTTCACGGCCGCCCGCAGTGAGCGGCCAATCAGCCGCCGAATTTCCTGGGTGCGTCCGCCGGGGCCGCTGGTTTCGCGCTGGGTGCGGGTGTGGGTGGAACGGGGCAACAGGGCATACTCGGCCGTGACCCAGCCCTCGCCGCTGCCCGCCCGCCAGCGGGGCACACCCTCCTCCACGGTGGCGGCACACAGCACACGCGTGCGGCCCGCCTCGATGAGCACCGAGCCCTCGGCATACTCCTGGACGCCCAGCGTCAGGCGCACCGGTCGCAGTTGGTCAGGACGCCGACCGTCTCGCCGCCTCACGGCTTACTCCTGGAGGAAGCGGCGGGCAGCGGCCGCCATGGCCTGTTCCACGGGCGGCTGGGTGAAGACTTGCTCCAAGGGCTCCGCCAGCCACGACCAGCGCTCCGTAATCGCCTTGCGCAGGTTCTTGATGGTGGCCAGGTCACCGTCCGGCTTGCTCAGTTCGAGTTCTAGGGCCGCAAGCTGTTGCAGAATCTCGTTGCGCTCGGCCTGAGGGATGGCGAGTTGCTGCTGGACGAGCATCTCCAGCGCCGTAAAGGCTTGTTCGACCGTCTGAGGGCCAGAGGGTGCGCCTGTCTGGGGCGCTGCTTGCGGCGTGCCTCCTTGTTGCGTGCCTCCTTGCTGGCCTGGCGTCATGGATTGGGCCAGAATCTGGGCCATCATGGCGCCCAACCCGGCGCCAGCCCCCATGCCAAATCCCAGGCCGGCCATGCCAGCAGCCCCTTCTCCGCCGCCCGCCTGGGCCGCGTCGCCCAGGGCACGGGCCGCCTTGAACTGCAAGTAGGCCTGCATGTCGCCGATGGCGCCCATGGCCGCCCGCTCGTCAATGGCCTTCTGGGTTTCTTCGGTGGGGGAGACGCTTTCCAGGAAGAAGCCGTGCATCACCAGGCCCAACGCGCTGAAGTCGTCGTGGAGCTTGGTGCGCATGGCGGCGTTTAGCTCGTCGAAGCGGCGGGGCAACTCCAGCAGGCTGGTGGTCATCTCCCCCAGCAGGTCCGTGAAGCGGGAAACGATGATGCTCCGCAGGTAATCCTCCAAGTCCTGGGTGGTGTAGATGCCCTGCGTGCCCACAATGGCGTTGACGAAGTGCTGCGGGTCGCGCACTTGCATGGCGTAGCGGCCAAAGGCGCGCAGGCGCACCATGCCAAACTCGGCGTCGCGCAGGGTGATGGGCTGGGGCGTGCCCCACTTCATGTCGGTGAACTGCTTGAGGTTGACAAAGACCACCTCGGCCCGGAAGGGCGAGTCCCCGCCGAAGGGCAGGGAGATCAGGCGGGTGAGCAGGGGAAGGTTGGCCGTAGTCAGCGTGTGACGGCCAGGCCCGAACGTATCCAGCGCCTTGCCGTCGCGGAAAAAGACGGCCGCCTGGCTTTCACGCACGATGAGCTGGGAGCCAAGCCGGAACTCGCCGGAGCCGCCTTCGGGGACACGGTGGATGATCTCGCGCCCGCTGGGGTCGAACCATTCGATCACGTCGAGAATCGCCATCTTTCCCTCCTTAAGAGCTTAACAAGACATCTTCCCTTTGCGAGCAACAGCGCGCGGATGAAAAACTCTTCCCAATTGTTGTTTGCAAAGCGCCCCACAGATACTTGTGCAAACCTGTGGGGCCGAGTGCTACTTTTCATCCTCTTCCCGTGGGGCCGCTTCAGCCTGCGCGCTCTCCGCCGGTTCGGCGGTATCGAACGTGTCAATGAAGTGCTGGCGCTGCTCGAAAACGCGGTGCAGTCGGTCCAGTTCGTCCTGGAGGCGCCGGACAAGCTCGTTGACCCCTTCGCCCAACCCCATCTTGGCGAGCAGGTCACCGATGCGCTCGACGCCGTTGGCCAGTTCCAGGTCGAAGGCGTACAGCCGGTCGAGCTCGGGCAACTCGAAGCGCCGCGTCCGATCGAAGAAGCCGGTGTAGCCGTAAGAGGCGGTGCGGATGCGCTCGGCCAGGTGTTGGAGCCGCGTGCGGGCCTTGTCGAGTTGCTCAAGGGTGGCGAAGTCGCCCCGCGTGAGCAGTCGCTCCTGCACGCGCACCAGGCGGTCCACCTGGCTCTGGAAGGCAGCGGCGATGGCCTCTCGCAGTTCCTTGTCGGCCGCGCGCCGCTCTTCCCGCTCGGCGTAGCCGGCGTAGCCCGGAATTTTGCGCATCAGTTCCTCGACGCGCGCTTTCAAGTCTTCCATAAGAGCCCCCTTTCCTTAAGGTGCTTTAAGGTGCGGCGCACGTCCGACGTGCGTCGCACCTCCTCTCGTCGTTCAGAGAAAAATCTCCGTGCCGCAGTACGGACACCGAACGACACCCTTGCCAGCCAACTCCAGTTGACCGCCACAGTTGGGACACGTGCCCTGCTCGCGGAGCAGGCGGGCCTGGCGGGCGTAGAGCACACCCTCGTCCCAGTTGATGTAGCCGCTGAAGAGGCCCTTGCCCACCAGGTCGTACACGTATTGTTGCACAACATCGCGGGGGACGTCAAGTTCGAGAGCCGCGTCGGCAATGCGCACTTCGCCCCTGGTCTCAATCATGTTGAGCAGTTTGCGCTCTTTGGCCACCTCGGCCAACTGCGCCTCCTCGGCACGCCCGCGCAGGAAGAGGAAGAGCCCAGCGCCCCCCAGGCCGGCGATGAGCGGTGCCGAGAGGATGAGCAGGAAAATAAAGCCGCTGATCTGCAGGTTGCCCTCGCTCAGGTTGGCCGTGCCCCAGCCAACCACCAGCAGTGCCGCCAGGCCGGCTGCCGCCATGAACAGGCCACCCAGCACTTTGCCGATGTTGAGCATCTCTTTCCCTCCGAAGTTCGATGATAGCGCCTTCGCCTGCGGTGGCGGTTTAGTCGAAGCCGCCGCCGCCACCGCCGCCACCAC
>WFWG01000250.1 GCA_015491235.1 Ardenticatenaceae bacterium
CCGACGGGGGGCTCTGCCCCTGCACCCCCGGAGTGACGTTCACTCTACCAGCGGAGGCCTGCCGGGAGCGCCTTCGCCTGCGCCGCAGGCGCACGAACGTGGGGCTGGGGCGTGCGGCGCCAATGCCCCGCACCACGGTTGGTTCCGGGGTGAGGAGTTCCACGTGGAATTGTTGGAAGAGCAAGGCCGTGATGATGAACATCTCTTGAATGGCAAAGTGCATGCCCACGCACCGGTGGACACCACCACCAAAGCCAATCAGCGCGAAACGGTGAGCCTTGTCCTCCTCCCGGCCAGGGGCAAAGCGCAGCGGGTCGTACTTGAAGGGCTCCGCGAAAAGTTCGGGCAGGAAGTGGGCCACGATGGCGGCTGTTTGTACCAGCCATCCCTTGGGTACGACGTAATCCCCGAACTCCACGTCCTCCACTACGTACCGCATCAGAATTTCCGCCGAGGGGCGCATCCGCTCAGTCTCACGGATGGCCCAGCGGATGTGAGGCATGGCGTTCATCACGTCCTTGGTAATGGGGGTGCCCGGCGGCAGGTGGGCCTCGATCTCCTGCTGCACCAACTCTAAATACCACGGATTTTGCAGGAGCTGAATGATCGTCCAGGCAGCCTGGCCAGTGGTGGTCTCGTGGCCGGCGAAGTTCATCCCCAGCACCAAGAAGATCAACTCGTCGTCATCGAGGGGGTTTCCCTCGGCGTCGCGGGCGTTCACGAAGTCCTGCAAGAAGTCGTCGTAGCGCTCCGGGTGGGCCCGCCGTTCGGTGATGACGGGGCGCAGAATCTCGACCATGCGCGCCTTGGCCCGGTCACGGCGGCGGTATTTGGGAATGGGCCAGTGGGGCGGAATGACCGGGTCGAGGGCGGCGCTCAGGTCCGCGTACAACTCCCAGAAGAGGTGTCCCACGCTCTCCTGGAACTCCCTGCCCATGAGGGCGTAGCCAGCCACGTCTTGCACCACGTGCGCAATGTGGGAAACCAGTTCGATCTCGCCCTCGTCGGGCAGGCTGTCGAGCCAAGCCTGGACCCGTTCCTGCATGATGGCAAAATATTTGCGCATCTTCTCGCGGCGGAAGGGCAGGTGCAGGAGCGTGCGCTGGCGCTTGTACTTCTCCGGTGATCCCAGGAAGGCCAAGTCGCCAAAGATGGCCCGCAGGAAGGCATACGGCCTGGACATGTCCAGCTTCCTGTCCGTCTCGGTGAAGAAGACCTGGTGGTGCTCAGGGCCGATAACGACGGCCACGTTTTGGTTGAAGAGGCGATAGGCAAAGACGGGGCCGTGCTCGCGGTATCCGCGCCACAGCAGGCCCGGCCGATCTCGGCGAAAGGCCAGGGCGTGCCCCAATCCCGGCAGGCCGCCGGACATCATGGGAGGATGTAAGAGGGATCTGGGTTCTTTGGGCGTCATAGGGTTCACTGCTCCTGTCACTGAGATGTGTTGTACGCATCCGGCCGGCGATCCTCAAAGACGGGAATGGTGCGGCGCACGCGCGCAACCTCGTCGAGCGAGATGTCGGCGGTGAGCAGGATGGGTGTTTCACCGGCCTCGGCCACAATGTTTCCCCAAGGGTCAATGATGGCCGAGTGACCGCAGAAGGTGGTGCCGTCCGTCTCTCCTACCCGGTTGCAGGCGATCACAAACGCCTGGTTCTCGATCGCACGGGCGCGCAACAGCGTGCGCCAGTGGGCCAGGCGGGGGTGGGGCCACTGGGCGGCAATGAGAAATCCGTGCGCGCCTTCCAAGGCGTAGCGCCGAAACAGTTCCGGAAAGCGCAAGTCGTAACAGATCGCCAGCCCGAAAAGCCCCCACGGCGTTTCGGCCAGGGCGGGGCGCGGGCCAGGGGCCAGCCACCGGTGCTCGTCCATCAGCCGGAAAAGGTGAAGTTTGCTGTACTCGGCTACCAAGTGGCCTTCTGCGTCGAAAAGAGCCGCCGTATTGGTGGGCCGACCGTGGATGTTGCTCAACAGAGACCCGTACACGAAGAACCGGTGAGCGGCGGCCAGGCGGGCCATTTCGGCGAACAGCCCGCTGTCCAGGCCAGTAGCGTAGCGCTCGGCATGTTCCAGGTCGTACCCGCTGCCCCACAACTCCGGCAGGACGAGCAGGTCCGTGTGGCGGGCAGCCGCTTCAGCAGCCAGCGCCTCCACCGTTGCCAGATTTGCTTCCGGTTCTCCCCGTTTGACGTCGAACTGACCAATTGAAACGCGCACAGGCCCTCCTCTATACTTTATAACAAGAGTTGCGCCGTTCCACAAGTGGAAGTGGCCCCAGCCGAGCTTTCCACCTCAGGACGGTCGTGAAAGCGGGTGAACGTAGTGCATCGCCAGCACGCCCGTCCGGATTAGGGCAAATGGTGGCCCCACTGCCAGCGGGCGGCCTGGAGCGTGTTGCGGAGCAACATGGCCGCTGTGACCGGGCCGGTGCCGCCGGGCACGGGCGTGATGGCTCCCGCCTTCTCAGCCACGGTGTCGAAGTCCACGTCCCCCACCAGCTTCCCGTCCACGAAATTGATGCCGAAGTCAATCACCGTGGCGCCCGGCTTGACCATGTCGCCTGTGATGAGCCGGGCCCTGCCGACAGCGACGCACAAAATGTCGGCCTGGCGGGTGATTTCGGCCAGGTCGCGGGTGCGCGAGTGACACACCACCACGGTGGCGTGACGGTGGAGCAGCAAGAGGGCCATGGGCTTGCCCACAATGTCGCTGCGCCCCACCACCACGGCCAGCGCGCCCTGAATGGGAATGTCGTAATGCTCCAAGATGGCGATGCCCCCCAGCGGCGTTGAGCTGACGTGGTAGCGCCCGCGCTGCTGGAGCAGGCGCCCGGCGTTGAGGGGGTGCACGCCGTCCACGTCCTTGATCGGGTCGAGCGCTTCCACCACGGTGCTCTGGTCAACGCCGGCCGGCAGCGGCTCCTGAATGAGGACGCCGTGCACGCCGGGGTCGGCGTTGAGGCGGCGCACCTCTTCCACCAGCGCTTCTGTGTCGCTTCCGGCGGGCAGTTCGACTTCCTGGAAGCCGAACCCCGCCCGCTCGAAGGTGCGGCGCACGCTGCGCGCGTGGCTCAGCAGCGCTTGGTCGGAGCCGGCCCGCAGCAGCGCAATGGTGGGAATCTGGCCACTCGCCTGTGACCACTGTTCGGCCTCGGCCTGGATCTGGGCTCGCAGCGTTTTGGCCAGGGCGCGGCCGTCAAGCAGCATTGCCATACTTCTTCCCCCTTGTGGTGAAGTGTTTCGCCGTCTGCTTACGCGCCCATCCGCTCCGACACCGTTGCCAGGGCGCGTGGCTTGAGTTCGTCCCGCCGGGCGCGATAGCCTTCCAGGCGCTGCTTGGCCTCCTCGACAAAGGCTTCGTCCTTGATGAGAGCCAGGTTGATGGCCACGTTCAAGGCAGCCGTCTCCAGCGCCGCGTCGGCCAGCACGGCGCCGGCCCCCGCGTCGCTGATGACGTTGACGTTGCCCTTCTCGGCCACCTCGCAGGCCAGTTCCAGCACCAGCACGGCCTGCTCGGCCACGCGCAAAGGAATCTGGGTGGCCTCCTTCAGGGCTGTCTGGATGGCCCCGCGCCGCTGTGCCTTTTGCTCCTCCGTCTCTTTGGGCAGGCGGTAGGCCGCCATCACCTGGTCGAACACCCGGGCGTCGAGTGCCGCCAGGGTGGTCAGTTCCACCCGTGCGGCCTCGGCGGTTGCCAGGAGGCGCCGCATATCCTCTTCGACCGCTGCGTACTTCGGGCGCCCAATGGTCAAGTTGGCTACCATCGAAACCAGGGCTGCGCCCATTGCGCCCGCCAGGGCCGAAGCCGCCCCGCCGCCAGGCGTGGACGCGCTGCTCGCCAGTTCGTCCAGAAACGTGCCGATGGTCTGTGAGCGAAAGTCTTCTGTCATTGTGCACTCCCCAGATGTTTGTGTCTATTACGGTATCACGCTTTGGCGGGGGAGACAAGCCGCATTGACATCCGGAGCGCCCCGCCTATAATCCTTACATAATGGAGGTGTGGCACACTTTTCAAGTGCGCCGTGTCTTCCAACTCCGAGGAGAAAGGCGAGCCGGGAACGCGGGGAGAGGCGGAGGGTATGCGACCACGGTTGAACGTGTGGATTGAGGATGAGGGCGAAGTGGTCCTGACGCTTTGGCGGGTGCGCCTGCTGGAAGCCATTCAACAGACCGGTTCCATCAACGCGGCCGCCAGGCGCATGGGCATCCAGTTCCGCACGGCGTGGGCCAAAATCCACGAGATGGAAGAGCGGCTGGGTTTTCAACTCGTGGAGAGCCAGGTGGGCGGGGCCGGTGGCGGCGGCACGCGGCTGACGCCCGAGGGGGAACGCTTGGTGGCCCAGTTCCATGAGTTGGTGGACGGGCTGCCCCAACTGCTCCAGGAGCGCTTCGAGCGCGTCTTTGCCACGGCGCCAATTGTGCCCCAGGAGACGCCGTCTCAGCAGTGAGGCCAGAAGCACCAGACCCTTGTGAGGCGGGAGTGCTTGAAACGGACCATGAGAATCGCCATTCTGGCGGACATCCACGGGAACAAGACAGCGCTTGACGCCGTGGTCGAAGACCTGCAGAACCAGCGGGTCGAGCGGGTGATCGTGGCCGGTGACCTGGTCAACCGTGGCCCTGCCAACCGCGAGGTGGTCGAAGCCGTGCAGGCCCTGGGGTGGGAGGTCATCCAGGGGAACCACGATCAACTCGTGGTGGACTGGGTCCGACGCAAGGTGCCGGCCGAATGGTACACCGATCCCCTCTGGCGTCCCCTCGAGTGGGTGGCCCGGCAGGTGGGGGAGCGGGTCCGCGAACTGGAAGGCTTGCCGGCCTGCGCGCGCGTTCAAGTGCCTGGCGCCCAGCCCGTGCTCATCGTCCACGGCAGCCCCCGGCACAACCGGGAAGGGCTTCACCCCTTCCTGCGCGACGAAAAGGTCGCCGAGATTTTGGACGGCGTGGAGGAGCCGGTGGTGGTTTGCGCCCATACCCACATCCCCCTCGACCGCCGCGTGGGCCGGTGGCGGGTCATCAACCCCGGTGCTGTGGGAACCCCCTTCAACCGTGATCCCCGCGCCCATTACACCATCTTCACCCTTGGCCGCGACGGAACCTGGGAGGTCGAATTCCGGCGCGTGAACTACGACCGACGCCCTGTCTTGCGCGCTTTCGAGGAGAGCGGGTACCTGGCCTGCGGCCTGATGGCCCACATCTTCTACAGCGAGTTCCTCCACGCCCGCAGCCTGCTCTACCACTACGAGCGGTGGGCCAACGAGCGCCGCGTTCCGCTCGACAAGACAAGCTGGTATCGGTTCCTGCGTGAGCTCGACCTGCACGACGGTCGGCCAGGGCAGGATCAGACGAGGAGGATGATATGGTCGAGTCCAAGTGGCCACTGATTCCGGTTGAAGAGGCCAAGGCCATCATTCGGGCGCACGTGCGCCCGCTGCCCACGGTGGAGGTGCGCTTTGAGGCCGCGCAGGGGCTTGTGCTGGCGGAGGACGTGCACGCCCGCGAGCCCATGCCGCCCTTCCCGGCCAGCGCCAAGGACGGCTTTGCCGTGGGCGCGTCCGACACCACCGAGTGGCGGCGCATTGTGGGCGAACAGTTCGCCGGATACGAGGCCAACATTCGCGTCGAGCCCGGGACAGCCGCGCGGGTGACCACGGGGGCGCCCATTCCTCCGGGCGCTGACGCCGTCATCATGGTGGAGTTCAGCGAGGTGCGGGACGGCTACGTGCGCTTCACCCGCCGGGTGGAACCAGGGGCTGACATTCGCCCCCCCGGCCAGGACATCGCCGGGGGGCAGCGCGTGCTGGCGGCCGGCACTGTGCTGGGGCCCCCTGAAATAGGTTTGCTGGCCACCGTGGGGGCCACTACGGTGCGAGTCCACCGGCGGCCCCGCGTGGGCGTGATGAGCACCGGCGACGAACTGGTGGAGCCGGACGAGCAGCCGGGGCCCGGCCAGATTCGCGACGCCAACCGCTTCAGCCTGATGGCCGCCGTGCGGGAGGCCGGCGCTGAAGCTTTCGACATGGGCCTGGCCCCCGACACCTTTGAGGCCCTCGAAGCGTTCATCCGCGAGGGCCTGGAGCGCTACGACGCCATCGTCACCAGCGGCGGCGTCTCCATGGGCGAGCGCGACCTGGTCAAGCCCCTGCTGGAGCGCCTCGGCACGGTCCACTTCGGGCGCGTTTCGGTCAAGCCGGGCAAGCCGGTCACCTTCGCCACCGTCTCCGGCAAGCCCTTTTTCGCCATGCCCGGCTTTCCGGTCTCCTCCCTGGTCTCCTTCGAGGTCTTCGTGCGCCCGGCCCTGCTCATCATGGCGGGCTGGCCCCCTGACCGGGTGGAGCGGCCACGGGTGCCCGTCGTGCTCGATCACACCGTGCGCCACACCGCCGGCCGCACGGAGTACCAGCGGGCTGTCGTGCGCTTCGAGCGCGCCGACGGGCGCTTCCACGCCGTGACCACCGGCTTTCAGGGGAGCGGGCGGCTGCTCTCGATGGTGGGCGCCAACGCGCTCCTGGAGCTGCCGGAGGGGCGCGACACGTTCGAGGCCGGTGAGGTGGTCGAGGCGCTGCTCATCGGCCCGCTGGAGGCTCCGAGCCGCCGGGAGGCTGAAAAGAGGGTGTAAGGCCCGTGTCGCCCCACGGGAATCAGCCTGGCGTGTGTCTGCAACCAGCGCCAGTTGCGCTCTGGCGGCAGGCCCGCCCACTGGGTGACCACGTCGTGCACGTCGAGGAGCGCGTAAAGGGGCTGGTCGCTTTCCACCAGCCGGGCGAGTTCCGCTGGCGTTTGCTCGAAAAGCTCGTGGACGTTCAGCGTGCTCCGGTAGCGCAGGGCTGGTGTCAACTCGAAGGCGATCACGTGCCCGCTGGGCTCGACACGTCTCTCCACCCAGCGCACCGTGGCCACTTCGGCCTGCTGGCGCCGCACCACCCGCTCCACCAGCGTAATGCCCCCCGACGCCATAACCGCCACGGCGACTGCCGTCCACCCCCACACCAGCCACCTCGCCCGCGGCCACCACCCCCGGACGGCCAGGAGGCCGGTAGCCAGCAACACGGCCAGGGGCGGCGTGTAGGCCAGGGTGAAGCGAAAGTTTTGCCAGGGCGTGCCAGCGTGAAAGGCATAGACCACGCCCGGCCAGGCCACGCAGAGCCACCCGCCGGGCCGGCGCCGTCGCCAGAAGGCCGGCAACCCGACGGCCAGGAAGGGGGCTAGCAGCGGCGTGAAGGCAAACCGGTGGGCAGGAGCCAGCAGGTAGTAGAGCCCGTTGGGGAGCCGGTAGCGGAGGTGCCCGTCCGCGGTAACGTGCTCTCGCCGGAAGGCTGTGGCGGCGTGCCAGCGGTAAACGGCGATAGCCGCGCCGAAGGTGGGGCCACCCGGGCGCCTGTCCAGCAGGTCCCTGGCAGCAGGCAGGGCAACAGGACCCGCAACCGCGGTCCCCACCAGGGCGGCGGCCCCCAAGGCGCCGATGGCCACCCGGCGGGGAAGCCGGGCCGTGCCCCACAGGGCGGCCAGGCCCACGGGCACGGCCACCAGGGCGTAGATGAGGCGGGTCACGGCGGCGAAAGCCATCGCGCCGGTGGCCAGGACGAGCCACCTTGGCGAGGGCTGGCGGCAGTGGCGCGCGCCGGCCAGAACGCCCAAGGTGGCCGCGGCCACTCCCAGGGTGTCGGCCATTACCACCACGCTGGATTCCCACAGTTGCGCCGAGGTCCCCACCAGGAGGGCCGCCAGCAGGGCGGCCGTGCGGCGCTCGGCCGCCGGACCGTCAGTGGTCTCGTGGGCCAGCCTGGCCGTCAGCAGGGGCACACTGAGGGCCGCCAGCCAGCTCACTGCCTGTCCGGCCAGGGGCCGTGGGCCTACCACCAGGCTCACCAAACTGACCATCAGCGGATACCCCGGCGGCCAGTAGAAAGGTGGCAGGCCCTCCAGAGCCAGCATCGCTTCCCGCAATGGCCCCACGGCGTACCCAAAGTAAGCGTAGGCGTCTTGGCCGTACAGGCCGTCGAAGCCGTGCCACCACGCGATGGCGGCTGGCAGGCAAAGAAGCAAGGCCGGCGTTGCCCAGGCCCACGCTGGCCACGTCTGCCCGTCTTCCCTGCCAGATCGCCCGCGGGCCATCTCCATCGCCTCCCCCGTGGGGACAACTCGCCTCAGCCCAACAAAGGGGCGTCTCCAGCCCGCTGGAGACGAAGATTAGTCCTCCTGCCCCTTCTCCTGCGCGGCCAACGCTTCCAGCCGGTGGGCTACCCGTTCAGGGTGGTGGATGACGACCGGCATACAGGCAGTGCACACCCAGATGGCGTGACCGCGATAGCGCTGGGAAACCAGCGGTCGCTCGTTTTCCGTGGTGTCACAGATGAGACAGGCTTGGACGTGTTCCATATTTTGCCCTCCTAGAGCAAGTAGTTGCGCTAATTGTACGCTGTTGAACCAAGATGACAATTGATACCAATTGCCGTTCGCACAACACCCAACGGCGTACGTCCCGTCACGGTGCGGCACGCTTCCAAGGGCGCGCCGCACCTGAGTGCATATTTCCATCAACGCCCACTTTCTGGTAAGATGAAGGCGTCAGAGCGCACAACCGTGACAGGAAGAGAGGGAGAAGACGATGGCCCGCAAACCCCTGATTGCTGCGAACTGGAAGATGCACAAGACCGTCTCCGAAGCTGTTGCCACAGTGCGGGAGTTGCTCGACCGTTTGGGCGGACAGGCACCCGCCGACCGCACTGTGCTCATCTGCCCGCCCTTCACGGCTATTGCCGCCGTGCGCGACGTGTTGGAGGGCACCGGCATTCTCTGGGGTGCCCAAAACATGTACCCCAGGGCCGAAGGGGCTTTCACCGGCGAGATTTCGCCCCGCATGTTGACCGACCTGGGTTGTACGCACGTCATCGTGGGACACTCGGAGCGCCGCCACATCTTCGGCGAGGGCAACCAGCTCATCAACGAAAAGGTGCGGGCGGCCTTCGAGTTCGACCTCGTTCCCATCCTGGCCGTGGGGGAGAAGCTGGAGCACCGCCGCGCCGGCCTCCAAGAGGCCGTTGTGGAAGAGCAACTTGTCAAGGGGCTGCGCGGCGTCACGGCGGAACAGGCCCGCCAGTTGGTCATCGCCTACGAGCCCGTGTGGGCCATCGGCACTGGTGAAACCGCCCGCCCCGAGGATGCTCAGGCCATGCACGCCTTCATACGCCGATGGCTGGCCGGGCAGTATGGCGAGGAGGTGGCGCAGGCCGTGGTCATTCAATACGGCGGCTCCGTCAAGCCCAACAACGTGGACGAGTTGATGGCCCAGCCGGACATTGACGGCGCCCTGGTGGGCGGGGCCTCCCTGAAGGCCGATTCCTTCGCTCGCATCGTGCAATTTCAGTAGCGCATGAACGAGTTCATTGTTCGCCTGCCCGTTTTCGAGGGGCCGCTCGACCTGTTGCTGCACTTAATCGAGCGGCGGGAACTGGACATCACCCAGGTTTCGCTGGCTGCCGTCACCGACGAGTACCTGGAGTATCTCCATCAGCTCGAGGAGGTGGACCCCGCGCGCGTGGCCAGCTTCCTGGTGATTGCCGCGCGCCTGCTGGTCATCAAGAGCCGCTTGCTGCTCCCCTCCGAGGCGCCCCCGCCCGACGAGGATGAGGAGGACGAGGGCGAGGAACTGGTGCGGGCGCTGGAGGTGTACCGTCAGTTCAAGCAGGTGGCGGCGTTGCTTCAGGAGCGCGAGGTGGCCGGCCTGCGGGCCTACGTCCGCGAGGCCCCCCCGCCCGACCTGGAGCCCCGCCTGGTGCCCGACGGCACCGGCTTGGCCGACCTGCTGGCGGCCCTGCGGCGCGTGCTGGCCCAGGTCCCCGAGGAGCCGGAGTCGGTGGACACGGTGGTGCGCCCCATCAAGGTCACCGTGCGGGAGTGTGCGCGCCGGCTGACGGAGCGACTGCGCCAGGGACGGCCCTTCCGCTTCGAGGAAATGTTCACGGGCGTGCCCACGCGCCAGGAGGTCATCGCCACCTTCCTGGCCCTCCTGGAGTTGATTCGGCTCCAGCGTGCTCGCGTGCGCCAGCCCGAGCCCTTCGCGCCCATCGAAATCGAACCGGTGCTGGAAAACTTGCCGCCCGCCGACGCCGACGACCTGGACCTTTCCACCGCCTTTGACGAGCCGCCGACCTTGGAGTAAGGGAACTTCTCTGTTTTTGACACCTCTCCTCCGGCTCGTATAATCTGAATACCAATTGGGGCTGCAA
>WFWG01000251.1 GCA_015491235.1 Ardenticatenaceae bacterium
CGTAACTCCTGTCAGTTAAGGGTTCTGGTTCTCCACCAGTTTACCATATTTTTACTATATTTGGCAAGTGTTTTAGCCGAATAACCACCAAAAACTCGGTTCAATATCCCGGTCTTTGTTCGGCGAACTGGTCACTCGTCGTTCCCTTCCTGTTCCCGCAGAAGGGTGCCGAGCAGGCTGTAGACCTGGCGGGCAGCTCGATCCCAGGTGAAGCGCTGCACGTTGGCGAAGCCCCGCTCCACCAGGCGGCGGCGCAGGTCGGCGTCGTCCAGCAGGGCGCGCAGCCCGGCGGCAATGGCGCCTACGTCGAAGGGGTCCACCAACAGGGCGGCGTCCCCGGCCACTTCAGGCAGGCTGGAGGCGGTGCTGGTGAGCACCGGCGTGCCGCACGCTTGGGCCTCCAGCACGGGAAAGCCAAAGCCCTCGAAGAGGCTGGGAAAGGCGAAGACTTCAGCGCCGCTGAGCAGGGCGGGCAGGTCCTCCTCCGGCACGTAGCCAGGCATCCGCACGCGCTCGCCCAGGCCCTCGCGGGCCATCAGGCGGCGCAGGGGGGCCACGTGCCACCCTGGTTTTCCGGCCAGCACCAACACCAGGTCGGGCACTTCGGCTGCCACCCGCGCGAAGGCCCGCACCAGCCGCTCCACGTTCTTGCGCGGTTGCAGGGTGCCCACGTAGAGCACGTAGCGCGCCCCGCCCGCGTAGCGAGCCCGCACGCGCTCCAGCACGGCCGGGTCACGGACCGGGCCAAACGCTTCCAGGTCAATGCCGGGATACACGACCTCGATTCGTGAGGGGTCTGCGCCGTAGCGGTTCACCAGGTCGTCGCGAGTGGCCCGTGAGTCGGCCAGGAGCAGGCGGGCCGCCCGCACGTGCCAGCGGGTGGTCAGGCGCAGGTACCAGCGCTGAAAGGCCGTGTGGGCCTCCGGGAAGTGTTCGTAGCCCAGGTCGTGGACGGTTACCACACTGGCCGGTGGGCAGGTGAGGGGCAGGACGTGGGCCGGCTCGAAGAACACGTCCGGCGGCCGGCGGGCCAGCTCCGGGCCCAAGGCCAGGTGAGTCCAGAGGCGGGGGAGCCGCCGGACAACCCACTCGGCGCCGGGAGTGGCAGCGCGCTCTTCCGGCGTGGGCGGGCGGTCGGCGTAGAGGCGGTACCTGACGTGCCCGCCGTCCCCCAGGCGCACCAGCCGTCGAATGAGTTCCCAGGCGTAGCGTTCCGTGCCGGTGTGCCGGGCTCGCAGGGCCCGGCTGGCGTCAATGCCGATCAGTGGCGCTATCGGGGAGTCTGACGATTTCACGCAGGCCATCCCAGGCGACGAAGGACCTGACTCCAGGGGAGAGAACGTTGTTTTACCGTTCCTGCCGTTATTACCGGTATCGCGTGTCCGTTGGGTGCTTTGATGGAATCTCGCAGATCAGCTCGGCTCTTGAGACGATCAGCAGGAACAAGGCAGACTTCCACGCCGTGTTTCTCAAGAATGCTCTGCCAGTTTGGTATTTGGACAGCCGCCTTGTGGTGGGCAAGACCGTGTGGTGTTTGCCCGTAACAAAAGCGGTCTATTGTCTGTTTTACTTGTTCCACTTTATCGTGAAAGTGATCTTCCTTAACAAAAGTGCGGCGTAGTTCGAGAAAGACAAGATTATTGCGTCGCACGTCCACAACGGCGAAATCAGCACATCGGCGGCCTTTTTGAGTTCCCGACGAATCCGACCAAGACGCCCAATAATCTTCCAGCAGGATGACGAACAAGGGACCACAGTCAGCCAGCAAGTGTATCTCGTAGGGAGGATCAGTTTGAAGCTCGCGGAGGGGAATCGCTTCCCCGTCAGGGACCTCACGAACGAATCCTTGGAGGTCTGGCCGTTGGGTCATACACGCTCCTCCGGCGGATGCGACGCGGTTTTGACGGCCAATGACCAGAGGGCGTAATACTCTTCTTCCAGGCGTCCTAGGACTTCGCTGAGGAGAGATTCTTCGATTTCGCCCTTTTCGTTCATCGCCGTCCTAATGGCCTCAAGGTCGAAGACATAGGCACACACCTGCTCAGGAGAAAGCCAGCACGCTTTTGGAGGTGCTTGGAGGGGGGGCTCCGCATCCGTCGCCGTGTTGAACAGCTTGTGGGCCAGAATGAGGTTGTTCACCGCATAGAGAAACGTGAGCGAGTGGGTCGTGACAAGCACGCGGAAGCCCAAGCGTACCAGCCGCGCCAGCACCCAGGCCAGTCGAACCTGAGCGCGAGGATGAAGGTGGGCTTCGGGTTCTTCCAGATGAATGAAAGAGGGCACGGATACACGTTCTTTGTCGGCAGCCGCCAGCACGCGCGCTGTGAAAATCAGAGGCCAAGCTTCCATCTGCCCTGTCGCGGCCATTTCGATTTCTACTCTTCTTTCCCGTTTTCCTTCAGGCGCCGGGAATGCCCATTGCCATTTGCCGGCAAACGGCCCTTGTCCCTCGTAGCGCTCATGTCCGCCCAAGGCGTCCTGCGTCCACTTACGGATCTCTTCGGCATCTTCCTCATAGGGAAAGCTCTCTCTGTCACCTTGGAACCAGCGTTCGGCCATTGCTTGAAGGAAAAAGGCGAACTCGCGCAATGTGTACGGAACCGCATCGTGGGCTAACAGAGCCGACTCGGTGTTCACGAAGCGAGAGAGCAGCACCCGCTCGGCGGGAATGAAGAGCGCCCGCCGTTCCCGTGGACGCTGTTGGGGATCCTCTCGCCACGTTAGAACCCACTTAGCGATTTCGTGAGCGAACGGTTGCAGCGGCACAATCTCACGGGTGTCTCGTCGGAAGGACAGTTTGCGCTGAGTTTGGCTTTCCGTGTAGGATAGGTGTACAGTCCTTTTGGAGAGAAAAGCCGTCAACCATCGCGCAGGGGAATCTCCAGCACGAATACCCTGGACCACCTTGCGCACCAGCGCCGCAGCCGAAGTGGCCTCACCCCCATATCGGGAGAGCAGGTAAGGAGCATCGCGGAAAAAGTAAAGGACCTGGCTCACCAGCGACTTTCCACTTCCTTGTGGTCCAAAGAAAATGGTGAGCGGTCTCAGTTCAATTTCAGCATCTTCTTGAAGCGGGCCGAATCCCTCTTGAATGTGCAGGTGTTCTCTCATCGGTTGCTCACTTTTTTCTGTTTGTTAATGCCAATTGCTTGCTCGAACAC
The DNA here is from genome assembly GCA_015491235.1 of Ardenticatenaceae bacterium. GTDB lineage: Bacteria > Chloroflexota > Anaerolineae > Ardenticatenales > Ardenticatenaceae > WFWG01. The sequence continues at coordinate 3,162 of WFWG01000251.1, forward strand.
CATGTTTCAATCCTGGTGTTCCCCCGAAACGTGGAGCGACGGCGTGCCATTCCAATGGCTTGAGCAGAGATACGGCTCGGCGCCGTTGTAAGAAAAGAAATTGTGGAGAACTGGGGCGGCTTCGCCGCCCCAGTTCTCCACAATTTTTCCCTTTGGGTGGGCTGGCGGGGCGACGGCGCCGAGCCATTTCGGTGAATACATGGCATTTGTAGACCCAATTGGTATAACAAGAAACGCTGCAGAGATTATACTTCTCCCGTGGCGGGAGACAAGAAATTTATTTCCACCACCCGCTCGATTCCAGCCAGGTCCTTGTGAAGGCGCACGTTTGCCTGGGGCCACTGCTGGCAAGCCAGGTTGACCACTTCTCTGCCGTGACCGTAACCCACCTCCAGCAGAACGGCCCCACCGGGTTTCAGGTGGGCGGGCTGCAAGCTGGCGAACAACTCGCGAATAAGGGCCAGCCCCTCCGGGCCGGCGAAGAGGGCTTCGTGGGGCTCGTACTGCACCACGTCGCGGGGCAGCCGCTTGGCCTCCTCGGTGCCCACGTAGGGCAGGTTGGCGCCGATGAGGTCTACCGGCTCGTCCAGGGGCTCCAGCAGGTGGCCGAGGCGAAGGTCAACGCGGTCGGCCACGCCGTGGCGCTCGGCATTGAGGCGAGCTACCTCCAGGGCGCCGGCGCTGACGTCGGTGGCAATGACGCGGAGGTCGGGGCGCTCGGCGGCCAGCGTCACGGCAATGGCGCCGCTGCCCGTGCCGATGTCGGCCACCAGGGGACGGGGGCGTCCTTCCAGGAGGGTCAGCGCGCGCTCGACCAGCAGCTCAGTCTCGGGGCGGGGGATCAGCACGCGCCGGTCCACGTAGAACGCTCGACCGTAGAACTCGCGGCGGCCCAGAATGTAAGCCACTGGCTCGCCCCGGGCACGGCGGACGACGAGTCCCCGGTAGGCGGCGGCTTCACGCCGCCCCACCGAATCGTGGAAGCGGGCGAAGAGTTGCGCGCGCGAGCAACCCAACACGTCGGCCAGCAACACCTCAGCGTCGAGGCGGGCCGTTTCGATGCCGGCTTCCCGCAGCGCCGACACCCCCCACTGGAGCAGAAGGCGAACCGGGGGGCGCGGCGACGCCGGCCACTCCGTAGCCCTCATGGTTTACCCGGCTGGTTTCGCGTCCAGTTCGGCCAGTTTGCGGGCCTGCTCGGTGGTGGCCAACTCGTCAATGAACTCGTCCAGGTCGCCCTCCAGCACCTGGTCGAGCCGGTAGAGGGTGAGGCCGATGCGGTGGTCGGTGACGCGGTTCTGGGGGAAGTTGTAGGTGCGGATCTTCTCGCTGCGCTCCCCCGTGCCAATCTGGCTTCGGCGCGTCTCGCCAATCTCCTCGGCGCGCTTGCGGCGCTCCAGTTCGTAGAGCCGCGCCCGCAGAACGCGCAGGGCGCGCTGTTTGTTCTGGTGCTGGGAGCGCTCGTCCTGCGACGTGACCACGATGCCCGTGGGAATGTGGGTGATGCGCACGGCCGAGTCGGTGGTGTTCACGTGCTGGCCGCCGTGGCCGCTGGCGCGGAAGACGTCAATGCGCAGGTCGCTGGGGTTGATCTCCACCTCGATTTCGTCCATTTCCGGCAACACGGCCACCGTGGCCGTGGAAGTGTGGATGCGCCCACTCGACTCAGTTACGGGCACGCGCTGGACGCGGTGCACGCCGCTCTCGTACTTGAGCCGGGAGTAGGCCCCCTTCCCCTTGACGGCGAAAACGATCTCCTTGAACCCGCCAATGCCGGTCTCGTTGGCGCTGATGACCTCCACCTTCCACCCCTTCGACTCGGCGTAGCGGGCGTACATGCGGAAGAGGTCGGCCGCGAAGAGGGCTGCCTCCTCGCCGCCAGCCCCGGCCCGAATTTCCATGATGACGTCTTTCTCGTCGTTGGGGTCCCGGGGCAGCAGGTGAAGCTTCATCTGCTCCAGGAGCCGCTCGCGCTCCGCTTCCAGTTCGGCCAGTTCCTCTCGGGCCAGTTGGGCCAGTTCGGCGTCCAGGTCGTCTTCCTCGAGCATGGCCCGCGTGCTCTCGAGCTCCCGTTCGACCCGCTGGTAGGTCTCGTAGAGCGTCACCAACGGCTCCAGGTCGGCCACTTCCCGGGCGTACTCGCGCAGCCGGTCCGGGTCGGTGGCCACTTCCGGCTGAGCCATCAGGTTTTGCAGTTGGTGATATCTTTCGACAACGTGCTGTACTTTCTCGATCATGAGCGTTCAGTCGCCTTCGTTGAATTTGTGATGGCCGGCAGAGTGGGCGCAGCGCTGTTGTAATTATATTGGGATACGGGGCAGCGGTCAACCGCTTTTCGTCCCCGGCCGATGAGGGGCAAGGTGCGAGGCACGCTCAAAGGGCGTCGCACCTCCGGCACCGCGCGCCAAAATTTCCCCTGAAGCAAACTTGCCCAAAAGGACCTTTCGCTGTAGAGTGCTCACCGCCAGGTGGCACCGCACAGACTTGGTGGAGGAGGCAGGTGAGGAGGGAAAGCGTGACTCCGCTGGTCGTGGTCGTCCCCGAGAAATCCGTCGCTCCTCCTTTCTCCCGTCGGGCCGAGACGCCCTACGGTCCGGCCGGCACATGGCGGGAACAGGGGACGCTCGTTTGGCTGCAAGTGGCGCCAGGCGGCGACCCCCGCGCTGTCGTCGTGGCCGCGCAGGAGTGGAATGCTCGCGGCCTGGTCTGCCTGGTTCCGGCGGTGGCCCTCTCGCGCCTGTTGCGCCCCGGCGACTGGCTGGTGCCCGACGACTACCTGGACCAGACGCGCGGTGGACCCACCACTTTCTTCGAGGGTGAGGGGCGGGGGTACATTCCTCAAGTTCCGGCGTTCGACCCTGACCTGAGGAGTGCCCTGATACGAGCGTTGGAGGACGTGGTGGGGCCGCGCCACTTCGACGCGGGCGTGTTGGTGGGCTACACCGGCCCCCGCGTCCCCACGCCGGCCGAGGCGCGAGCGTGGCGCCTGTTGGGAGGAGACGTGGCCGCCCCGCTGGCCCTCCCGCTCGTCTACCTGGCCCGCGAGCGAGACGTGCCGGCCGCCGTGCTCGCGTTTGTGGAGCGGCGGGCGCCCCAGCGGCCCGATCTTCCCGTGCCCCCACCGCTCCACCTGTCGTGGGAGCCGGGGGCCACCATTCTCAAACGCGCTGCTGACGTGCTGGACGGGAAAGGCGGGGGATAGGTTCCCCCGCCGAAATTGGTGCCTCCCGGAGCTCCTTCTGCTGCTCCTGAACGATCCGCGCAATGTGACCGTAGAAGCCGTTGATTCCCCTGGGGACGCTTCTCAAAAGCTCCCTTCTGGGGTAAGATGAACCAGGGAGAAGCGCGAATGAACCGGGTGCTGGAACTGGACTTGACCCAAATGGCCCACGGCGGCGAAGCCCTGGGGCGCGCGCCCGACGGGCGCGTGGTCTTCGTGGGCTACGCCCTGCCGGGAGAGCGCGTGCGGGCCCGCCTGACCGACGTCCGCAAGCGGTGGGCGCGCGGCGTGGCCGAAGCCGTGCTGCGCCCCTCGCCGGACCGCGTGGAGCCGCCCTGCCCCCACTTCGGCCCCCAGGCGTGCGGCGGCTGCCAGTGGCAACATGCGGCCTACGAGGCCCAACTGCGCTACAAGACCGCCATCGTGCGCGAACAACTGCGGCGCCTGGGCAAGCTGGACGACGGGGCCGTCCGCCCCTGCATCGGCATGGCGGAGCCGTGGCACTACCGCAACCACGTGCAACTGCGCGTGGACGAGGCCGGCCGCCTGGGCTTCGTGCGCGCCGACGGCCAGGGCATCGAGCCGATTGAAACCTGCCTCATCATGAACCCCGCCGTCCACGACCTCTTCCACCAGCTCGAGGCCGACTTCCCGGCCCTGCGGCGCGTGGCCCTGCGCGGCAGCACCCGCACGGGCGACCGCATGGTCATCCTGGAGACGGACGAGGACGAGCCGCCCGAGGTGGAAGTGGACTTCCCCGTCTCCGTGGTGTTGGTGTTGGGCGACGGCACGCCCGTGACGCTGGTGGGCTCGCCCTACATCTACGAGGAAGTGGCCGGCCGCCGCTGGCGCGTCTCGGCCACCAGTTTCTTCCAGGTCAACACCGAAATGGCCGACCGGCTGGTCGAGTTGGTGCGCGAGGCGGCCGCGCCCCTCTACGGCATCGAAACGGTGATTGACGCCTACGCCGGCGTGGGCACCCTGGGCATCAGCCTGGCCCCCGACGCCGGCCACGTGATTCTGGTGGAAGCCAACCCTGTGGCCGTGGAGGACGCCAGGGCCAACGCGGCCGACGGCGACAACGTCTCCTGGGTGGAGGGGGCCACCGAGGAGGTGCTGCCGGCGTGGGAGGGCCCGCGGCCCGACCTGGTGGTGCTGGATCCGCCGCGCGCGGGCTGCGCGCCCGCCGTGCTGGAGGCCCTGACCGCGTTGCGCCCTAAAAAAATCGTCTACGTCTCCTGCGACACGGCCACCCTGGCGCGCGACCTGGGGCGACTGGTGCGGGGCGGCTTTGCGCTGCGCTGGGTGCAGCCGCTGGACATGTTCCCCCAGACCTACCACGTGGAAACCGTGACCCTGCTGGAGTGGGACGGATAATCCCGCTGGACACGCGCGCCGGGATGGCGTACAATGGGGGCGAACGACTCTTCGCGCGAGGTGACACATGGGCTCACTGGAGACGTGGGGAACGGTCGCGGCCATCGTGCTCCTGCTGGAGTGCATGGTGGGCATGGTCGTGGTGCTGGCGGTGGCCTTTGGCCTGTGGAAGGGGAGCGAGTGGGTGGTCAACCACATTGCGCAGGGCTTCGCCTGGCTGGACGAACACGTCCGGCGGGCGCACAACCTGCTCGTCCACTACCAGGCGCGCGCGGCCGCCCCCTTCGTGAAAGCCCACGCGGCC
>WFWG01000252.1 GCA_015491235.1 Ardenticatenaceae bacterium
CTATGTTTCAATCCTGGTGTTCCCCTGAAAACGTGGGACGATGGCGTGCCATGCCGGCGGCGCCGAGCCATTCCGGTGAATACATGGCACTTGTAGACCCAATTGGTATTATACGGCTGTCGGGCGGTTCCGCCCAATCGGCCGAACCGGGGCTACAGTTGCCCCGGCGCGGGAGTTGGCACATAATAGGTCGCTGAGGGAAACCCATGCGCGAACCGGACCAGGAAACCCGCATCCTCCGGGCGCTGGCCGAGGCCCGACAGCGTTTCCCGGACCTGGCTGACTTGCTGGCCTTCTACGAGACCCTTCTGGACCTGCTGGCGGCCCAAAAGCGACACGTGCGCCTCGACCTGACGCCCCACTTGGCGTCGCTGGACGTGGAACAGTGGACAACAGAGGGGCGGCCAGCCCTGGCGTTCCAGTGGCTGGCGCTCGAGGAGGCCGAGTTTGCCCCCTGGTGTCGGCGGCTGGCCGCCTTGCTCCGCCGACAACTGCCAGACCTGGAGTGGCCACTTGAGGGCTCACTGGTGAAGCTGGCCCGTCGCTTCTACGAGGAGGGCACGGCCGGCGAGTCCCCGAGCACCGACGTGCTCCTGCTGAACGCGCTGGCCCCCTGGCTGGAGAGGGGGGCCGAGCAGCTTTTGCCGCACCTGCCCGTCAAGCGGTGGGGGCGGGGCCTCTGCCCGGTGTGCGGGGGCGTGCCCGACTTCGAGGTGCTCATTTCCGGCCGCACGCGCACGTTGCTCTGTGCTCGCTGTCGGGCCCAGTGGCCCTTTCCGGTCAACGTGTGCCCCTTCTGCGGCGAGGACGACCCGGACCGGCTGGGCTACTACGCCAGCGAGGACGAGGTGCACCGGATTGACGTGTGTGACCGCTGCGGGCACTACATCAAGGGGGTGGACCGGCGCCGGTACCGGGGTGAACTCATCCCCGAGGTGGAACGCCTGCTCACGCCTGGGCTGGACGTGTGGGCCGCCCAGGAGGGCTACAACCGACCGGAGACGTGGGCATAAAACAAGGAGGAAGGTGCGATGGAGCGAGAACATTTGCTCACAGCTCTTCACGGCGTCATCCCGGCAGCCGTGACGCCCACCACGCCCGACGGCGAGGTGGACACCGAAGGACTGGCGGCCAACTTGCGGGCCTGGCGCACGCTGGGCCTGAGCGGTTACCTGGTACTGGGCTCCACGGGCGAGATGCCCCTGCTGAGCGAGTTCGAGCGCATGATGGCCGTGGAGGTGGCCCGGCGGGAAATCCCGACCGACCAGCTCCTCATCGTGGGCACCGGGCAACAGAGTACGCGGGCCACCATCGAGTTCACTCGCCAAGTGGCCGAAAGCGGGGCCGACGCCGCGCTGGTGGTAACGCCCAACTACTACGTGCCGGCGTTGACGGTGGAGGCGTTCGTGCGCCACTACACGGCGGTGGCCGACGCCAGCCCAATTCCGGTTTTGCTCTACAGCGTGCCCCCGTTGACGGGCGTAACGTTGCCGGTAGAGGCCATCGCCCGCTTGGCCGAGCACCCCAACATCGTGGGCATCAAGGACTCCAGCGGCCAGCCGCGCCACCTGCACGCCATTCGCCAGCACACGCCGCCCTCGTTTGCGGTGCTTTCCGGTTCGGCCGTCTACAGCCTGGGCGCCCTGGCCGACGGGGCGGCCGACGGGCTCATCCTGGCAATTGCCAACGTGGCCCCGGAGGTGTGCGTGGCCATGTACCGGGCCGTGCGGGAGGGGGACTTGGAGGGTGCACGGGTGCTCTACCGGCGTCTCCTCACTCTCAACGAGGTTTTGAGCGCACACGGCATTGGCGGCATCAAGGCCGCCGTGGCCGCGCGGGGATGGGCCGGGGGACCGCCGCGCTCGCCCCTGGCTGCCCCGGACGAGGAAGGGGTGGAACGCATTCGCGCGGCCGTGCACAAGCTGGTGCTTTAGGCCAAGAAGCACCCGATTCCCGGATGGCCTTTGACGTCCTCAGGGCGGCCAGCAACCGCTGGCGGGCGGCCTCGGCTGGCGCGACGCGATGGAACTCGAACGTGGCCCAGCGGCGGCCGTCGTGGGTGTGAATCTTCAGCCGGGCGTTGAGCGGCGTCCAGTGGGTTGCCTCTGCGGTGAAGCGCGTGAACGGCTTGACTGTCACTTCGCCTACGGCGTCGAAGGGCCGGCGGTGCTCCCGCAGGCCCCAGCGCCCCAGGCGGGTGCGGCGCAACACCAGCAGGCGCCGCCGACGTCCACTTACCCAAAAGGATGTAGGGGCGCAGCGTGCTGCTGCGCCCTGCTGGGGGGACACCCCCCAGC
>WFWG01000253.1 GCA_015491235.1 Ardenticatenaceae bacterium
CCCAAAAGGGTGTAGGGGCGCAGCGTTGGCTGCGCCCCAGGGGGACACCCCCCACCCCCCCGGCAGGGGGTTCCCTACTCGGTGGGCAACTGGTAGTCGCGGAATTGCTCGCGGAGCACCTTTTTGTCGAACTTCCCCACGCTGGTCTTGGGAATCTCCTCCACGAAGACGACATCATCGGGCAGCCACCAGCTTGCCACTTGAGGGCGCAGGAACTCGATCAACTCTTCCTTCGTAATGTCGTCCTTGTGTTCTGGCACAGGCACGACGACGGCCAGGGGGCGCTCCTGCCACTTCTCGTGGTAGACGGCGATGACGGCAGCTTCCATCACCTTGGGGTGAGCCATGAGCAAGTTCTCGAGCTGGACGCTGGAAATCCACTCGCCGCCGGACTTGATCAGGTCCTTCGTGCGGTCGGTGATTTCCATGTAGCCCTCGGGGTCAACCGTAGCCACGTCGCCCGTGCGGAACCAGCCGTCAGGCGTGAAGGCGTCCTTGCTGGCCTCGGGGTCGTTGTAGTAGGCCGAGACAACCCAAGGGCCTCGCACCTGCACCTCGCCCATGGTCTTGCCGTCCCACGGGAGCGGGTTGCCCTGCTCGTCGGCGATGCGCAACTCGATGCCCGCCACGGGCATGCCTTGCTTGGCGCGCACGCGATAGCGTTCCTCCTCCGGCCATTCCTCCATGTACGACTTGAGGTTCGCCACCGTCCCCAGGGGGCTCAGTTCCGTCATCCCCCAGGCGTGGGCGATGGGCACGCCAAAGTCCTTCTCGAAGCCCTCGATGAGCGCCCGCGGCGCAGCCGAACCGCCCACAATCAGCGCTCGCAAGGAACTAATGTCGTAGCTTCCACCCTTCAGGGCGTGGTAGAGGCCAATCCACAGTGTGGGAACACCGGCGGCCACGGTAACGCGCTCGTCCTGTATCATCTGAGCCATGTCCTGCGGCTTCAGGAAGGGGCCCGGGAAGACCAATTTGGCTCCCACCATCACGGCCGTGAAGGGCAAGCCCCAGGCGTTGGCGTGGAACATGGGCACCACGGGGAAAATCACGTCCCGCTCGGAGATGTTGAGCGTGTTGCTCATGGCTGACGCAAAGGTGTGCAGGAAAATGGCCCGGTGAGTGTAAAGCACACCCTTGGGGTTGCCCGTCGTGCCCGAGGTGTAGCACAGGCCCAGTGCGTCCCACTCGTCCAGGTCGGGGAACTCGAAATCCTCGGGGGCATCGGCCATCAGTTCCTCGTAAGCCAGCACGGGTGCCAGCGACGTTTCAGGGATCGCACCGCTGCCCATCACAACGTACTGCTCCACTGTCTTCAGGCGGTCGGCAACACGCTCCAGCAGTGGAATCAAGGAGGGGTCCACGAAGACCAGCTTGTCCTCGGCGTGGTTGAAGATGTAGACGAGTTGGTCCGGGAAGAGGCGTATGTTAACCGTGTGGAGCACGGCACCGATGCAGGGGACCGCAAAGTAAAGCTCCAAGTGCTGGTAGTGGTTCCAGGCGAAGGTGGCCACGCGGTCTCCCCGCTTGACGCCCAAGCGCTGGAGCACGTTGGCCAGTTTGCGCACGCGCTTCTGAAAGTCGGCGTAGGTGTAACGGTGAACGCCGGCTTCAGTGCGGCTGACGACTTCTTTCTTTCCATAGAGGCGCTCGTTGTGCTGGAGAATGTGTTTCAGTGTAAGGGGAAAATCCATCATCAAGCCGCGCATGAAACCCTCCTTTGGTTTATTTTGGTTGGTTTGTTCCCAGGAAACCGCAAGCTTTTCCGAACAAGCCTTTGGGCACTCCCGTCAACCGCTTGCCCGCACGCCGGCAGAATCGAGTGGAATTGTGGCAGAAGTTGGACAGCTTTCCTATGGTTATACTGTAGACCTGCTAGGTTTGCAAACCTGTCGGGTCCCAGGGCATCCAGCGGGAAAGGGGCCAACAGGGAGCGTCGTCCGGCCAAGAGCACCGATCCATTCACCCGTGATTGTGTGCCAGGAGCGAAGGTCTGGCAGCCCCGTTTGGCCCTGCTTGACTTTTTCGGGAAGCACCGTAGAATGGGACCAACACCAAACAACCCGACACGCTGTCACTTTCCCCGTCTCCGTTTGGTCCAAACGCGATCACCTGCCAGGTGGAGGGGATATGAGCAACGATGCTTTGAAGCGAACCCCGCTGTACGAGGTGCACCGGCAACTGGGTGCCCGCATGGTGCCCTTCGGCGGGTGGGAGATGCCGGTGCAGTACACCAGCATTCTGGAAGAACACCGCGCCGTCCGCACCGTGGCCGGCCTCTTCGACGTGAGCCACATGGGCGAGTTCGAGTTCGAGGGCCCGGGCGCCCGCGACCTGGTGCAACACTTGACGGCCAACGACGTGGACAAGCTGCGGGAACCCGGCCGGGCCCAGTATTCCATGTTCCTCAACGAGCAGGGCGGCACCATTGACGATCTGGTGGTCTACCGCCTGGAGGAAGCACGCTACCTCACCGTGGTCAACGCGGCCAACATCGAGAAGGACTGGGCCCATGTTTCGCAGGTGGCGGCCGCCTTTTCCGGCGTGGAAGTGCGCAACCGCAGCGACGATTACGCCTTGCTGGCCTTTCAGGGTCCCAGAGCGGCCGACATCTTGGGTCGCCTGGCCGAGGCCGACCTGACAACCCTCAAGTGGTACCGCATAATGCCCGCCGAAGTGGCGGGCATTCCTGTGCTGTTGGCCCGCACTGGCTACACGGGCGAGGACGGTTTCGAGTTGTTCGTCGCCCCGGCTCAGGCTGCCGACCTGTGGCACGCCCTGCTGGACGCCGGCCGGGACGAGGGCGTACTGCCGGCCGGGCTGGGCGCCCGCGACACGCTGCGGCTGGAGGCGTCGCTGGCCCTCTACGGCCACGAGCTGGACGAGGAAACTTCGCCCCTTGAGGCCGGGCTGGGGCGCTTCGTGGCCGAAGAGGGGAACTACATTGGTGCCGAGGCCACCCGCCGGTTGCGGGAACAGGGGCTACGAAAGCGGCTGGTGATGCTCGAAATGCGCGGGCGGGGCATTCCCCGCCAGGGATATCCAATCCTGACGCCGGAGGGCGAGGAGGTGGGCTATGTGACCAGCGGTTCGTTCGCCCCGTGGCTCCAAAAGAGCATTGCTATGGCCTACGTGCGCCCCGAACTCGCCGAAGTCGGGAGGAGACTGGACGTGCTCATTCGGGGGCGTCCGGTGGAAGCGGTCACCGTGCCGCGCCCCTTCTACAAGCGCCCCCGGAAATAGCGACACAAATTTCGCCAACAAGAGGAGGTGGCACATGAACGTTCCCGCCGATTTGCTCTACACCGACGAGCACGAGTGGGTCCGCCTGGAAGGCGACGTCGCCGTCGTGGGCATTACGGACTACGCCCAGCACGAGTTGGGCGACGTGGTCTACGTGGAACTGCCGGAAGTCGGCTCGACTGTCGAACAGGGCAAGCCTTTTGGCGTTGTGGAGAGTGTCAAGGCCGCCAGCGACCTGTACGCCCCGGTGAGCGGTGAGGTCGTGGAAGTCAACACCGCGCTCGAGGACGCCCCCGAGTTGGTCAACGACGACCCCTACGGCGAGGGGTGGATGATCAAAGTGCGCCCCTCGAACTGGGAAGCCGAAAAGGCCAACCTGCTGGACGCCGAAGCCTACCGCCGTCTGATCGAAGAGGGATAACCGGAACTGGAGGACAAGGCCACGCCGGACACCGCTGTCCGGCCAACACGTTTCCAGGAGGGCACCATGCGGTACACGCCCCACACGGAGGAAGAGCGCCGCGCCATGCTGAACGCCATCGGCGTGGAGCGCATCGAAGACCTGTTTGCCGACATCCCCGCCCACGTGCGCTTTCCCCGGCTGAACCTGCCGGAAGGTATGAGCGAGTTGGAGGCACAACGCTTTTTTGCGGCCCTGGCCGCCGAGAACGCCACCGTGGAGACACACCCCTGCTTCCTGGGCGCGGGCGCCTACTATCACTTTACTCCCGCGCTCTTGAACCACTTGCTGTTCCGGGGCGAGTTCTACACGGCCTACACCCCCTACCAGCCCGAAATCAGCCAGGGCACGCTCCAGGTGATATTCGAGTTCCAGACCCTGGTCTGCCAGCTCACCGGCATGGAGGTAGCCAACGCCTCCATGTACGACGGCTCCACCGCCCTGGCCGAAGCCGCCCTGATGGCCGTGCGGCTCACCCGCTCGCGCCGCACGCGCCTGCTCATCAGCGAGGCCATTCACCCCGAGTACCGGGAAGTCGTTCGCACCTACACGCGCGGCATGGACCTGGAGTTGGTGCCGGTGCCCTTCGACCGGCGCACGGGCACCACCGACCTGAGCGCCGTGCGGGCAGCGCTCGACGAGAACACGGCCGGCCTGCTCGTTCAGTATCCCAACTTCTTCGGGCAAATCGAGCCGCTGGGCGAACTGGGCCACGCCATCCACGAAGCGGGCGGCTACTTCGTGGTGGCCGCCGACCCCGTCTCCCTGGGCCTCCTGAAGCCGCCCGGTGATTTCGGCGCCGACATCGTGACGGCCGAAGGACAGTCCCTGGGCATCCCGCTCATGTACGGCGGCCCCTATGTGGGACTCTTCGCCACCCGCATGAAACACGTGCGCCAGATGCCGGGGCGCATCGCCGGCCAGACGGTGGACACCGAGGGGCGCCGGGGATTTGTGCTGACTCTCCAAGCCCGCGAGCAGCACATCCGGCGGGAGAAGGCCACCAGCAACATCTGCACCAACGAGGCCCTCATCGCCACGGCGGTGACGATTTACCTGAGCGCGGTGGGGAAAGCTGGGCTTCAGCAGGTGGCCCGCCTTTGCTACCACAAGGCCCACTACCTGGCTCAACAGCTTACGGCCCTGGACGGGTTCGAGTTGGCCTTCGAGGGACCCTTCGTGCGGGAGTTCGCCGTGCGCACGCCCGTTCCTCCCGCCGAACTCAACCGCTATCTTTGGGAGGAACACGGCATCATCGGCGGCTACGACCTGGGGCGCGCCTACCCTGACCTGAAGAACCATTGGCTGCTCACGGCCACCGAGATGAACGCGCGCGCCGACATTGACCGCCTGGTAACGGCGGTGGCCGACTACGTGCGGTAGGGAGGGAAATCAATGGGCACGGATCGTCGCCTCCTCATGATTCCTGGCCCAATCGAGTTCGAGCCGGACGTGCTCAACGCCATGTCCCGCAAGACGGACAGCCACGTTTCGCCCGACTTCATTGCCCTGTTCGGGAGTTGTCTGCGCCGGCTGCGGGACGTGTTCCGCGCGCCCGACGGCCAGCCCTTCGTCGTGGCTGGCAGCGGCACGACAGCTATGGAGATGGCCGCCGCTAACGTCGTGGAGCCGGGCGACGCGGTGCTGGTGGTGAGCACCGGCTACTTCGGAGAGCGCAACGCCCGCCTGCTGGCCCGCCACGGTGCCGAGGTGGAGGTCGTGGAGGCCCCACCCGGCGATGTGCCGCCTTTGGACACCGTGGAAGCGGCTTTGAAGCGACGCGCCTTCAAGGCCATGTTCGTCACCCACGTGGACACGTCCACCGGCGTGCGCGCCGACGCGGAGGCGCTCGCCAAGCTGGCGCGCGCCCACGGCGTGTTGAGCGTCTTCGACGGCGTGTGTGCCACGGCGGGCGAGGTGTTCGAGCAGACAGCCTGGGACGCCGACATCTACCTGACGGCATCCCAGAAGGCCCTTGGTGTGCCCCCCGGTCTGGCCATCGTGATGGCCCGCCCCCGTGCCCTGGAAGCCTGGCGGCAGCGCACTCACCCGGTGCGCAGCTACGCCGTTGACTGGGAGGAGTGGCTGCCCATCATGGAAGCGTATGAGGAAGGGCGGCCCAGCTACTTCGCCACGCCGCCCGTCAACCTGATTTACGCCCTTGACGTGAGCCTGCGCTACATCCTGGAAGAGGGCATGGAGGCCGTGTGGGCACGCCACGCGCGGGTAGCCCGCGCCTTCCAGGCCGCCTGGCGGGCGCTGGGCCTGCGCATGTTGCCCGTGCGCCCCGAAATTGCGGCTCACACCTTGAGCGCGGTCTACTACCCGGAGGGCGTTGATGCCAGCGTGCTGGCTCGCATCGCTGAAGAGGGCGTCATCGTGGCGGGTGGACTGCACCCCCAACTGAAGGCCCAATACTTCCGCGTGGGCCACATGGGGCGCGTGCGCCCTGCCGACGTGCTGGCCACGGTGGGCGCCATCGAGCGGGCGTTCCGCGCGGTTGGCGCCGATGTGCCCTTGGGCGCGGGCGTCCAAGCCGCCCAAATTGCCTTGGCCGAGGAGCTCCAATGAACACGCAGGAGTGGAGCCGTCGGCTGTACGACATTACGGTCGAGGACTTGCGGCGCATGTCGCCCGAGGCGTTTCGCCAGGCGGTGGCTTTCCTGCTGGACAAGCTGGGATACCGCGTGGACCCCACCCAGGAAACGGGCCACCCGGCCGTTGACCTGCTGGCCTGGGACGCCGAGAGAAAACCCTGGGTGGTCCAACTGCGGCGCGACCTGGAAGTCCTCGAGGAGCACCACGTGAGCGAGTTCTACGCCCTGCTCCGGGAGCTGGAAATCGAGCGGGGCATCCTGGTGCTGCTGGGCACGCTGACGCCGGCCGCCCGCGCCTGGACGCGGCGGGCGCACGTCTACCTGTGGGACGGCGAACGGCTCACCCGCATGTTGCAACTGGCTGCCGGCCGGCGGTGGAAGGTCGAAGAAGCATAAGCAGAGGAAGGAGAGAACCATGTCCCAGGAGACCTACGGCTTCGTTCCGCGCGAGCCACTGATTTTCGAGTTGAGCGTGCCGGGACGGCGGGGCGTTGAGCTGCCGCCCCTGGACGTGCCGGAGGCCGAGTTGCCCCCCGACGAGTACCTGCGGGACGACCTGCCGCTTCCCGAGGTGAGCGAAGTGGACGTGGTGCGCCACTTCACGCGCCTCTCCCAGCTCAACTTCGCCGTGGACATTGGATTCTACCCGCTGGGGTCCTGCACCATGAAGTACAACCCCAAAATCAACGACGCCATCGCCAACCTGCCCGGCTTCCTGCACCTCCACCCCTACCAGGACGAGGCCACCGTGCAGGGGATGCTGCGGCTGATGTACGAGCTGCAGGAGTGGCTGGGCGAGATTGCTGGCCTGCCGGCCGTGACCTTGCAACCGTCGGCGGGCGCCCACGGGGAACTGACCGGCGTGCTCATCATTCACGCCTATCACACCTCGAAGGGGCGCCAGCGCAAGGTCATCCTGGTGCCCGACTCGGCCCACGGCACCAACCCGGCCACGGCCGCTATGGTCGGCTACCAGACGGTGAGCATCCCCACCGACCCCAACGGCAACCTGGACCTGGAGGCCCTGAAGGCGGCCCTCAACGAGGACGTGGCCGGGCTGATGATCACCAACCCGAGCACTTTGGGCCTCTTCGAGGAACACATCCTGGAAGTGGCCGAGGCAGTCCACAGCGTGGACGGGCTGATCTACATGGACGGCGCCAACATGAATGCGATGGTGGGGGTGGCCAAGCCGGGCGACCTGGGCATGGACATTTTGCACTACAACCTGCACAAGACCTTCAGCGTGCCCCACGGGGGCGGTGGCCCCGGCGCTGGCGCCACGGCCGTGCGGGCCGACCTGGCTCGCTTCCTGCCCGTGCCCGTGGTGGCCAGGGACGGCGACCGCTACTACCTGGACTACGATCGGCCGGAGAGCATCGGCCGCGTGCGGGCATTCTACGGGAACGTCAACAACATGGTGCGCGGCTACGTCTACATGCGCATGTTGGGCAACGAGGGCCTGAATGACATGAGCCGCTTGGCTGTGCTGAACGCCAACTACATCCGCGCCCTGCTCAAGGACGTGTACTACCTGCCCTACGACCGCATCTGCAAGCACGAGGTGGTCTTCAGCGGCAAGTGGCAGGCCAAAAAAGGCGTGCGCACCCTGGACATCGCCAAGCGGCTGATTGAC
Source organism: Ardenticatenaceae bacterium (assembly GCA_015491235.1). GTDB lineage: Bacteria > Chloroflexota > Anaerolineae > Ardenticatenales > Ardenticatenaceae > WFWG01. Next base: position 7,937 of record WFWG01000253.1, read on the forward strand.
TTCGGCATCCACCCGCCGACCATTTACTTCCCGCTCATCGTGGAAGAGGCCCTGATGATCGAGCCCACGGAGACGGAGTCGAAGGACACGCTGGACCGCTTCGTCGAAGTGATGCGCCGCATTGCCGAAGAGGCCGAGACCAACCCCGACGTGGTGCGCTCGGCGCCCCACGTCACGCCGGTGAAGCGCCTAGACGAGGCACGAGCCGCCCGCCGCCCAGTGCTGCGGTGGACGCCGGAGGCGAAACAGGAGCAGCAGAGCCCGGCCGTTTGACGAAATTTGACGCGCGAGGGCTTGTGGGTAGAGTCTTTCGACAAGTAACGTCCGAAAATGAGGAGAACCCATTACTCGCGAGCACGGCGCCCCGGAGAGCAACGATGCCTGAACGAAGTGACGTGGACCTGGCCCACGCGGCCCACAGCGGCGACTGGGACGCCTTTGCCCTTCTTTACCATCGTCACGCCGCTCGCCTGTTCCGAACGATTTACGCGCTGACCCACGACCGGGGGGTGGCGGAGGACTTGTTGCAGGAAACCTTTGTGCGGGCATACCAGAATTTGCACCGCGTGGATTCCAAAGCCGACTCGTTGGCTCCCTGGCTTCACCGTATCGCCGTCAACCTGACGTACAACTGGCTTTCCCGCCGGCGCCTCCCGGTTCCCAGCCTGGAAGAAGCCAAACACCGGTTGCACGCGGCGTTCGCCAGCATGCCGGACGAGATCGTGGCCCGTGAAGAACGACGGCAAGCTGTTCAGGAAGCTCTGGCAGCCCTGGACGAAAAGCACCGTGTCGTGGCCGTGCTCTACTACTTGCAGGAGTTCAGCGTCAACGAGATTGCGGAGATTTTGGGGGTGCCGCCGGGAACGGTCAAATCGCGCCTCCACTACGCCCGCAAGCACTTGGAACGCATCCTGGCAACCGACGAACGCATTCGCGCCGAACTCATTTGGGTCGTCTCCTGAACGACTCTGGAAAAGAGCAACCGCACGGCCAACAAATGTGCGACATCACTTCTTGTCCCAACCGACGAGCCCCACGGAGGCTCTCGCGAGCCGTGTGCCTGCTGTTCTTCCTTGCTGCGCTGGCCCTGGTCCAATGCCGCTGGCCTTTCGCGCGCGACGTGGTGCCCGCTGTGCTCGACGTGCGTTTTCCCTCCACGCCGGAAACATTCGACCCCGCCCAGGCCGCCGATGCGGCCAGCCGCACTTTGGTGAGCCTCCTCTTCAGCCGCCTAACGCGCCTCTCGCCGGACGGAAACGAGGTGCTCCCAGAACTGGCCACCGAGTGGAAGGTGAGTGGGGACGGGCGCATCTACACGTTCTTCCTGCGCCAGGATGCCGTGTGGGTTGACCAAAACGGCCAGGTGGTCTCCTCCCTCACCGCCGCCGACATCGTGTGGACCTTCAGGCGCCTGTGCGACCCGGCCACCGGGTCAGCCGACGCGCCACTTTTCTACGTCATCGAGGGGTGTCAAGCCGCACACACGGCCACAGGCACGCCCGACCTGGAGGGCGTTGACGTTCGGGCCGTGGACGATTTCACCGTGGAATTCACGCTCACCGAGCCAGCCGCGTATTTCCCCGCGCTGCTCGCCATGCCGTCGGCCAGCCCGCTGCCCCACGGGGCGATTGAAGAGGGGAAAAGCGAGGTGTGGACGAGCGTTGACCGCCTGCTGACAAGTGGCCCCTACACGGTGCAAACGTGGGAGCCCGAACGGCGCCTCGTGCTGGTCCAAAATGATGCCTTTTTTGCCGCCAACGACGTTTCCGTCTCGCAGGTCAACGTACACATCGTCCCGGACGATGTGCAGGCTGTCGAGCGCTACGACCGGAACGCCTTGGACGTGGTTGACCTCGCTCCCGCGCTGGCGGCCGTCGCCCGCCATGACAAGGCCCGTCAGCCGGAAATGCGCTTGCTGGCGAAGTCTTGCTCGGTTTTCGCAGGCTTTGTGACGGTGAAGCCACCCCTCGACTATCGGCTTGTTCGGCAGGCTCTCTCGGAAGCCGTTGACAGAGAAGGCTTGGTCGAGGAAGTGCTGGGGGGCAACGGCCTACCAGCCCGCCACCTGGCGCCGCCGGGCGTCTTTGGGGCTCCGCCGGCCGACCAGGTGGGCGTGGCTCCGAACCCCGAACACGCCCAGGAAGTGTTGGCCCGGGCCGGTTATCCTGGCGGCCAGGGATTTCCGCCCATTACGGTCGTCTATCCCCAAGATGTCGTTCTGACGGCTGTCGCCCAGCACCTGGCCCGCACGTGGGAAGAGACGTTGGGCATCGAAGTGCGCCTGGAAGGCTATGAAGCCCAAACGTACCCGCAGCGGTTGGACCGCACGCTCCCACTGGAGGAAGCGCCCCACGTGTGGCTCTTTCGGTATTGCACCTCTTCTCCTGAGGCTTACTACTGGCTCAACACGGCCTTTCACTGCCAGGAAAGCCCGAACTGGTCGCGCCGGGTGTGCGACGCTTTCGACACATTGCTCGAGCAGGCCGCGGCCGAACGGGATCCGGCCAACCGGCGGGAACTTTACGCCCAGGCTGAGGATGCCCTGGCCGTCGAGGAAGTTGCCTATGCTCCCCTGTACCACGAAGCCCAAGCGATACTCGTCAAGCCGTGGCTCCAGCTTCCGGAGCGCCGGGCAACTTGGTGGGACATCGCTCGCTGGTCGCTGGACATGACGGCCAAACAGGCGGCCCAAGAGCAATGAGAGGCAAGCGCATGAACGTGTGCAGCGCCGCACCACCTCATTCCGGGGGTGCAGGGGGAACCCCCTGCCGGGGGGCGTGGGGGGTGTCCCCCCAGCAGGGCGCAGC
>WFWG01000254.1 GCA_015491235.1 Ardenticatenaceae bacterium
CAGCGGCGCGACTACGGTCCCAACTGGGCCGAGCAGCGGGCCCGCGCGCGGGCCCGCTGCTCGGCCCAGTTGGGACCGTAGTCGCGCCGCTGGGGCGGGGCCACCGCCACGGGCAGCGTGAACCAGCAGGCTGGTGCCTCAAAGCGCCACGGGGGAATCTCCAGGTCCTCCCGCCCGACCACCTCGTGGGTGAAGAAGCGCACCTTCTTGAAGCCCACCACCTGCGCTGTGATGGCCACCTCGCCCAGGGTGCGCCCGATAGCCTCGGCCACCGTGCGGATGGGCTCCACCGCCGTGCGCGTCAGCGGCACGGTGAAGTAGTCCACCTCAACTGGCCGGGCCAGGGCCTCGCCGCGCCCCCAGTCCACGAACTCCACCAGGTACTGGCGTCCTTCGTGCAGGTAAACGGCGCCAGGGAAGCACATCTGGTGGACGGCGTGCCGGTCCACCTCGCCAACCGGCGTGCCGCCCGGCTGTTCCAGGATAGTGATGGTGTGGCGGCTCACCGTGCGCAGGGAGACGCGCTCCGCCGGGTAGGTGGGGGCCGTCCAGTAGTAGGTGTCGCCGGCGCGGTGAAACACCCCCTCTTCGACCAGGAAGTCCAGAATCTCGCGCACCACCTCCGGCGGCAGGCGCCCGAAGCTTTCACCAGCGCGGAAGGGCAACTCGAAGGCCGCACACCGGATGTGCTCGACTAGGATGTAGAGGTTGTCGGGGTGGACGCGGGCGTGCTCAGGGGAGCGGCCAAAGAGCCACTCCGGGTGCGTGGCCAGGAACTGGTCGAGGGGCGATGGCCCGGCCACCAGCACCACCGCCGCCGGGTTACCGCGCCGTCCCACGCGGCCCGCCTGCTGCCAAGTGCTGGCCACTGTGCCCGGGTAACCCACCATGACGCAGGCTTCCAGGTCGCCGATGTCCACCCCCAGTTCCAGGGCGTTGGTGCTCACCACGCCGCGCACCGTTCCCTCGCGCAGCCCTCGCTCGATGGCCCGGCGCTCGCGCGGCAGGTAACCGCCCCGGTACCCCCGCACGGCCTCCGGCGCCAGGCCCAGGTCGGGCGCATCGTGTCGCAGGTAGCGGAGCAACACCTCGGTGGCCAGGCGGGAGCGGGTGAAAACGATCGTGGGCACGTTGTCAGCCAGAAAGAAACCCGCCACGCGCCGGGCTTCCAGCAGAGACGAGCGGCGCACGTTGAGAGTCGCGTCCACCAGCGGCGGGCGCACGATGAAGAAGAGCTTGGGCCCCTGCGGGGCGCCATGTTCGTCCACCACGGCCACTGGCGCGTCAATCAGCCGCTCCACGAACTCCTGAGGGTTGGCGATGGTGGCGCTACAGGCGACGAACTGGGGCTCGCACCCGTAGAAGCGGGCAATCCGCCGGATGCGTCGCAGCACGTTGGCCAGGTGGCTCCCGAAGACGCCGCGATACTGGTGCACCTCGTCCAGCACGATGTAGCGCAGGTTGGTCCAGAGAGTGAGCCACTTGGTGTGGTGGGGCAGGATGCCGGTGTGGAGCATGTCGGGGTTGGTGAGCACCACGTTGGCCGATGCCCGAATGGCTCGACGGGCGGAGGCGGGCGTGTCCCCGTCGTAGACGGCAGCACGGGCGGGAATGTCCAGCTCGTCAATGAACCCCTGGAGGGCCTGAAGTTGGTCCTGGGCCAGCGCCTTGGTAGGGAAGAGATAGAGAGCTCGCGCTGAGGAATCTTGCAAGAGGGCCTGGAGCACGGGCAGGGTGTACGCCAGCGTCTTCCCCGAGGCTGTGGGGGTGACGAGCACCACGTGTCGCCCTTGCAGGACAAGTTCGACGGCCCGCGCCTGGTGAGTGTACAACTGTTCGATCCCCCGGCGGGCAAGAGCCTCACGCAGGCGCGGGTCCAGGTCGGAAGGGAAAGGCGCAAACTGGGGCGGGCGCGGCGGCAACTCACGCCGACAGGTGACGGCACGTCGCCACTCGGAATCGCGTTCCAGGCGCCTCAGCGTTTGCTGAACCACGGCGTTACAGTTTGGGCGGTTCGATCTCGATGGGTTCGCCCAACACCTCGTCCACCAGGCCGTACTCTTGGGCCTGTACGGCGTCCATGTAGAAGTCACGGTCCGTATCCCGCTCGATGCGCTCCAGCGGCTGGCCAGTGTGTTTGGCGAGGATGTGGTTGAGCCGCTCGCGCAGGCGCAGAATCTCGCGGGCTTGGATTTCGATGTCCGTGGCTTGGCCGCGCATTCCGCCGCTCATGAGCGGCTGGTGCATGTGAATGGTGGCGTTGGGCAGGGCGTAGCGCCGTCCCTTGGCACCCGCCGCCAGCAATACCGTGCCAAAGCTGGCCGTCATGCCCACCGCAATGGTGGAGACAGGCGCGCTGATGAGCTGCATCGTGTCGTAAATGGCCAGCCCAGCGTAGATCACCCCACCTGGACTGTTGATGTACATCTGAATTTCCCGCTCGGGGTTCTCCCGGTCCAGGTAGAGGAGCTGGGCAATGACCAGGTTGGCCACCAGAGGTTCGATGGGTGTACCCACGAAGACGATGCGCTCCTTCAAGAGGAGCGAATAGATGTCGTAGGCCCGCTCGCCGCGCCCCGTGGTCTCGATGACCATGGGCACCAGGGTGTTGAGAACGTCACGTGGATCGTGCGACATGTCGTGTGCCTCCTCACTGTTTCTCGACCGATTCCTGCTCACTGTTCACTGCTCACAGCCTCGAGTGCGGCCAACAGCCGCTCCAGCATGGAGAGAAGCTGGCGCATTTCCTCGTCACCAAAGGCGTCGAACATCCGGGCGACGGCGCGTTGCCGTTCGAGGCGAACCTCCCGCAACAGCGTTCGCGCCTGTTCCGTGGGGCGCACGAAGACTACCCGGCGGTCCAACGGGTTGCGGTGCCGTTCCACCAGTCCCAACCGCTCCAACCGGTCCACAATGCCCGTCATGGTGGCGGCGTCCAAGCGGGTGGCTTCGGCAAGCTGGCGCATGGCGCAGCGGCGGTCCGACCGTAGCAGGGCCAGCAGGGTGAAGTACTGAGGGACTGTGAGGCCGTGTTGGCTGAGGTGCTGGGCAAACTGTTTGTGTGCCAGCCAAGAAAGGCGCATGAGCGCGCGCGCCACCTGTTCGGCTGTTTCCCACTGCTCCACTGCCGTCGTCACTGCGTTGCTCGTCCTCATTTTTCCCGGCCTCGACGCACGACGCGACCTCGTTTGGGCGTTTCACCGCTGAATTTGGCCTCAACGCCCAGAAAATTTTGTGGGGCGAATTATAATGGCGGCAAAGTAATTGTCAAAGTTGGGTGGG
>WFWG01000255.1 GCA_015491235.1 Ardenticatenaceae bacterium
CGCCGCCCCCTCAGCCGCCCGTCCGCCGGTCGCCGCCCCTCCCCTTGGATCAGTACCTGCAACGGCGGAATGGGGGGCGACGATGAGCAACTACCTGGCCATCGCGACGGTTACGGCGGCCCTCAGCCGCACGCTGCAGGCTGCTGTTGGGGCCGATGTCCCCGGAGCCGTGGTAACGACCGTGCGGCCCGACGGCCCCGGCAGCGGTGTGCCGGACACCGGGGTCAACATTTTCCTTTACCAGGTCACGCCCAACGCCCACTGGCGCAACGACGACCTGCCCACCCGCCGGCCCGACGGCACGCTGGTCCAGCGGCCACAAGTGGCCCTCGACCTGCACTACCTGCTGAGCTTCTACGGCAACGAGGTGAACCTGGAACCGCAGCGGCTGTTGGGCAGCACCATCCGCACGCTGCACGCCAAACCCGTGCTCACGCGCCAGGACATCCAAAACACGGTCAACGCCATCGGTTTCCTGAGCGATTCCAATCTGGCCGAGGAAGTTGAGCTGGTGAAATTTGTGCCGCTTTCGCTGAACCTGGAGGAGTTGTCCAAGCTGTGGTCGGTCTTTTTCCAAACAACCTACGTTCTCTCGGTGGCTTATCAGGCTTCTGTGGTGTTGATCTCGGCGGACCAACGCCCCACCGTGGCCCAGCCGGTACGCGAGCCCGTGATCCAGGTGCAACCCTCCGTGGCCCTGGGGGTTCCGGCTGCCGAGCCGAATACCCTGGCCGACCTGCACCTCTGGCTGCGGGCCGACGCCGGCGTGGCACACGACAGTCTGGGACGGGTCTCCGAGTGGGCCGACCAGAGCGACAACGACCACCGCGCGTTCCAGACCACGGACGCCCGCAAGCCGCTCTTCGTGCGCAACGTGCTGAACGGCAGGCCGGCGGTGCGCTTCGACGGCACAGACGACTACCTCGCCATCGCTCAGATGCACTACGACACCGCCGGTCAGATCGGCGGGATCACCGTTTTCGCGCTGGTGAAGTCACTTTCCGGCAACGACCAGATCCTGGTCAGCTTCGACCGCGACGAGTACTGGCAGGTTTCCCTGCGCACCGGTCCAGCGGGCAGCGTGGGGTGGCACACCCGGTCGGCTGCCGGTGTCCACGACCTGCTGACGCCCGCCTCCTACACCGACGGGAACTGGCACCTGATCGTCTGCAGCTTCGAGGCCGGCGCGTCGCCAGACAAGCAGATCTTTGTGGACGGTGAACGGGTGGCCGAAGCCGACGCTCACGGCGGAGAACGCTTGGGATCGGGTGTCACCCGTTTTGGGTTCATCGGAGTGGGCTCTAAAGCCAGTGCGGTCAACGGCACCACCGGGCCACCTGACTTCCTGGAGGGTGATCTGGCCGAGTTTCTCGTCTACAACCGCGCGCTCTCGGAGAGAGAACGCCAGCAAATCGAGCGCTATTTTGTTGAGAAGTACACATGAGCATGACACCGCCGGACACGCAGGCACAGAGCACCTTGTGCGGAACGACGGGTTGGTTTCGTGCCAACCAGCGCTACCTGATGGCCGCGCTGGAGGGCGTGCGCGCGGCGCTGGAAGGCCGCCGCGCAGACGATCCAGGCGCCCGAGAGGCGACCCTTCGCTCCTTGCGCGAGCACATGCCAGCGCCCCCCGCCCTGGAAACGCTGTGCGCGACCTTCAACCTCTCACCTTTTGAGCGGGATGTAGTGCTGTTGTGCGCCGGCGTCGAGCTGGACAGCACGTTTGCGGCCCTGTGTGCGGCCGCCCAGGATGATCCTCGGCGGACCTACCCGACCTTCGGCCTGGCACTGGCCGTCCTGCCGGAGGCCCACTGGAGCGCCCTGACCCCCACAGCGCCGCTGCGGCGCTGGCGCCTGATCGAGGTCGGGGCCGGCAGCACGTTGATGACCAGCCCATTGCGCGTTGACGAGCGGGTACTGCACCACCTGACCGGCCTGCACCACCTGGACGAACACCTGTTTGGCTTCGTGCAGCCGGAGCCACCCTCCACCGACCTGGTTCCATCACACCGCCAGATTGCCGAAGCGATTGCTGGCATCTGGGCGCAGGCCAGTAGCGGGGAGATGCTGCCGGTGGTGCAGTTGTGCGGGCCGGATCTGGCCGGCAAGCGCGCCGTTGCCGCGGCGGCCTGTGAGATGCTGGGGCTCCACCTGTACAGCCTGCCGGCACAGGTCATCCCGGCCACGCCCCACGAGCTGGACAGCCTGATGCGCCTGTGGGAACGCGAGGCAGCCCTCAGCCTGAGCGCGCTGCTGCTGGATTGCGAGGGCTTGGACCGCCAGGATGCCGCGCGCGAGAGCGCGGTGGCACGCTTCATCGAGGGCGTCCGTGGCGCCCTGTTCGTGACGGGCCGCGAACGCCGCGCGGTGCGCCGCCGGCCTCTGGTCACTTTTGAGGTTCGCAAGCCGCTGGCCGACGAACAGCGCGCGCTGTGGCACCAGGCGCTGGGCCCGGCGGCGCCGGTGCTCAACGGCGGGGTGGAACGGCTCGTGGCCCAGTTTGACCTGAGCGCGCCGGTGATCCGGTCGGCCTGCGCTCAGGCGCTGGCAGAAAGGCCGGCACAAGAGCCACCTCCAACCGTGGCAGCCGAACTGGAGGCCCGACTGTGGGCGGCCTGCCGCACCCAGGCGCGGCCACGGCTGGACGACCTGGCGCAGCGCATTGAGCCAACGGCTGCCTGGGACGACCTGGTGCTGCCGGAAGCACAGCGTTTAACGCTGCGCGAGATGGCGGCCCACGTGCGGCAGCGGGCGACGGTCTACGAGACGTGGGGATTTGCCGCCAAATCCGCGCGCGGCTTGGGGATCAGCGCCCTCTTCGCCGGCCCAAGCGGCACCGGCAAGACCATGGCCGCCGAGGTGCTGGCCAACGAGCTGCAACTGGACCTGTACCACATTGACCTGAGCCAGGTGGTGAGCAAGTACATCGGCGAGACGGAGAAGAACCTGCGCCGCATTTTCGACGCCGCCGAGGAGGGCGGCGTCCTCCTGCTCTTTGACGAGGCGGACGCCCTGTTCGGCAAGCGCAGCGAGGTGAAGGACAGCCACGACCGCTACGCCAACATCGAGGTGAGCTACCTGCTCCAGCGCATGGAAGCCTACCGCGGTCTGGCTATCCTGACTACCAACATGAAGAAGGCCCTGGACACGGCTTTTCTGCGGCGCATCCGCTTCCTCGTGTCCTTTCCGTTTCCCGACGCGGCGGCCCGTGCCGAAATCTGGCGGCGCATCTTCCCGCCCGACACGCCCACGGCAGGGCTGGACGTGCAGAAGCTGGCGCGCCTGAACGTGGCCGGCGGCAACATCCGCAACATCGCCCTGAACGCGGCCTTTCTGGCTGCCGAGGCCGGCGAGCCGGTGCGCATGGCCCATCTCCTCCAGGCGGCGCGCGCCGAGTACGTCAAACTGGAAAAATCGCTCACCGACGCGGAGGTCGAGGGTTGGATATGACCGACCAGATCCGAAAGGCTTCAGTCGAGTTGCACATCGAGGAACTGGTGCTGGAGGGGTTCCCCCACCTGGACCGGACACAACTTGGGGACGCAGTACGCGAT
>WFWG01000256.1 GCA_015491235.1 Ardenticatenaceae bacterium
GTTGGGGTGGGCGTTGGAGGCACCGGGGTGGGACCTGGGGGAACACGAGTACGGAGCGCTGCCCGCCGAGGTGCAGGCTCGCTACTGGGCCGAGGCCGTGGAGGTGATCGAGGCGTGGCCGTGGGTACAGGCGGCTTTCATCTTCAACCTGGACTTCAGCACAGCTCCCTGGTATCCGGCGGGCGAACAGATGCGCTGGTACGCCCTCCTCAACCCCGACGGCTCCCCCCGCCCGGCGTACACGGCGCTGAGGAAGCGGTTGCAGGGAATGGGCGTTCAGCCATTTTCGCTTTTGCACGTTCATCCCCGTTCTTCCACCAGCATAGGCTCGTGGAGCACGCGGGCCGCATGGGCTACGTCGGCCAGCGCCTCGGTGGCGGCCGCGTACTCGTCTGGGTCGAGGAGCAGCGGCAGCATCCAGTGCAGGCGCCGGGCCACGCGGTTCAAGAAACGTGCCAGATCGCGGTCCGGATCGAACAGGCGCACCTGTTGATACGAGGGAAGCACCTCTTCCAGGAGAACGCGGCTGATAAGGGCAGCCAATTCCCACTCATCCCGGGCGGTGGCCTCTTCGATTTTGGCCTCGAAGGGGGCCAGCGCTTCCACCAGCGCTTTGCCCTGTCCCCAGCCGTAGGGCACGGCGTGGAACACGTAAGTGATGCGCTCACGGAGCCACGCTTCAGTTTCAGGCGTAACCGGCAGAAACTGGGCAGATATTTGATGCCCCAGGGTGTGCATTGGTGCGTTTCCGCTCGCTTGTGTGGATGAATGTTTCACAGGAAATATACTCAAAATCGGACGCTGGACAAAACACACACAACTCGCGAGAAAGGCCACTACTTCCGCCACCAGTCCTTAGCCGAACGCGGGTCCATGAAGGAACCGTTGTCGCGAATGGCCACTTTGATCTCAGTACCGCGAGCCCGGCCGACCATTTGGCCGGCCCGCAACGCGGGCAACGAACGGCGCCCAGCCGAATTAGCCGACTGGTAGAGGGCCAGCAGGTTGGCGTCCACGCACAGGTCCTCCAGGTGGAGGGTGTAGCCGGAGACCACGTTGTCCTCGCGGGTGTACTTGATGGTCAGCCGACTCTCGGTGGCATAGAGCACGAGCGCCTCGTAGCCGGAGCCAATGCTGACTCCCCTGCCGGGCAGGTGAATCGTCTCGCCCGGCGTCGTTCTCATGCCGAGGAGGGTGACCGGCCAGGTCGTAATCAAGCTGCCGCGACAGTCGCAGTTCCAGTCCCAGTCGTACACCTGATATGTGGCGCTAAAAGCTGGTATGCGCTGGTCGGCGAAGAGGCGGTAAAGCTGGGGCGCGTTCTGGTCAGTTCCCCCGCCGTAGTTCACTAGCGTTGCTGGCTCGTTGGTGCGCTCGTACCCGCGCAGGGCCAGGTTGAGGTCCGGGTGCTGCTCGGCCGGGCGGTCGCTGGGCGAGCCGTTGATCGAGAGCAACCCATACGTTTCTTCACCAGTGGAACCACAGGCAGGCACGTGGCTTACCAGGGGCAGGAAGATTTTCGTGGGTCCACCCTGTGCGAACGCGAGCCGTGAAGAGAGCAAGAGGAGGACAGCCAGGCACAGGGCGAAGAACAGCCGACTGCGAACCATAGCGTTGACCTTGCAAAGAGGGCGCTCAAAACAACAAAGGGAACCAAAGGGGGCAACGATGTGGACGGCGGTGCCTTTGGTTCCCTTCATCTGCCTCACATTTTAATCGAATTTGGGCCTCTCGGCTATGGGACATTGTTCCCATAAGCACAAGCCGGAATTACTCCCCCTCTTGGGCAGGATACAACCACTCCGCGCCTCCGGCTGGTTCAGTCAACACAATGTCCTGCGTGCGTCGGAGTTCGTCGATCACGTCGGCCAGGAAAGGTTGCAGGCGGAAGGCGACAGGAAAGCGCTCCACGATGAGCGCGCGCAGGTCCCCCCGCAGCGCGGCCGCCCGTGTCATCAGCGTCTCAGTTGGCGTTTGCCAGAAGTCAACGGCGTCGGAGGCCATGATGAACCCCCATTCGCCCGAAAAGGTGGAAATACACTGACGGTGGAGTACCACGTGGGCGAAGTGGTTTTCCAGCAGAGCACACACTCGCAAGGCCAGGTGATTGGGCGGATCAACCCCTTCGCCGTGGGTGGCCACGATGCCACCCGGAGCCAGCGCGTGGCGCACATGGCTCATCACCTCCTCGTAGAGGGCCATGCCCTCGGCGCCGTAGGGGTCCACCAGGTCCACGACGATCACGTCGAAGTCCTGGGGAGCCTCGGCCAGGTAGTTGCGGGCGTCGTCAATCACGATCTGGGCGCGGGGGTCGTCGAAGCTGCCCCGGTGCAGGGAGGCCAAGTGTTCCCGGCAGACTTCCACCACCTGGCCGTCCAACTCCACCATCACGACCGCCTCCACCCGTGGGTCCCGCAGCACTTCCCGCAGGGCCAGCCCGTCGCCTCCGCCGAGGATGAGCACCCGGCGCGGGTTGGGATGGTAGAGTAACGCCGGCAGGACGAGATGTTCGTGGTAGACGAACTCGTCCGCCTCCAGCAACTGCACCACCGCGTCCAAGAAGAGGCCCAGCCCCAACCCCTCAACCCGCGCGACCACGATCTCCTGGAAGGGCGACTGCCGGCGGTGAACCCACTCTGTAATGCCGTAGAGCAGGTGAAGGCCCGGCTCTGACTTATCCCAGGACGCCGCGATCCAGTTCCCGAATCTCAACCTGTTCGGCATCGAGTCGCTCCTTCAATTCCTCCACCACGGCCCACGGATCGCCGCCACACGTGAAGACATCAACAGCCGCGTAGCCGTATTCGGGCCATGTGTGGATGGAGAGATGGGATTCGGCGAGGAGCACAACGCCCGTAACGCCGTGGGGGGCAAACTCGTGCATGGCGATGTTGATGATGTTGAGGTTGCCCCGACGTGCAGCGGCGAGCAAGGCGTCGCGCAGGTAAGCGGGGTCGTCGAGCACCTGCGGGTCACGTGCCCAGAGTTCGACAATTAAATGTTTGCCCAGGACGATCCGCTCGGCCGTCCCCAGAAGTTCCCCCAGAGAAGCGTGCATCTTCTCCATAGCGAGCCCCCCCTTTTCAAACGAGTTAAGCTCGTGCCCCCAGGGGCACACCCAGGCACAAACGGCCGAGGGGGAGAGCCGGTGTGGCCTTGCCAAGCGCGGGCAATCAGTTGATCACGCTTGCGCTGGCCATCCGTTCTCCGCGTTGACCTCTGCCTCATATTCACCTGGCGTGGAGGCGCCGGTCTCCGCTTTCACCCCCTCTACACAAAAACACCCCATTTGTCGGGGCGCTTTCTCCTTGTGCCTCGACCTTCTCTCTTCAATTAGACAACTACGTCTAGCGCGCGAAAGTATACTCAGACCAAAGGAGTTGTCAAATATTCGTTTATGGTCCCTTGAACTGGCGGGCGAATTCGCCGGTCAGGCGCAGGTAGAGATCGCCGTAGAGCACGCTGGGCTCGATGTAGGTTCCCTCTACCCACTCGTTGAAGCTGTTGACCCACAGCCAGTCGGGCGCACTGCGCAAGGCCGCCTCGAACGTGGCGCGGTAGAAGTTTCCGTTCTCCCGGTCGCGGCGGTGGGGGGCGCTGGGCACGCGCACATCGGGCCGACAGCCAGCGCGCGTGTCGTCCCAGCCGGGCATGAGGGTGGCGATCCACAACTTGGGACGCCCTGTGCGGGCCTCCCACGCCCGCACGCGCTCGGCCCACCGGGGTGCCTTGAGGTAATCGTTGGGATAATCGCGGTGGGTAATCTTGTGGACGTAGAGGCCGTCGAAGACATTCAGGTAAGAGGGGTCCAGTCCCTCGGCAATCCACCAGCTCTGCCCGTTGGGGTCCACCCGTTGCCGAATGGCTGCCCACGCCTCCTGGGGCGTCTGGCCGCTGCGGGTGGGTACCCGGTACACATCGGTGAAGAAGAGCACCGGCTTGCCGTTCAGCTTGAGGAAATTGGGATGCTGGCCGTATGTGTCGAGCAGGTAGCGGATGGCCGCGCCCACACTCTCCTGGGTAGGTCTGGCGCCGTGCCAGATGTGGTTTAGGAAGACCACGCTCGAGACGAAGGGTTGCCCCTGGGATTGGGCCAACAGCGTGGCAAAATTGCGGTCGGTTCGATCGCCAGGGGCAAACCAATTCAGCGTGAAGCCGTCCACACCCGCGCTGCGGGCTTGGTTCACGTGGCGGGCAATGGCTGCCGGGTCGTCCGAGGCGTAGGGCTGAAGGGGGCGATCGCCCGCACTGATGTTGCAGGCTCCCCAAGCGTTGGCGTCGTACCAGGCAAAGTAGTTGGCCAGCACCAGCCGAGGCACCCGTGGGGCCGCCGAAAGCTCCACGGGTGAAGAGGAGGCGGCCTCGCCCACTGCCGGCGGGGGAGTGGGTGAAGGCGGCCGAGGGGTAGCTGTCGGCGTGGGGGAAGCAGTGGCCGTGGCGGTAGCGGTAGGAAGGGGTGTGGCTGTCGGCGTGGCAGTAGGCGGTACAGGCGTCGCCGTGGACGATGGTGTAACAGGAGGCGTCATGGTGACCAAGCGCGTAAATGTAGGGTGCAGGGTTCGCGTGGGGCTCGGCGACGGGGGGCGCAACGATACTTCCCGCGCGGTTGGCTGGCCGGCGCTTGTTTGACAGGCTGCCATCAGCCCTGCTGCGGCGAAAAACAGAAGCGCCAAAACACCTGGTAAACGTGTTGGTCTGAACACCTGCTCCCTCCGCTCGACTCGTGCGAAGCGCGCGGGAAAGAAACCTCCCTCTCGCTTCCAACCTGTCCCGCGGATTTGGCGAAGAAAACGATGTTGGCGAATTCGGCCGAGTCGAGTATCATGTCAAAATCCGGGTCTTGGCCGATTATACGGGAAGAAGCTGGCCCAACAAGTTCGCGGACACAAACAATAAGGAGGTTCACCGGTGAACGCCGAATTGCAACAGTTGCGAGAGCGCCTACAGCGCGTCTACGACCTCAACGGCATCTCCAGATTGCTCCACTGGGACCAGGCCACGTACATGCCCCCAGGCGGCGCGCCAGCGAGAGCCCGACAAACCGCCCTTATCCGTCAGATTGCCCACCGCGAGTTCACCGACCCCGAGATTGGGCGGCTGTTGGACGCGCTCGAACCCTACGCGGAGAGCCTGCCGCCGGACCACGACGACGCAGCCCTGATTCGCGTGACCCGCCGTGACTACGAGCGAGCGACCCGGATACCACCAGCGCTGGTGGCCGAGATTTCGGAACACACCGCCCAAACGTACCAGGTGTGGACCGAAGCGCGGCCGGCCAACGACTTCGACCGCGTGGCTCCGTACCTGGAGAAGACGCTGGAACTCAGCCGCCGGGTGGCCGAATGTTTTCCCGGCTACGAGCACATCGCCGACCCGCTCATTGACTTCGCCGACCACGGCATGACCGTGGCTGTGATTCGTCCGCTCTTCGAGGAGCTGCGAAAGCACCTTGTGCCGCTGGCGGAAGCCATTACCGCTCAGGAGCCACCCGACGACACCTGCCTCCACGCCCACTACCCGGCCGACGAGCAACTGGCCTTCGGCCAGGAAGTCATTCGCCGCTTCGGTTATGATTTCCAGCGCGGCCGGCAAGACCTGACCCACCACCCTTTCATGACGAAGTTCTCCCTTGGTGATGTGCGCATCACCACGCGCGTGAAGGAAGACGACCTCAGCGAGGCCCTGTTCAGCACGCTCCACGAGGCCGGCCACGCCCTCTACGAGCAGGGCATCTCGCCAGCGTATGAGGGCACGCCGCTGGCGCGTGGTGCCTCGGGCGGCGTCCACGAGAGCCAGTCCCGCCTGTGGGAGAACCTGGTAGGGCGAAGCCGTCCTTTCTGGGAGTTCTTCTACCCCCGCCTCCAAGCCCGGTTTCCGGATCAGCTTGGCCGGGTCTCGCTGGAGACTTTCTACCGCGCTATTAACAAAGTGCAACGCTCCCTCATTCGGACCGATGCCGACGAGGTGACGTACAACCTGCACGTGATGATTCGCTTCGACCTGGAGTTGCAACTGCTGGAGGGGGAGCTGCACGTGCGTGATCTGCCCGAGGCGTGGCGAGCTAGATACGAACAGGACCTAGGCGTGGTGCCCCCGGACGACCGCGATGGTGTTCTGCAGGACGTTCACTGGTATGCCGGGCTCATCGGCGGCGGTTTCCAGAGTTACACGCTGGGGAACATCATGAGCGCGCCGTTTTTCGAGGCTGCCCTGAACGCTCACCCTGAGATCGTCGAGGAAATGCGTCGGGGCGAGTTTGGCACGCTGCACGCTTGGCTGAAGGAGCACATCTACCGCCACGGAGCCAAATTTACGCCCGCCGAATTGGTCGAGCGCGTCACCGGCCAATCTCTTACCGTGGAGCCCTACGTGCGCTACTTGTGGCGCAAGTTCGGGGCGTTGTATGGAGTCATGCAACCACAGGCATAAGCCCTCGACGGGTAGGGCTGTCTACGCTGGTGGGTCGTGAAGAGACGGACGGGAGACGAGGAGGAGAGGGAACACGCATGTATCGAAGAACGCGCTTCGACGTCGAGCACCTCCTGGAACGCGGCGGCTTCGGCGACTGGGGTGGTCGGCGATTTGCCCGGCGTGGTCGTTTGCCCCCCTACATCAACCGGTGGACACTGCTGGCTGTGCTGGCTCTTGTTGTGCTGGTGAGTTTCAACTGGGTTATTACCACGCTGACGGAGTGGCTCTGGTTTCAGGCTGTTGGCTACGAGCGCGTCTGGCTGACGATCTTCTGGGCGCGCATTGGCACGTTCGCGATCGCTTTCCTGGTGGCGGCCCTTGTACTGCTCGGCAACTGGTACTTGGCTCGCTGGCTGGTCATCCGCGTGCCCAACATCTTCGGGGAAGAGCGGCTGTTGGAGGAGCGCTGGGTGCCCGTTGCAATTGCCGGAGTCGGCCTGGTGTTCGCCTGGGTGATGGGGCAGGTGGGCGCCAGTGCCTGGTCGGAAATTTTGCTCTACTTCGCCCGCCGGCCCTTTGGCGTTCGGGACGCTCTCTTCGGCCTTGATGTGGGGTTCTACATCTTCGAGTTGCCTTTCTACTCCTTCCTGTACACCTGGGTGTTCCAGGTGCTCCTCCTGGCGCTGATCGGCACGGCCGTCATTTACGCCGCTTCCCAGTGGGAGAATATTCAGGCGCGTGACTTTCTGCTGTTGCCCTACATCCGCAAGCACGGCGCTATTCTGGTGGCCCTCCTGCTGCTGACGTGGGCGGTCGGCCACCAGTTGCGCATCTGGAACCTGGTTTATTCCACGCGGGGGGTGGTGTTCGGGGCCAGCTACACGGACTTGAACGCCACACAGCCCACGTTGCGCCTTCAGATGTTCGTCATGGGGCTGGCCGGCCTGATTGCGCTGGCGAATTACGTGCGCCCCATGGTGCGCCTGCCCGCTATCCTGTTTGGCATCTGGGTGGTGATCGGCATCCTGGGCAACGGCGTGTACGCCAACATCCTGCAACGGTACGTGGTCGAGCCGAACGAACTCGACCGCGAGGCGCCTTACATTGCCCACAACATCGCGGCCACTCGGGCCGCCTACGGCCTGAACCAGATCGAAAGGCGCCCCTTCGAGCGTGTGGCCGAGTTGACAGCCGCCGACCTGGACCAGAACAGCTTTGTGCTGCGCAACGTGCGGCTGTGGGACGAGCGCCCCCTGGCCCGCACCTACGAGCAGCTTCAGGAACTGCGGCCCTACTACCGCTTCAGCCGCATTGACGTGGACCGCTACCGCTTGGCCGACGGCTCCTACCGCCAGGTGCAACTTGCCGCGCGCGAGTTGGAGAAGGAGAACCTGCCAGCCCGCACCTGGGTCAACGAGCGCCTGATTTTCACCCACGGCTACGGCATCGTCATGAGCCCGGTGGACGAGGTCACGCCGGAAGGACAACCCCGACTGTGGATCAAGGATTTGCCCCCGGAAGTGAACATTCCGGGCAACGGCCTGACGATTACCCGCCCTGAGATCTATTACGGGGAGTTCATGGGGGACTATGTGCTGGTTGACTCCGACCAGCCGGAGTTCGACTACCCGCGCGGCGAGGAGAACGTCTTCAGCCACTACGAGGGACGCGGGGGCGTGGTGCTCAGCAGCTTCTGGCGCCGACTCCTCTTTGCTTTGCGCCTGGCCGACCCGAACATCCTCCTGAGTCAGTCTGTCACCCCCGAGACGCGCGTGCTCCTGTACAGGCCAGTTCGCGTGCGGGCGGATCACATCGCGCCCTTCCTCCGCTATGACCGGGACCCCTACTTAGTGGTTGATGAGGCTACCGGCCGGCTGGTCTGGATCGTTGATGCCTACACGGTGAGCGACCAGTACCCGTATGCCACACGGCGCGGGGGCATCAATTACATCCGCAACGCCGTCAAGGTAACCGTGGACGCCTACGACGGCACCGTCACCTACTACGTGGCCGACCCCAACGATCCTATCCTGCAGGCCTACGCGACCATCTTCCCCGGCCTCTTCAAGCCGCTAGAGGCCATGCCGGCCTCGCTGCGGGCTCACTTGCGCTACCCGCGCGACCTCTTTCTCATCCAGGCCGACCTGTACGCCACCTACCACATGGAAGACGTGCAAGTCTTCTACAACCGGGAGGACCAGTGGGCCCTGCCCAACGAAATCTTCGAGACCCAGGAAATCCGCATGGAGCCCTACTACGTCATCCTGGACCTGCCCGGCGACGACGAGCGGCGGCCGGAGTTCGTGCTGATTCAGCCGTACACGCCAGCCAACAAGCTGAACATGATTGCTTGGCTGGCCGCCCGCAACGATCCCCCCAACATTGGCAAGCTGGTGGTGTACGAGTTCCCCAAGCAGGAGCTGGTCTTCGGCCCCATGCAGGTGGAGGCGCGCATTGACCAGGACCCCCAGATCAGCCAGCAGCTCACCCTCTGGAGCCAGCGGGGCTCGCGGGTGATTCGCGGCAACCTGTTGGTCATTCCGCTGGAGCGCTCGGTGCTCTACATCGAACCACTCTACCTGCTGGCCGAAACGGGCGAACTGCCCGAGTTGAAGCGCGTCATCGTGGCGAGCGGCAATCGGGTGGTCATGCGCGAGACGCTGGAGGAAGCCATTGCCGCGCTTGTCGGCGAAGCCCCTCCCACCGTTGCGGAAGGTGAACCGCCCGGCGAGGGAGCTTCCCCGGGCGGGACGGACGTCTCAGCCGACATCGCTGAGTTGGTGCGCCAGGCCAACGAACATTACCAGCGCGCCCAAGAAGCCCGCGTCGAGGGAGACTGGGCGCGCTTTGGCGAGGAGTTGAAAGCGCTGGAAGAGGTGTTGCGACAACTGGAGCAACTTACCGGGGGCACGGCAAGCACGAGGCCGTAATCCAACACGTCGCTCGGCCCGATTACGATGTTCCCTTCAGTTAAAGTCTCCTGTTTAAGGGCCACACTGGCGTCTATCACGACATAACTCACTGTCGCCTGCCCTCCTCAATGAGC
>WFWG01000257.1 GCA_015491235.1 Ardenticatenaceae bacterium
GCACTATCGCGACCATACACGCTGTCACACCCCACCACCGCAAAGGGCAAGCCGTTGGCTTTGGCCCGCCGAATCAGGGCCAGCCCGATTTCCGGTTTGGTCATGAAGTCCCGCTCTTCCGGAATATGCCATCGCCGACGCAAGGTGGCATACGTCTCGCTGAACCACACCTCGGGCAGGTACAACTCAGCATCCACCAGGGCCCAGATGCCCGCCTGGTAGTAGCCCAAGGCCACCCCCACTTGCCCCAGGTCCACTTTGCCCAGCCGGCCAATGTATTGCCGAGCCGCCCCCGCTTTTTGAGGCCCAGCGCATTTGGTGCCACTTTCATCCAGCGTCAACAGGCCCCCTTGCAGTTCGGCCCGCTCCCGAATCTCGGCCTGAATTTGGTCAAAGACCGCTTGGGCCGACCAGGGCGAATCCGACATGAAGTGTTGCAGGTTCTGGCCGTCATCATCAGGATCGATGACCCGACGGGCTATGTTGGCAAAATTCCGCTTGTTTTCCATGGTGAGCAATCCTCGCAGATACACCAGGGCGTAGGCGCTGGTATCGCGTGTTTTGGTGCGAAAGCAGTCCCGAAAACGCTGCCACACCCGCCGCAGACGGTGGCCCAAGTCAGCGACCGCTTCTGGGGGCAGCCCCCAGCGGATCGGATCAAAAATATCACTTTGCTCTTTCCCTTGGTTCATGGGGTATCACCTCCTTTTTTGGAGGTGATACCCCCCTCAACCGGACATCGTTCAAGCCAAGTCGGCTAATCTAACAATGTCAAGTTAAGTGAACTTCTTCAATTTCCCGTTTCATCTCCGGCCATTCAGAGACCGGAGCTTCGACTTGGAAGAGCGCTTCAGCCGCTTGAATGCGGGCCCGGCGATCTTGTAGAAGTAACTGTTCGATCGCTTCCCGTACAAGCTGAGCAATCGAAACACCCCGTTGTTGCGCTTCTTGGCGCAGCAAATCCATCATTTGTGGGGAAATTCGCACTTCAAGGCGTTCTGAAAGTGTACCCATGAGTCTTTTCGTTCATGTAGTTATCTCGGCCACAAGACATGGCCTTTGTTTACGCAATTGGTATTATGTGTGAGTCGTTTCTACCGTAAGGATTGTACGCCGCTGTCGGCAGCTTGTCAAACACGCTGTTGTGTGAAACCGGAACCCCTCTCTTGAAGCGGTGAGTTTCTGAACGCTTTTACCAAAGAGGACAAGGAGGTCCCTCATGCTCGAAGTCCACGAACCCATCTGGCTTCCCCCAACCGATGTTCCTCCCCACGGCATGTACGAGACGGTGCTGGACGTGATCGGCCGCACGCCCCTGGTAAAGTTGCGTAAGGTGACCCGAGGGCTGAAACCCACGGTGTTGGCCAAGTGTGAATTCCTCAACCCGGGCGGCTCGGTGAAGGACCGCATCGGCATTGCCATCGTGCTGGACGCCGAGCGGCGCGGCTTACTGAAGCCCGGCGGCACCATTGTGGAGGCCACCTCCGGCAACACGGGCGTGGGGCTGGCCATAGCGGCCGCCATCAAGGGCTACCGTGCTGTCTTCGTGATGCCCGACAAGATGAGCGAGGAGAAGATCCGCCTCCTGCGGGCCTTCGGCGCGCGGGTGGTCATCACACCCACGGCTGTGCCGCCCGACGACCCGCGCAGCTACTACAGCGTGGCCAAACAGATTGTCGAGGAGACGCCGGGGGCTATTCTGGCCAACCAGTACTTCAACCCGGCCAACCCCATTGCGCACTACTACACCACCGGCCCGGAAATCTGGGAGGGAACCGAGGGACGGGTTACCCACGTTGTGGCCGGCATGGGCACCGGTGGCACGATTACAGGCGTGGGCAAGTACCTGAAGGAGCAAAACCCGGACGTGCAGGTCATCGGGGTGGATCCCGTCGGCTCTGTGCTCTACGACTACTTCTACACCGGCAAGATTCCCCCGGCGCACACCTACAAGGTGGAGGGCATCGGCGAGGACATCATTCCCGGCACGCTGGACTTCGACTACGTGGACCGCGTGATCCAGGTGGGCGACAAGGAGAGTTTCCTGATGACCCGCCGCCTGGTGCGCGAGGAGGGGCTGTTCTGCGGTGGCTCCAGCGGCACGGCGGTGTGGGCGGCGCTTCAGGTGGCCCGCGAGTGTGGCCCCGACGATGTGATTGTGGTCATCTTGCCCGACAGCGGCTCGCGCTACCTCAGCAAAGTCTTCAACGACGACTGGATGCGCGAGAACCGCTTCCTGGACTACAGCCTGCTTGGCGAAGGGCGTGTGGCCGACGTGCTGGCCCACAAGGCGCGCCCTGGCGTCATCACCGCCCGCGCCACCGACCGCAAGGTGGACGTGATTCGCCTGCTCAAGGAGCACGACATCTCCCAAGTGCCCATTGTGGACGACGAGGGGCATTACATTGGCGTCGTTACCGAAATGGCCTTGCTCGACCATCTGCTCAGCGGTGGTCACATTCACGCGCCCGACGAAACGGTGGAAGATGTGATCAGCACCGATGTGGTGCTGGTGGGCCAGGAGACCAGCTTGGACGCCCTGGCCGAGGCTTTCAGTGCCTCTAACGTGGTCATCGTGGTGGACAATGAAGGGCACGTGGAGGGCATTCTGACCAAGATTGACCTCATTGACTACCTGGCCCGTCGTCTACGGCCATAACAGGAGAAGGAGACCTATGTCCGACCAACCCTCTTGGCACATTGAAACACTCGCTGTGCACGCCGGCTACGCGCCCGACCCCACCACGGGCGCTGTCATGCCGCCCATCTACCAGACGTCCACGTATGCCCAAGAGGCTCCCGGTGTTCACAAGGGCTACGAGTACTCCCGCACCGACAATCCCACCCGCGCGGTGTTGGAGGCCAACCTGGCGGCCTTGGAAGGGGGCGCTTACGGCCTGGCCTACGCCTCCGGCATGGCGGCCATCGCCAACGTGCTGGCCCTCTTGCGAAGCGGCGACCACGTCGTGGCCGTGGACGACCTCTACGGCGGCACGGTGCGCCTCTTCGAGCAGGTAGGGCGACATTTCGGGCTGGACTTCACCTACGTGGACTTGCGGGACCCAGAGCGCCTGCGCCAGGCCGTGCGCCCCACGACGCGCCTGGTGTGGGTGGAGACGCCCACCAACCCGCTCCTGAAATTGGTGGACCTCGCTGCCGTGGCCCGTATTGCTCGGGAACTGGGCCTCATCAGCGTGTGTGACAATACCTTCCTCAGCCCCTACTTTCAACGCCCCCTGGAGTTCGGCATTGACATTGTGGTGCACAGCACCACTAAATACTTGAACGGCCACAGCGACGTGGTGGGGGGCGCCATCGTCCTCAACGACGAGGCGCTCTACCAGCGCCTGAAATTCCTGCAGAACGCCATTGGAGCGGTGCCGGGGCCAATGGACTGCTGGCTCACCGTGCGGGGTATCAAGACGCTCCACGTGCGCATGGAGCGCCACCAGGCCAATGCCCTTGCCGTTGCCCGCTGGCTGGAACGTCACCCCCGCGTGCAGCGCGTCCTCTACCCTGGCCTGCCCAGCCATCCCCAACACGAATTGGCGTGCCGCCAGCAGCGTGGCTTCGGCGGCATGATTACGGCTGTGCTGGACGCTGACCTGGCCGGCACCCAGCGTTTTCTGCGGCGAGTGCGCCTCTTTACGCTGGCCGAGAGTCTGGGCGGCGTGGAATCCCTCATCGAACACCCGGCCCTGATGACCCACGCCAGCCTGCCGCCGGAGCGGCGCGCTGCCCTGGGCATTGGCGATTCCCTGGTGCGCCTGAGTGTGGGAATCGAGCACGTGGACGACCTCATTGCTGACTTGGAGCAGGCCCTTGCGGCAATTTGAAGGTGGTGCCTGTTTGCCTGCACGGTTGAAAGTCCTGCGCCGCCGTTGCTTCCTTTTCGGCCTGTCGTGGTGTTGTGGTATAATTTTATTGAACAAAACTCGAACTCAAGCCCACTGGCAACTCCTCTGTTGACAGAACGCGAACGATGTCAAACACAACGACAGGCTCTGAGCGTGCGACGCTCGGCCTCATTGATACGCTGTCGCTTGCCTTCGTGACGGTTGCCCAGCAGGCGTGGCTCTTGTTGCTGCCGCTGGGCTTTGATGTGCTTCTGTGGCGGGGCGCGCGAATCTCTCTGGCGCCGCTGTTCGGCCGCATGGCGAGCCTTTTCGCCTTGCCTCCCGAAGTGGCCGGCCAAGAGGCCGAACTGGCGGCTCAGGCTCGCTTTCTCCGCGAGAGTTTGCTGGAGGCTGGGCAGTACTTCAACGCGCTGAGCTTGCTCGTCGTGCGCGTGCTCGGCATGCCGAGCCTGCTGGCGGACGTGCCTTCCCTGGGAGGACCGTATCTGTTTCAGGCCACCGTGCCGAACCCTTGGGCTGCGTTGGCGCTGTTGGGTGCTTTTGGCATTCTGGGGGTGTTTGTTACGTCGCTGTGGCTGGAGTTCCTGGGCCGCGTGACGCGCCGTGTGGCGCCGTCAGGTGTGCCGGGGGGTGGCCGGCCTCTGGTGAGCGGGACTGTTCGCACCGCTGTTCGGCTCCTGGTCCTGATTATTGCTCTTGTCGGCGTGGCTATTGCCCTAACGGTGCCTATCAGTTCTGCCTTAGCCCTGCTCACGCTGGTAAGTCCTGGGGTGGCGCTGGTCTTCTCCAGCCTGGTCTCGTTTATGCTGTTGGGCGTGAGCTTCTGGCTGGCCATTCACCTGTACTTTGTGGTCGAGGCGATCGTCCTGAACGACGACGGAGTTGTTCGGGCGGTCATCAACAGCTTTCGCGTTGTGCGACAGAACTTCTGGAGTGCCCTGGGGTTGATCGGCCTGATTTTTCTGCTTGGACAAGGATTTCACTTCATCTGGTTACGCCTGGCCCAGACTGTACCAGGGTTGCTGGCCGCTATGCTTGGAAATGCGTTTCTGGGAACGGGCCTTACCTTGGCTGCTTTCGTTTTCTACAACGAGCGCTTTCAACGGATCCGTGTTCAAGCTGAAAAAACAGCGTGAACGACTGAGGAAGAGAACGGAAATCGGCAGGAGTGAAGGATGACGGCGAAAACACACACCTACGACGCTTCTCAAATCACGGTACTGGAGGGGCTGGAAGCCGTCCGGCGACGCCCCGGCATGTACATTGGCAACACGGAGTTGCTGGGCCTGCACCACTGCGTCTATGAGGTGGTGGACAACGCGGTGGACGAGGCGCTGGCCGGCTACTGCGACCGCATCATCGTGCGCATCCACAAGGACAGCGTGGTGTGCGTGGAGGACAACGGGCGCGGTATCCCCGTTGACATTCACCCGCAGACGGGCCGTCCGGCCCTCGAGGTGGTGATGACCACCTTGCACGCTGGCGCCAAGTTCGGCAGTGAGGGCTACAAGGTCTCCGGCGGCTTGCACGGCATCGGCGTCTCGGCTGTTAACGCCGTGAGCGCCTGGCTGGAGGCCGTGGTGAAGCGGGACGGCAAAATCTACCGCCAGCGCTACGAGCGGGGCCGGCCGGTCACGCCCGTCGAGGTGATCGGCGAGACCGACCCGGAGGACACCGGCACGAAGATTACCTGGCTGCGGGACCCCGAAATCTTCAAGCCCGGTGTGGACTACAAGTACCAGACCATCGCCCAGCGCTTGCGGGAGATGGCTTTCCTGACGCCCGGCCTCAAGATCACCATCATTGACGAGCGCGCTGACCAGGAGGCCACTTTCTACTTCGAGGGTGGCATCGTCTCGTTCGTGCGGTACATGAACCGTGACCGGAAGGTCCTGCACGACCCCATCTACGCCAAGAAGCAGGTGGATGACATTCTGGTGGAGGTGGCCCTGCAATACACCGACACGTACAACGAGTCCATCTTCACCTTTGCCAACAACATCAACACCGTGGAGGGCGGCACCCACTTGACCGGTTTCCGTTCGGCCCTAACCCGCTCGGTCAACGAGTACGCCCGCCGGCATGGTTTCCTGAAGGAAAAGGACAGCAACTTCACGGGCGAGGACGTGCGCGAGGGGCTCACGGCCGTCGTCAGCGTGAAGCTGCGCGACCCCCAGTTCGAGGCCCAGACCAAGATCAAGCTCAACAACCCGGAAGTGAAGGGAGCCGTCGAAAGTGTGCTGAACGAGACCCTCTCCCGCTGGCTGGAGGAACACCCGCGCGAGGCCAAGAGTATTCTGGCGAAAATCCTCACGTCGGCGCGGGCCCGCGAGGCCGCCCGCAAGGCGCGCGAAATGGTGGTGCGCAAGAGCGCGCTGGAGAGCCTGACGCTGCCGGGCAAGCTGGCCGACTGCTCTGAGCGGGACCCCGAAAAGACCGAACTCTACATCGTGGAGGGCGATTCGGCCGGCGGCTCGGCCAAGCAGGGTCGCGACCGGCGCTTTCAGGCTATCCTGCCCCTGCGGGGCAAAATCCTCAACGTGGAGAAAGCCCGGCTTAACAAAGTGCTGGACAACAAGGAGGTCCAGGCCATCATCTCGGCGCTGGGGTGCGGCATCGGCGACGATTTCGACCTGAGCAAATTGCGATATGGGCGCATCATCCTCATGAGCGACGCTGACGTAGACGGGGCCCACATCCGCACACTTTTGCTCACCCTCTTCTTCCGCTACATGCCGCAGCTCATCGAAGCTGGCCGCCTCTACATTGCCCAGCCGCCCCTCTACCTCATTCAGGCTGGCCGCGAAAAGTACTACGCCTACAGCGACGAGGAGAAGGACGCTCTCCTGAAGAAACTGGACGGTAAAAATGTGACGATCCAGCGCTACAAGGGTCTGGGTGAGATGAACCCGGAGCAGTTGTGGGAGACCACCATGAACCCGGAAAACCGCACGTTGCTCCAGGTAACCATCGAGGACGCCGTCCAGGCCGACAAGACGTTCACCATGCTCATGGGGTCGGCGGTGCCACCGCGCAAGCGCTTCATTCAGACACACGCCAAGCAGGTGCGCAATTTGGACATCTAAGGCCAAATTGTTCCAATTATCACAACAAATCCGTTTATTTGAAAAAGAGCCAATTGCGACTTTACAGGTCACAATTGGCTCTTGCAATGACGTAACCCGCACAGTGAAAACCCGATAATCTGCTTCGCTCCATATCCGAGGAACCCGCTCGGCTTGGCTTCGTGGTGCCGGGCGCAGCTTGCTCTGCTCCATCTGTTAGCGTATTGGTAGGACAGCCAACCGCGAGTGCCCGGCTATCTAGCGAAGCAAGGGAGGAGGTGTCTGGATGAATTGGAGTCGTCGCTATGCCCCGCTGGAACTGCGCTGTCAGGCAGTGGGTCCCTGGCCTGTGAATACGTATGTGCTTCTCTGCCCGTTGACTCGCCAGAGTGTTATCGTTGATCCGGGCGCTGAGCCGGAAAAGATTCTGGATATGGTGGCCGACACCACCCCGGTTGCTATTCTGCTCACGCACACGCATCCTGACCACATTGGCGCATTGGAGGAAATTCGCACTCGCCTGCGCCTCCCCCTGCTGGCCCATCCTGGCCCCCATTGGGACGATGTGCACCTTGAAGCGAATCGGTGGCTCCAGCATGGCGATCGTGTTCAAGTGGGCCAACACACGCTGCGAGTCTACCACACACCAGGCCACACGCCAGACATGCTCTGTTACTACATCGAGAACGACAGGCGGGCCATTGTAGGCGATACGATCTTTGAAGGTGGCCCTGGAAAGACGTGGTCGCCGGAAGATTTCAAGCAAACACTCCGGACGCTGCGCGAGGTGATCCTGGCCTGGCCCGACGAGACCATTTGTTATCCTGGCCACGGGCCCTCGTTCCGGCTGGGAGACGTTCGGCCGGCCGTCGAGGCGTTCCTGACAAAGGATCACGGCGAATTCTTCGGGGACGCGACGTGGAATATGTGATTATTTCCCAATGCAGAACCGGCTGAAGATGGCCTCCAGGAGGTCCTCGGTCACCGTCTCGCCCGTGATTTCGCCCAGCCGGTTGACGGCCGCGTGCAGGTCCACGGTAACGAAGTCGGCGGGCAGGCCGGCCCGGTACGTCTCCTGGGCGGCCCGCACGTGCTGGAGCGCCTGCTGAATGGCCGCCTTGTGGCGCGGGTTGGTAATCAGGGCGCCGTGCGTGGGCATGACGGTGCCCCCGGTGACAAGTTCGAAGATCGCCTCCTCGAGCTGCTCGACACCTTCGCCGGTAGCTGCCGAAAGGGACACGCGGGGGGCCTCCGGCAGAAGGGGAACGTTCTCGGGGGTGAGGCGTGTGGGAAGATCGGTTTTGTTGAGCACTACGATGGCCGGGCGGCCTTCCACCTGGGCCGCGATGGCCTCGTCCTCGGACGTGAGTTCTTGACTGGCGTCCAGCACCAACAGCACCAGGTCGGCCTGAGCGATGGCCGCCCGGCTGCGCTCCACTCCGATGCGTTCGACCACGTCGTCGGTGTGCCGAATGCCCGCCGTGTCCACAACCACCACGGGAATGCCGCGCACGTTGAGCGTTTCTTCCAGCACGTCGCGCGTGGTGCCGGGAATCTCGGTGACGATGGCCCGGTCGTGGCGCAGCAGCCGGTTGAGCAGGCTGCTCTTGCCCACGTTGGGGCGCCCCACGATGGCCACGCGCACGCCCTCGCGCAAGAGGATGCCCCGGTCCGCGCGGCTGAGCAGGTCTTCCAGGTGGCGGGCCACTTGTTCCAGCTCCGGGACAATATCCTGGGGCGGCACGTCATCTTCCGGGAAATCAATGAGAGCGGTCAGGTGGGCCAGCACGTTGAGCACCCGCTGCCGGGCTTCCTGAATTTCGTTTGAGAGGTGGCCTCCGAGTTGTTGGAGGGCAGCCTGCAAGCCGGCCTCGGTGCGGGCGCGCACCACGTCGAGCACAGCTTCGGCCTGGGCCAGGTCGAGGCGACCGTTGAGAAAAGCGCGCAGGGTCATCTCGCCTGGCTCGGCCAGGCGGGCACCTTGGGCCAGCACGAGGGTGAGCACGACCCGCAGCGGCACGAAACCGCCGTGGGTGTGGATTTCCGCCATGTCCTGCCGCGTGTAGGTGAAAGGTGCGCGCAAGTAGACGGCAAGCACCTCGTCAATCACCTGGCCGGTCTGCGGGTCCACAACGTGGCCGTAGGTGAGGAAGCGCGGGCGTGGGTTCCAGTCGGGACCACCACCGCGCGCGGGCCGGAAGATGCGGCGCAGGATGGAGAGAGAGTCTGGCCCGCTGAGGCGGACGATGCCGATTCCCCCCTCACCAACCGGCGTGGCAATGGCCGCAATCGTGTCGTCCAGCGCGTACCGCATGGGACTGCTTCACACCCCGAGGAAGGCGGTTAACGCTTCGGTGACGGCGTCGGGTTGTTCCAGCATGACGAAGTGACCAGCGTGGGGAACGAGCCGCAACACGGCGCCGGGAATGCGTTCGGCCAGGTATTCAGCGTAGCGAGGGGGCGTCAGGCGGTCCTCCTGGCCGGTCAACACCAGTGTTGGCTGGTGGATGCGACCAAGCTGGGAGCGCACGTCGAAGCGGTCACAGGCCAGAAAGTCGCCATAGGTGACTGAGGCGGGCGTGGCGCGCAATTCGGCCACACTTCTTTCTACTTCTTCGTCAGAAACGTTCGTTCGGTAGGCCCAGCGGGCAATGAGATAAAACGTGGGCGTGGGATCTGGTGCCAGCAAGCCGTTGAGAATGTCGGGGTGAACGCGCAGTTTGGCGCCCGTGCCCACCAGCCCCAAGCGCTCGACGCGCGAGGGGTAGTGAAGGGCCGTCCACTGGGCAATGGCGCCGCCCATGGAGTGGCCCACCACCGTTGCCGAGGACCAGCCAATGGCGTCGAGGAAAGCCACCAGAAGGGCGCTGTAGTCGGGAATGGTCGAACAGCCACTCCCGCCGGAGCGGCCATGTCCTGGCAGGTCGAGCGCCACACAACGGGCCACGCGCCCCACGTCGCGCACCTGAAGGCCCCAATGCCGGCTGGAACCGCCGGCCCCGTGGACGAAAACCACGCGGGGGCCGGCGGCTCCAGCCTCTCGGTAAAAGACGGAGATGCCCTTTACTGTAACGACAGGCACAGCGCTCCTCCGAAGTGGCTATCCACTCGCCGGGCTGGGCTGGTCTTCACCCAGTTGGCGACGTCCCTCTATTTCGGCCAGGTACTTCTCGACCTGCATGGCCGCCTTGCACCCGTCGCCAGCGCTCGTCACCACCTGGCGGTAAATGGGGTCGGCAATTTCGCCGGCGGCGAAGACGCCGGGCACGTTGGTGCGCATGAACTTGTCCACGATAATGTAACCGTGGTCGTCCATGTCCACCAGGCCCTTGAAGAGCGCGCTGTTGGGGTAGTGGCCGATGTAAATGAAGACGCCGTCGGTTTCCAGGATTCCCTCCTCACCGGTCACCGTGTTGCGCACCCGCACCCGCTCCACGCGGCCGTCCCCCTCAATGGCGGTAACCACAGTGTTCCAGACGAACTCGATCTTGGGGTTGTTGAAGGCGCGCTGCTGGAGCAGCGGTCCGGCGCGCAACTGGTCGCGGCGGTGGACGATGCGCACCCGGCGGGCAAACTTGGTGAGGAAAAGCCCTTCCTCAACCGCTGAGTCGCCCCCGCCCACCACGATGATCTCCTTGTCGCGGAAGAAGAAACCGTCGCACGTGGCACAGTAACTGACGCCTCGCCCAATGAACTCCTGCTCACCCGGTACCCCCAACCGCTTGGGTGAAGCGCCTGTGGCAATGATAACAGCCTGTGTGGTGAACTCCTGCCCGTGGGTTTTGACCCGGTGAGGCGGGCCGCTGAAGTCCACTTCAATCACTTCGTCGAACTCGAAGCGGGCGCCAAACTTTTCGGCTTGTTTTTGGAACCGCTCGACCAATTCCGGACCTGTCAGGCCCTCGGGAAAGCCGGGGTAGTTTTCCACCTCATTGGTGATGGAGACTTGGCCGCCCAGTTCATTGCCAGTAATAACCAGCGGGGACAGATTTGCTCGTGCAGCATAAAGAGCTGCCGTCAAACCAGCAGGCCCAGATCCGATAATAATGACCTTTTCCATCGCTTCACCCCACTCGAAGAAGTTTTGTTACGAGAGGAATACTCCCCCCCTGTAACAGCGTAGAAGTATATTCAGAATGTGCGTTCCGCCAAATAGGAGCAAGATGCTTAACACCGCCTTATTTCCACTTGCACGCGACTTGTGTGGAACGTGGAAGATGTGGCTTGTTCCGGTTGCAAACGGCCACCAGATTTGCACAAGGTCGAGCACTATTCCTCAGTCATCCATTTGCTGAACACCTTTATGAACTCCACTGGCACTGGGAAGATGACTGTGGAATTCTGTTCCACCGCGATTTCCGTCAACGTCTGGAGGTAGCGCAACTGAACTGACGTGGGTTCCTGGGACATCAGGCGGGCCGCTTCGAGAAGCTGCTGAGCCGCCTGGTATTCACCTTCGGCGTGAATGATTTTGGCCCGCTTTTCGCGTTCAGCTTCGGCCTGGCGAGCCATGGCGCGCTTCATCACGTCCGGCAGCTCAACGTCCTTGACTTCCACAATGCTCACCTTGATGCCCCACGGCTCAGTGGCCTCATCAATGATTTGCTGGAGCCGGTTGTTGATTTTCTCGCGCTCGGCCAGCAACTCGTCCAGTTCCACCTGACCAATGACGTTGCGCAGGGTTGTTTGGGCAATTTGGCTGGTGGCTAACAGGTAATTTTCCACGTTGACCACGGCGGCGACCGGGTCGAGCAC
>WFWG01000258.1 GCA_015491235.1 Ardenticatenaceae bacterium
CGCGGGGAACGCGCTTACGACATTTACTCTCTGCTCTTGAAGGAGCGGATCGTGTTCCTGGGCACCCCGATTACCGACCAGGTAGCTAACCTGGTCATTGCTCAGCTTCTTTACCTGAACCGCGAGAACCCTGAGCGCGAAATTCAGCTTTACATCAACAGCCCGGGTGGCTCGGTATATGCGGGGTTGGCGATCTACGACACGATTCAGCTCCTTGACGCGCCGGTCTCCACCATCGCTGTGGGCCTGACGGCCAGCATGGGCACGGTGCTCCTGGCGGCGGGCACCAAGGGGCGCCGATACGCCTTGCCCAACGCCACCATCCACATGCACCAGCCCCTCGGCGGTGCTCAGGGGCAAGCAGCCGAAATCGAAATTCAGGCCCGCGAGATTCTGCGCCTGCGGGCCAAGCTCAACAAGATTCTGGCCCAGGCCACGGGGCACCCCCTGGAACGCATCGAACGCGACACCGATCGCGACTTCTACCTGGACGCCTATGGGGCGAAAGAATACGGCATCGTTGACGAAGTGCTCACCTTCGAGGAGGAACGGCAGAATGTCTCGTAAAACCAGACGCGGCAGCGGACAACAGTGCTCCTTTTGTAACCGGGACCAGACCGAGGTCAACCGGCTGATTGCAGGGCCCAATTCCGTCTTCATCTGCGACGAGTGTGTGGACCTGTGCAAGGAGATTCTGGAAGAGGAAGCTCCCACCATCCGGCGCTCGCCGTCTCCGCCTTTTGGTGCTCTCCCCCAACGTCTGCCGCCGCCAAAGGAGATTTACGAGCAGTTGAACCAGTATGTCATTGGACAAGATCGAGCCAAGAAAGTCCTGTCGGTGGCTGTCTACAACCACTACAAGCGCATTTTCTACGCGGGCGACTACGACGACGTTGAACTCCAAAAGTCGAACATCTTGTTGATCGGCCCTACCGGCTGTGGCAAGACGCTGCTCGCGCAGACGCTGGCTAAAATTCTGGACGTGCCCTTCTGCATCGCCGACGCCACGGCCCTGACAGAAGCCGGTTACGTGGGCGAGGATGTGGAGAACATTCTGCTCCACCTGATTCAGGCCGCGGACTTCGACCTTGCGCGCGCCGAGCGGGGCATCGTGTACATAGACGAAATTGACAAGACGGCGCGCAAGTCCGGGGACAATCCCAGTATCACACGCGACGTGAGCGGCGAAGGGGTCCAGCAAGCGCTCCTGAAAATCATCGAGGGCACAATTGCCAACGTGCCCCCACAGGGCGGCCGCAAGCACCCGCACCAAGACTTCATCCAGCTTGACACGACGAACATCCTCTTTATTTGTGGCGGCGCCTTCGACGGCCTGGAAAAAATCATTGCCGAGCGGCTGAACACCCGTGGGAAGCTGGGCTTCAAAGTGCCCAACCAGGACGCAGGCGAGTACCGCGAGTACACCACGGCCGAACTGTTGCGGTACGTGACTGCCGACGACCTGATGAAATATGGCATGATCCCCGAACTGGTCGGGCGCCTGCCGGTGGTTACCAGCGTGGACCCACTGGACGAGGATATGCTCGTGCGCATCCTCACGGAGCCCAAAAACGCGCTGGTCAAACAGTACCAGAAGCTCTTCAGCATGGATCAGGTGGAACTCGTCTTCCACGATGATGCCCTGCGGGCCACGGCCAGGAAAGCCCTCGCATACAAGACCGGCGCGCGCGCGTTGCGGACCATCATAGAAAATGTGCTATTGGACATCATGTACGAGATTCCCTCGCGAGGCGACGTGGGGCGGGTGGAAATCACCGCCGCCACCATTGAGAAGGGCGCTCCCCCGCTCCTTTTCGACCACGCCGGAAACCCCGTACCGTTCGAGTTCGAGTGGGCGGCGTGAAGCCCAGCCTGTTGGCCAGCGAAGTCGGGCACTACGCCCGGTCGGCAGGCAGTGAGCGATCATCGTGGTCTGGCGTTGCCGGGGACGATGGGAGGAAAAGGGGCGCAAAAGCGTCCCCGGTGATCGAAAAGGCCGCCCAGTAAAACGGATGAGCGGTGGCATCCTCGCGCAGCCAGTGGCGTTGCACGCGCGCCAACGCCTTGGCTGGCGGGAGCCCGGCCATCAACCAGGTGTAAAATTCCACCATGAAGTCCCGCGTGCGGGTGTCCTCCACGCGCCACAGGCTGAGCAGAAGAGCTTGGGCGCCCGCGTGGAGGCACGCGCGGCTGAGCCCCACGATTTCATCCCCGGGGTGGACTACGCCTAACCCCGTCTCACAAGCACTCAGCACGAGCAACGCTGTCGGCAAGGAAAGGCCGAACCAGTCCAGCGTGGTGAGGGGGCCATCGGCCAGGTAAACGGCGGAGAAGAGCGGTGCGTCGGGCCGAAAGGCACCATGAGCCGCTATGTGAACAAAGGGGCGCCACGACTGAACGGTGTTCAAACGAGCGCTGGTGGCCTTCTCTTCCAGGTAGCACTCCGCTCCGGCCAGGCTGGCAATGTGTTGGGCCTCCTCAACGGCCACGGGCAGGAGATTGTGGTGACTGCACCCCAACACAAGCGGACTTTCCTTCCATCGTGCCGCCTTCATCCGTCGAGCCTTCAGCAACGGCAAGAGGCTGCCGCTGGGAAGCCGGGCCACGGCGAGCCGCTCCACCAGATACGTGCCTGTGCTCGCGTCGTAGAGGGCCACGAAAGGCAAGTAGTGTAAGACCCCGTGGGGAACCACGTACAAGCGCGTACACCCGTCAGCATGTCCGGCCAAGGGGGCAAACAGCTTCTCGTACAGGGCTCCCAACACGCGCTGAATGGCTGGCAAGTGGCGCCCCATCTTCGGCCCCAAGGAGGTGGCGTGCGTGAGAAGCAAGCGCCAGCGGGCCATAAGATGGCGCACTTCGACCACTGGACACAGGGGATAGGCCACCACTTGATCTGTGGTGATGACGAAGGCCCACAGGGTATCGTCCAGAGAGAAGTATTCCACCAGCAGGGTTTCCGGTGACACGTGCTGGCGCACGTCGCCGTCGGGCACGCTGGTGAGCGCCGGCCCCTGTCCTGTGGACGTTTGGCGCACCTGAAGTTCTCGGAAGAGGGCCCGAATCTGGGCTTCGCACTCACGCGCTTCTGCCAGCAGCGCCTCGCGGGCTTCTCCCGAGAGGGTCTCCCAATCCGACGTGGAGCGAAGGGGGATGTGCAACGCACGCCGTTGAAGCCAGCGCCACCGCTCGCGAAGCCGGTTGATTTCGTTCACCAGCACCTGGTCTTCCCCGGTTCGAGCCTGCAGGCGCACGCTGTGCTCGTCTCCCAACAGGTCGAGAAGCGCCCGTGCGCGCGCGCGTTGGACAAAGTGAAAGGCGGCCTCCACGTTGTTGGCTTCGAGTTCCAGGGCAATCATTTCGTTGTAGATTTCCAGCTTGTCGGCCAGGAAGGGGACGCGCAGTTCGATGGCCATCCCACCGCGCAGTTCCTCCACGGCCTGAATGGCCTGCAACAACCGGGCGCGAGCCGCGCTCACGTGGCCAGCTTGCTTTTCCAGGCGAGCCAGGCCGTAGCAAGCCGGATAAACCAGAGTGGCCAGCTTCTCACGCTGCCCAACGGTCAACACCTGACGGTACAACCGGCGGGCCACGTCTAACATGCCGAGTTGTTCAGCCGCCAGCCCTTGGGCGAGCAGGGCCTGTGCCCGGTCGAACGGCAAGCCGAGCCGGGCGAAGTAGAGTTGGGCGGCCTCGGCCGCCAAGTCAGCCTCAAAGGCGCTGTCGGTCGCCAGCAAGACGTAGGCCAACTCCAGGTAGACGTGCCCCAGCCAGACTTCGTTGTTGTGTTGCTTGAAGATCAGCCCGGCCTGTTCCAGGTCCTTGGCAGCGGCCAGCAGGCGTCCCAAGCGCCGCCGCGCTTTTGTGCGGTACACAAGGGCCATTGCGGCCTCGTGATCCATGCCAGCCGTGAGACTATACTCGATGATGCGAGAGGCTGCCGCTTCCACCGCCTCCAGGTCGTTGAGGGCCAGCAGGCACTGCGTTTCGAACAGTTGGGCAATGACGGCATCGCGTTCCAGGTGGACCTGGTGAAAAATACGGCGAGCTTCCTGGAAATGGGCCAAGGCATCGTTGTAACGGCCCAAGTAGAAGTAAATCAAGCCCAACACGTCCCTGGCCCGCGCGATCTGAGCTGGCCGGCGCAACACTTTATCCGCAATGCGACGAGCCTCTTCGGCCGCTTCGATGGCCTCCTGGAAGGCATTCATGTGCACGAAAATCACGGAACGGCTCAATTGGAGCCGGAAGAGGCGTTCGTAGTAGACAGGCGTACTCGCGAGATAGGTGTCGAGGATGTGCTTGTGTTCGTCCTGCAAGGCCAGCGCCCGTTGGAGGTCACCGCGCCGTCGGGCCGCAATGGCCATGTTATTCGTGGCCGCCACGTAGGTCATCCAGTCCTGCGCTTCCCGGGCTGCTTGGCGAACTTCTTCGCCCAGGGCAAGGGCCTCGTCGAAACGCCCGAGCAGCCCCAGCACGTAGATCTGAGCCATACGAGCCCGGCGCACCAGTGCCTCAGCGCCACACGTGTGGCCCAAGCGGGCGGCTTCTTCAAAGGTTTCCAGGGCCTCCGCGTAGCGCCCCAGCCCAAATCCGTACACGTTAGCCTGACTGATCAACGCCAGGACTTTGTGGAGGGGATTGCCGGTCAAGGCCGCTGCTCTGAGGGCTCCTTCAGCCAACTCCAGCGCTTTGTGAGCGTCGGT
Organism: Ardenticatenaceae bacterium; assembly: GCA_015491235.1. GTDB lineage: Bacteria > Chloroflexota > Anaerolineae > Ardenticatenales > Ardenticatenaceae > WFWG01. The sequence continues at coordinate 4,707 of WFWG01000258.1, forward strand.
GGCCAGAAGTTGGTTCACGCGATCTTTGATGCCGGCGAAGAAGTCGTCAGTGAGGCGGGTTGCGCGGGTCACTATCCATTCGTGGCGGCGAGAAGGGGGAAGGCGCTCCCACTCGTCGAGCAGCGCGCCAGCACTGTTCACACCATTTCCAGCGGGGCTCTCACCTGTTTTCGAGGCCATCAATCCGCGTGTGCGTTTCCAACCTTCACATCCTCGATTACCACAATTCCCTCTTCAGTCTCGATCTCAAGCGTGTACGTGCCAGGGGAAAGGCTGGCAAACACAAAGGTGTCCAGGTCGTCCACTTGAACCGAACAGACCTCGGCGCCGCCTTTCTCTTTCAGGCACACGCGCGTGCCTTCGAACCGCCCGATTTGTTCCGCGTCGCTCACTACCAAGCCGAAGAGTGTGTAGTCAGCCGGGGCTGCCCGTTCGACGTCCAGCGTGACCAAGAGTGTTCCCGCCTGATATTGCCATCCACCGGCTGGAGTTCCTCGCAGAGCAAAGAGGACTTCGCCGGGCAAGGTTCCGGGCAGAGAAGGCGAGGAGAGGAGTCGGGCCACCAGACGCTTGGCTTTGTTCGCCACGGTCGAAGAAACCGGTTCCTGAGACGAAAAGGTAAGCACTTCCCGAAGAAGGGCTGCTTCTTCGCGGCAGTGGGGGCACTCGTCCACGTGGCGCCGAATGTCTTGGGCCCGTTCGGCTGGCAATAAACCCGCGACCCACTCCCCAAGCTCCAGTGAGTCGGGGCACACAGCCCGCAGGAGGACCTGCATCAAGAAGGCCTCTTCGCGGGCCAACTCTTTGATTCGCTGCCGGCACATTGAGCAGACGAGCACATGTTGCTCTACTTCCGAGGCCGCTTCGCCAGCCAGCACCTGCTCCAGTTCGCGCTCATTCGCATGTCGTTCGATCACGATCTACTCCTTTTCACATCATACGTAACAGGACGTACGCCGTTGGGTGTTGTGCGAACGGCAAAAGGGTGTAGGGGCGCAGCGTTGGCTGCACCCCGGGGCCCCCCGGCAAGGGGTTCCACCCCTGCACCCCCGGAATACAAAGTTCGAGTTCCAGGAGTGCAGAACTCGGCTCTCTTCAACAAGATTAAACGCCGTCTTTGCCCATTTTTCGTTCATTCGACCAGCCACTTGCGCAAAACGTCAGACCGCCGCAACCGGTTCAGCACGTTCCGCTTTACCTGGTACACGAGTTCCACGCTGGGAAACAACTCCGGATACACAGCTTGTATCTGGCGTGGCTTCAGGCCGAGCACAAAGTAGCCATAAATCACTTTTTCCTCCGCCTCGCTGGTGAGGCGGGAGCACACATCTTCCCAAAAATCCAGGCACTCTATTCGCTCCAACGCCTGTTGTTCCAAGCTCTGGTGGTTTCCGGTGTGAAGAAACGGCTCGTAAACAGTGAGCCGCCCTTCCCGCTTTCGACGGCGGAGGTCATCCATTACCACGCTGCCCGCACACAGGCGCAAGTATTGCAACAGCCTCTCCAAGGAATTGAAGCGTTCGAATTTGGCTGGCGACACCGATTGCCAAAACCTGGCAAACACTTGGTTGACAAGCTCTTCAACTTCCCCAGTGTCAACCTGAAAACCGCCGGCCCGTCGCACCCAACCGTTCACAAGCGGTGCATACTGATGGTAGATCACTTCCCAAGCGTACTCGCTGCGATGGACGATTGCACGACGAAAGAGCTCGAAGCAGTATCGGTTGTCCGCCGCCTCTCGCTTGAAGAACCGTTCCCGTTCCTCGGCGCACCGTTGCGCCAGAATTTCAATTGACATCCTTCTGAGGTCCTCTTCGCCGTTGGAATGCATGTGCTCTTCGCTCCATCTGTACACAAACCCAGCCTGACTACTGGAGACCAACGGCAATCATACGACCGGCAAACACCCAGATGGCTTTTTCTTCCAACGAACCGGGGAATAGGTCGAAAGTATCTTAACACAGCTTGTCCCTGATGCCAAAGTGTTCTTCCATAAGGACGCCGTTTTTCCTTACTCTTCCTGCCGCTCGCCTTCTTCATCGTCACTCACTGTGGCCCACACCTGCTGTCCTCGCTTGGTGGGTACAGGCACCGGGCGATTGAACTGCACAGCATCTTTCAGCACCCAGGCGTACAAGGGGCGTCCACCCGCGTAGGCCTCCAAATCCTCGACCCGACTTCTGTGTTTGTCCTGGTGGGCAGCCAACTGGGCCGGCGTAAACGGTCCCCGCGTGCCCACAATTTCCACCGTCCCCAAAACTCGCCCGCGGTTCAGAGTGGATGAGCCGCTGCCACACGCCGAACGCCTCCAACATGCGGCGCACCGGCTCCTGCTCAGGGAATAGTGGTGTGGGGCAAATAGGAGTTGAAATAAAAGGTGACGTTGAGCAGCACCACCAGCGTCACCGAGAGGGCGGTGAAAGCCGTCACGCGCAGCGCCCGTTCCGCCGGGGGCTGGCCGTGGAAGAGGGCTTGCCACACGGCCTGGCTTCCCACGGCCACCAGCAGGGCCACTGCGGGGGCTCCGAACAGCAGCACATGGCTGGAGGGCGCGCTGAGGGTCAGCCCGTCGGCCAGGGCCACGAGGACCAACCAAC
>WFWG01000259.1 GCA_015491235.1 Ardenticatenaceae bacterium
CCCCCCGGCAGGGAGTCCCCCCTGCCGCCAACCTTGACAGTCCCTTTGCTTCTCCTATAATTACGGCAGCATACACCTACTCATGCACACGGTCGGCCCTGTGAGCCGACCGTATTCATGACCAAAGCCTGGTGCCGGGCGAGAAAAGGCACAGGTGTACCATGCTTGAGTTTAACGTTGCCGGTCTTCTCAAGGAACTCACCGGGGCGACTCGCTCCTACGTCATAGACGAGCCGTTGGGCGACATTGACCCCGAACTGGTCGCCGTGGAGCCAGTTCAGGGGGTGGTCAAGTTCACGCGCACGCACGATGGTATCCTGGTGCAGGGCCGGTTGGCATCGGTCTTCGAGGTGGAGTGCATCCGTTGCTTGGAGGCTTTCCACCTGCCGTTGACCATTGACCTGGAAGAGGAGTTCCACCCCTCCGTGGACATGCAGACGGGGGCCAGCCTGCCAGTGTTGCCGGGCGAGGAGGACACCACTATCTCGCCCCAGCACATCCTGGACCTGACAGAGGTGGTGCGCCAACTCTTCCTGCTGGCCTTCCCGGCCATGCCGATCTGCACTCGGGAGTGCAAGGGGTTGTGCCCACACTGCGGGCGGAACCGCAACGTGGAACCGTGCGACTGCGCGGCCAAGGCCGTTGACCCCCGGTGGGCCACGCTGGCCGAGTTGTTGAACCGGTAAATCCAGAAGAAGAGGAGTGTCTACAATGGGAGCGGTACCGAAGAAAAAGCCGTCGCGGGCGCGCACGAAGCGCCGCAAGGCCGTCTGGATGCAATTGAAGGAGACGAAGCTGGTTCCTTGCCCCCGGTGTCACGAATTGATGGTCCCATACCACATTTGTCACAACTGCGGGTACTATCGGGGCATTCAGTACATCGAGATCGAGGAGACGGAGTAACCTTTCGCCTCTTCATCGCTGGTTTTCTCAACATTCACCGCGGTCGAGTACGAGGAGGAGCAGCGAGCACTTCCCCTGTCCACTGCTGCTCCTCGTTAATTTTTTTCTCGCCCCCTTGGGCGATGCTTTGACACCCCTTCTCGTGCATGTTATAATCCGCGCCGATTTGGGGCAACGCCCGTTGTGCTGGGCCGGACGTTTCGTGGGAACGGCTCCTGGCGGTCGTAGCCCAAACAGCCGCCGTTCTCGTGTGCTTCCCCCACTACACGCCAACAGACAGAACAGGAGGTGCGCTTGGACACACCGGTCGCCTTCGTCTTTCCCGGTCAGGGTGCGCAGGAAGTGGGCATGGGAGAGGACGTGTACCGGACCCACCCGCTGGCCCGCCGCCTGTTCGACCAGGCGAGCGAATTGCTGGGAGTGGACCTGAAGCGCCTCTGCTTCGAGGGTCCCAAAGCCGAACTGGACGATACGATCAACACCCAGCCCGCTCTCTACGTGACCAGCGTAGCACTGTGGAGCGTGGCCTACCACGAGGGCCTGCTCCCCCGGCCGGCTTTTCTGGCCGGACACAGCTTGGGCGAGTACAGCGCCCTCACAGTGGCCGGTGCCCTGCCCTTCGAGGCTGGCGTGCGCTTGGTTCGCGAGCGCGGTCGGTTGATGAAAGAGGCGGGCGAGCAGAACCCCGGCAAAATGGCTGCCATCATCGGGCTGGAAGACGCAACAGTGGCTGCCCTGTGCGAGAAGGCCAGCCGGGAGGGGGAGCCTGTGCAAGTCGCCAACTATAACTGCCCCGGCCAAGTAGTCATCAGCGGCGCCGAGGCAGCCGTCCGACGGGCCGTTGAACTGGCCACAGCCCAGGGGGCCCGACGGACGGTGGTACTGGACGTGAGCATACCCGCCCACTCGGCCCTGATGGCGCCCATCAAGGAAACCTTCGCGCAAGTGATCGAAGAAGCTCCCCTGCAAGCCCCAACGGTCCCGGTCCTCGGCAATCTAACGGCCCGCCCGCTGGAAACGGAGGAAGACATTCGCCGCGAGTTGGTCGAGCAACTCACGGGCTCTGTGCGTTGGACGGAATCAGTCCGGTACATGCTCGACCAGGGGGTGAGAAGCTTCGTCGAGTTTGGCCCTGGCACCGTGCTGACTGGCCTTATCAAGCGCATTGACCGGAAGACACGCCGCATCAACGTGGCCAACTGGTCCGACATCCAATCTCTGAGCGGGAGGAACTCATGATTGACCTGAGCAATCGCGTCGCCTTGGTGACAGGTGCATCGCGTGGCATCGGGCGTGCCATCGCCCTGCAATTGGCCGAACTGGGCGCCGACGTGGCCGTCAACTACCACGCCAACGAAGCCGCGGCCCAGGAAGTGGTGGAACAGATCCGGCGAATGGGCCGTCAAGCCATTGCCGTCCAGGCCGACGTGCGGGACGAGAAGGCCGTGCAGGCCATGATCAAGCGCACCATCGGCGAACTCGGCGACTTGCACATCCTGGTCAACAACGCTGGCCTGACCCGCGACAACGTTATGATGCGCATGAAGGAAGAGGACTGGGACATCGTGTTGGACACCAACCTGAAGGGGGCCTTCTTTTGCATCAAAGCAGCCCAACGCCAGATGATTCGCAACCGCTATGGGCGCATTGTTAACATCACGTCCGTGGCCGGCATCAGCGGCAACGCTGGTCAGGCCAATTACGCCTCGTCCAAGGCTGGCTTGATTGGGCTGACCAAATCGGTCGCCAAGGAACTGGGTTCCCGCAACATCACGTGCAACGCCGTGGCACCCGGCTACATTCCCACAGACTTGACGGCCAACCTGCCGGAGAGTTTTCTCGAACAAGCGCTCAAACTCACCCCATTGGGCCGCTTCGGCACCGCCGAGGACGTGGCCAAAGCGGTGGCCTTTCTGGCCAGTGACGCGGCGGCCTTCATCACAGGACAGGTGTTGCGCGTAGATGGGGGCATGATTTTTTAGAAACGCCCAACAGCGCTACAATTACACCACACGAGCGGCCTTGAAACGCCGCCTTTTGGCCTTCCGGCGAGGCCCGTTTGGAAAGGGCGGCGATTGGGGGAATGTCATGGATTCCGAGCATCCGGCGTCGTCCAATTCGGTCGAGATGTCTTCGGACGTCATCGGTGCTGTCGTGCGCCGGGCGGCTTTGCAGGTGCCTGGCGTGGCTTCTCTGGTCCCGCGCCGCCTTCCCCCAGCCGTGGGGCGCGTCCTGCGAGCTGGGCAGGATCACGACGTCACAATCGCCATTGACAGAGGAACGGCAACCGTCGAACTGGCCCTGGTGGTCAGTGCGCCGCACAACGCCGTTGACGTGGCCCGAACGGTACAGGAAGCCGTTCGCCAGGCAGTCGAGAAGGTGGCTGGTTTACGTGTGGCGGCCGTCCACGTGCGGGTGGATGATGTCACCTTCTCGTCGGACCAGGCGGCGTAAACGGTTCCGGTGGAGTAGCAGTTCGTGATGCTAAAGCGACGCCTGGCGCGAGCTACCGCCCTGCAAGCCCTGTACGAAATTGACGTCGCACGACACGATCCGGCTGAGGTAGTACGCCAGCGAATCGAAGAGGCCGGTGACTTGCCGCCTACGGAGGCAAATTTCGTTTACAAGCTTGTTTTCGGCGTGTTGGAACATCGTCCTGAACTCGACCGGTACATCGAGGAGATCGCGCCCGAGTGGCCCGTGGAGCAACTGGCTCCCATTGACCGCAACATCCTGCGCATGGCCATTTACGAATTGCTCCACGTGCCGGAAACGCCGGTCAAGGTGGCCATCAACGAGGCCGTCGAACTGGCCAAGATGTTCGGAAGCGAGTCGTCCCGCCGTTTTGTCAACGGAGCGTTGGGCACGTTCGTAAGCCGATATCTCCAGCAGGAGTGACGCCTCCGTAAGGGAGGCTTTGCGGAGTGCAACATGGAATTCCTGAACATCGGTATGGGAGAATTGCTGGTCATCCTCTTCATTGCCCTGTTGATTTTCGGGCCAGAACGGTTGCCGGAAATCGCCCGCCAGATTGGCAAGGCGGTGCGTGACTTCCAGCGCATGTCCAGCGAGGCTACCCGGGTAATCCAGGAAGCTATTCAGGAAGTGGAGGAGCCGATCAAGGAAGCAGGACAAGTGGTGACAGAAACTCAAAAGGAGTTGCAGGAGGAGTTGCAACGCATTGGAGAAACCATGCAAGCCACGGCTCAGCTTGCTGAAGGGACAACCGACCAAGTGCCCAGGGCTGAACAGGAGGAGCCGTCGGCCGCCGATGGCCAGAGGCATGAAGCCTCTCCCGCATCGCCTGACCACACCTCCAACGCCGCCCAACCGGCAACCGACCAACCGCCAGCGGAAACAGCGCCCGCGAAAAGCTCATGACGACCACAGAACTGCCACCACCGGACGATTACATCAACGATAAACCCATGCCGCTGACCGAGCACCTGCGCGAGTTGCGCGACCGCTCGATCCGCGCCCTGCTCGCCCTGGCAGTCACGACGATTGTCGGTTCGGCCTTCGCTGGGCGCTTTCTCGAAATTCTGGAACGCCCTCTGCTGCTCAAGCCACAGGCTATTACGCCAACCGAGACCATTGTGGTCTACTTCAAGGTGGCCCTCATCCTGGGCATCGCCCTGGCCATGCCCGTCATCCTCTACGAGGTTATCGCCTTCCTCCTCCCCGGGCTGACGCGGCGGGAGAAGCAATATCTCTTCTTCTTCATTCCGGCTGGAACGCTGCTGTTCATTGCCGGACTGCTCTTTGCGGCTTTCATCGCGCTGCCAGCAGCCCTGCGCTTTTTGCAGTATTTTGGGCGGAGTTACGCTGAAATTCAGTGGACGCTTTCCAGTTATGTTTCATTTGTAACCACCGTTCTGCTGTGGAACGGCCTCGGCTTCCAGACGCCACTGGTCATCTTCATTCTGGCCAAGCTGGACATCGTGAAGTATGAAACCTTGCGCAAGAACTGGCGCTGGGCGTTCCTTATCTCGGCTATTCTGGCAGCCATCATTACGCCCACGCCCGACCCGTTCAACATGTCCATCGTGATGCTGCCGCTCTTTTTCCTCTACCTGTTGGGGGTCCTCCTGGCCCGCTTCGCCTGATACCAATTGGGCGTGGAAATGGCATGAGGTCACGTACTCCTTCGGAGACTCGGAGGCGAGCGCATGAACATGTGCGGCGCCGCACCACTTCATTCCGGGGTGCAGGGGGGAACCCCCTGCCGGGAGGCGTGGGGGGTGTCCCCCTGGGGCGCAGCGTTGGCTGCGCCCCTACACCCTTTTGG
>WFWG01000260.1 GCA_015491235.1 Ardenticatenaceae bacterium
TCCTTCGCCCTATCCCCCTGCGGGCTTACAGACGTTGGCCTGGTCTTCATCTTCGAGCGCCACCGCGGGGGAGCCGACAAGTGGGGCCAGGCAGCTTCCTGGGGTGGGTGTCGCGACAGGGATTACTTTGGCATGAGCGTGGCCCTCCGCGAGGGGGCGGCCGCCGTGGGCGTGCCGGGAATGGACCTCACGGACTTCTTCGGCAACGTCATCACGGAGAACGTGGGCGGTGTGCAGGTCCTCGAGCGCAACGAGGGCGGCGCCGACTACTGGGGGTTCGCTGCAACGTTCACGGGCGGCAACCAGGACGACAGCCTGGGCGGGGCGGTGGCCATTGACGCCGACATCGTGGTGGCCGGGGCCACCGGCGTTGACGTGGGGAGCAACGCCGACCAGGGAATGGCCTACATCTTCACCCACGACGGCACCACCTGGAACCAGGCCGCGCGCGCCACGGTCACAGGCGGCCAGGCCAACGACAACTTTGGCCGGGCCGTGGCCGTGAGCGGCGGCTGGCTGGCCGTGGGCGTGCCGGGCGCCACTGTGGACGGAAATTCGAGCCAGGGTGCCCTCTACCTCTTCCGGCGGGGAAGCGACGATGGCTGGCGCCTCTTCGCCAAGCGCACCGCGTCCGACGGGGCGGCCGGCGACGGGTTTGGCAGTGCGGTGGCCATGTTCGGCGACGTGATCGCCGTGGGAGCGCCCTTCGCCGATGTGGGGGGACTTTCGGACCAGGGGGCGGTCTACCTCTTCGCCCGCAACCAGGGCGGGACCGACAACTGGGGCCAACTCAAGAAGCTCACCGCCTCTGACGGGGCAAGCGATGACAATTTCGGGATAGCCGTCGCCCTGGACGGCGACCGGCTGGCCGTGGGCGCCTCCGGCGCCAACGTGGGTGGCGACCAGGGTGCCGGCGCCGTCTACCTCTTCGAGCGCAACCAGGGCGGAACCGACAACTGGGGTGAGGTCAAGAAAGTGGTGGCCTCGGACGGGCTGGCCAACGACAACTTTGGGGCCGCCGTGGCCCTCCACGGGGACATGCTGGCCGTGGGTGCCCCCCAGGTTGACGCCAGCGGCCTGACCGACCGGGGCGCCGTCTACCTCTTCGAGCGCAACCAGGGCGGCACGAACAGTTGGGGGCAGGTGAAAAAGCTGCTGGCCGGCGACGCCGCCGGATACGATCGGTTCGGCTCCGCCGTGGACGTGTACAACGACTTCCTGGTCGCCGGCGCGCCGCTGGCCACCGTGTCGGGCAAGTCCGAGGCCGGTGCCGCCTACCTCTTCTACCGCCACCAGGGTGGTCAGAACGCCTGGGGGCAAGTCAAGAAGCTGGTCAGCCCGGCCCCGAACGACAGTTACCAGTTTGGGCGTGCCGTGGCCATTTGGAGAGACGTCGTGGCCGTCGGGGAACCTCCAAACACCACTTCGGCGGCGGGGCGCGTTTACCTCTTCGCCCGCCACCAGAACGGCACCGACAGTTGGGAGGCGTTCTCCGCCCCCCTGACGAACAGCGAGCTGGGCGACCGTTACGGAAGCGCCGTGTCGCTGGACGGCACCCTGATCGCTGTCGGGGCGCACAATGCGCGGGTGGGAACGCACAACAGCCAGGGAAAGGCCAGCGTCTACCGGCTGGACTACCAGACGGATGCCGAACTCGCCGTTGGTGACGTGACCATCAGCGAGGGGGACAGCGGCACAACCGTGGCCTCGTTCACCGTTTCCATCACCAACGCCACCAACGTCACCGTCACGGTGGACTACGCCACGGCCGACGGCACGGCCACCGCCGGCAGCGACTACCAGAGCACCTCAGGCACCCTCACCTTTGCCCCCAACGAGACCAGCAAGACCATCACCGTCCAGGTCATCGGCGACACGACCGCCGAGAGCAACGAGACCTTCTACGTCAACCTGACCAACGCCACCAACGCCACCATCGCCGACGGCCAGGGCGTGGGCACCATCCAGGACAACGACGGCTCCTCGTCCCCGTCCCAACCCCAGATTTCCATCAACGACGTGACGGTCACCGAGGGGAACACCGGCACCACCAACGCCACCTTCACCGTCTCCCTCTCCCAGGCCAGCAGTGCCCAGGTGACGGTGGACTACGCC
>WFWG01000261.1 GCA_015491235.1 Ardenticatenaceae bacterium
GGCCGCGTTGTGCGCGCGGTGCTGCGCGGCACGACCTACACCGCACAGGTGCAGGGCAGCGAGTACGAGCCCTACCGGGTCACCGTCACCCTCACACCCGACGGCGCCATCGCCGACGCTACCTGCACGTGTCCCTACGACTGGGGCGGCGACTGCAAGCACATTGTGGCGGCCCTGTTGTACCTGCTCCACTGCCCGGAAGAGGTGGAAAAGCGCCTGCCCCTGGAGGACCTGCTAGAGAGCCTGACCCGCGAGCAACTGGTTCAGGTCGTTCTGGAGCTCGCCCGGTTGTACCCCGACGACGTGGCCGACCTGGTGGACGATCTGGCCCGCACGCCAATCGTCCAGGTGCCCCTTTCGCCGGAGGCCGAGTCAGAGCCGATGCCCAATTTGGCCGAATTGGCGCACCAGATCAAGCGCGACCTGCGCACCAGGGCCAAAGCCTTCTACGCCGCGTACTACGAGGGCTGGGAGTCCGAGGACGCGGCCTTGAGCGAGGCCCTTTGGCCTGCCGTGGAGTCGGCCGGCGAACTGCTTGAGGCCAATAGCCCCCGCGCTGCCCTGGCCGTGCTGGAGACAGCCACCGAAGCCTGGATCGAGGGATGTGAGAGAACGACGCTGCCCCTGAAAGACGTGAGCGAAGAGATTGCCCAAGAGGAAGCCATGCTGTTTTTCGGCCACCTGTGGGCCAAGGCGCTCCTCATGGCCGACCTGACACCCGCGGAGCGGGCTGAGTGGGCCAAGCGGCTGGAGGCGTGGCACAAGGAGATGGTGGGGGGCGAGGCACTGGAGATGGCCATCACGGCGGCCGAGCAAGGGTGGGATTATCCGCCCCTGGTGGCCGCCATGCAGGGCCACATCACCGAACAGGGCGCCTGGGAGGGCAAAGCCCCTTACTTCGCCGATGACTTGGCCCGTATTCGCCTGGAAATCCTGGAACGCCAGGGGCGCGTGGAGGAGTACCTCAACCTCGCCCAGGCCGAAGGGCAACACCGTCTCTACGTGCAAAAACTCGTCGAGCTTGGAAAATACGACCTGGCGGCCAGGGAAGCCCGCGAACTGCTCGTTTACGCCTCCCAAATCCTGGCTGTTGCTCAGGCCCTGTGGGAGCACGGGCAAACCGAACTGGCCCTCGCCCTGGGTGAGCACGGCCTACAGATCGAGGCCCAATCTTCTTTCCCTCACCGGCAGTCCGGCGAGTTGGCCGCGTGGGTGCGCGACCGGGCCGAGGAGGCCGGCCGCCTCGATCTGGCCCGCCGGGCGGCCTGGAAAGCGCTCGAAGCCAGCACCACCGTGGACAATTACCGCCGCCTGGCCGAACTCCACGGGGACGAGTGGCCCGCCCACCGCGAAAAGGCGCTTGCGTTGGTGCAGAAAGGGGCGCGTGACCTCTCGGAAGCTGTGGACATCCTCCTGCAGGAAGGGGCCTACAAGCGGGCCATGCGCTTGGTCGAAGAGCAGACCTGGTGGGACGAGCGGCCGCTGATCAAGGTGATCGAGGCCGTGAAGGAGACCGAGCCCCAATGGGCCTTCGAGCAGTGCCGCCGCAAGGCCGAAGCCATCATGGACGCCGGGCGCTCCGCCGAGTACGACGTGGCCGTCGAGTGGCTGCGGCGGGGGCGGGACGCGCTGTTGGCCGCTGGCCTTCGCCAGCAGTGGCAGGCGTACCTGGCGGGCTTGCTCCAAAAGCACGAGCGCAAGTACAAGCTGCGCCCCATGCTCGAGGTGCTGGCGGTGTGACGGCGCCTTTCCAGCCGGAGGTCCCAGTGTTTCGTCCCCTCGTCGCGACGGTGCTCCTGCTCCTGCTGGCAGCCTGTGGCATTCAGCCCGCCTCCAGCAACACACCAGCCCAAAACGTGTACCTGCCGCTGGTGGTCACCGCCGGTTCCGGAAGCCGCTGGCTGCCAGTGCCGGGCACGACGTGGCAGTGGCAACTGGAAGGCCCACTCGACCTCTCCTTCGACGTGGAGATGTACGATTTGGACCTCTTCGAGACCGACGCCGCCACCGTGGCCGCGCTTCACGCGCAGGGGCGGGCCGTCGTTTGTTATCTCAACGCGGGCGCCTGGGAGGCGTGGCGCCCCGACGCGGATCAGTTCCCCGCCGAAGTGCTGGGCAAGGATTACGCGGGCTGGCCGGGCGAACGGTGGCTCGACATCCGGCGCCTCGACCTGTTGGCGCCCATCATGCGGGCGCGCCTGGACCTGTGCCGGGCCAAGGGGTTCGACGGCGTGGAGCCGGACAACATAGACGGCTACGCCAACGACACCGGCTTCCCCCTCACGTATGCGGACCAACTGGCCTACAACCGCTGGCTGGCCGCCGAAGCCCACGCGCGAGGCCTTTCCATCGGGCTGAAGAACGACCCGGAGCAGGTGAAAGACCTGCTGGGCGACTTCGACTGGGCGCTGACGGAATCGTGCTTCGTCGAGGGGTGGTGCCAGGCGGTGCAGCCCTTCGTTGTCAGCGGCAAGGCCGTCTTCGCCGCCGAGTACACGGACACGGGCGTCTCGCTCGAGGACATTTGCCCTCAAGCCAAAGCTTTGGGCTTCAGCGTGATCCTCAAACATCGCAATCTGGACGCCTACCGGGAAGCCTGTCCACCTTGAAGCGGCCCACATGCTTGTCGGAAACGGCGGCTCTGGTATACTCCGCGCGCGGACACGCCACACAGGGAGGAACAACGGGATGACTGGCTACCACAAGCTCCACGAGGCGTACCGCCAGCGCGGCCTTTCCCGCCGCGACCTGGCTCCAGACCCTTTCGAGCAGTTCCGCCGCTGGTTCGCCGAGGCCGAGCGCGTCGAAGGGCCCGAGCCCAACGCGATGGCCCTGGCCACGGCCACGCCAGAAGGGCAACCGGCGGTGCGCATGGTGTTGCTGCGGGAGGTGGACGAGCGCGGCCTCATCTTTTACACGAACTACGAGAGTCGCAAGGGACAGGAGTTGGCCAAGAACCCGCACGCCGCGCTGGTCTTCTGGTGGCCCAACATGGCCCGGCAGGTGCGCGTCGAGGGCGTGGTGGAGAAAGTTTCGGCGGAGAAGTCCGACGCCTACTTTCGCACCCGGCCACGGGGCAGCCAGATCGGCGCCTGGGCGTCACGCCAGAGCACTGTCATCGCCAGCCGTGCGGAACTGGAAGCACGCTACCGGCAGTACGAGGCCGAATTTGTGGGGCGTGAGGTGCCGCGCCCACCCCACTGGGGCGGCTACCGGCTGGTGCCCGAGGTGTTCGAGTTCTGGCAGGGGCGCCTGAACCGCCTGCATGACCGTTTCCGCTACCGCAAGGGGGCTGACGGGTTCTGGATTATCGAGCGACTGGCGCCGTAAGGGTCAGAACAGCATGAACAGCCCCACAGGGAGGCGCTCCCCCTCGTCCTCGTGGGGCGGCTCGTCGTCCCACTCGTAGTAGTTCTCGCCAGCGCACCCCCGACAGAGCACCCGTCCTTCCACCAGCACCTCACGCTCGTTGATGATTTCCTCGCCGCACGCTTCGCAGTTGACGCGGTAACGGTCGCGGCTCAACAGTTGCTGGAGCGAGAAGCGCAGGCGCACGTTGCGGAAGGTGAACAACTCATCCTCGGGCATGACCTGGTAGCCCAACAGGTAGGCCTCCCAGCGGCTGGTCGCGTCAGGGGCGTAGATTTTGGCGCGCTGGCGGCTCTCGTGGTGGGGCACAATGCGCACCGCCCGGCACGTCTCCGTGTCCACGAACGTGGCCGCCACCTTGCCGAAGTCCACTACCCGCATGGAGCGGCGCCCCACGGAGCAGCCGGTGGCCACCGCCAAGCCGTCGGTGAAACACCCGTCGGTTTCCACGATCACCAGCATCCGCTTGTCCTTTTGGGGAACCGGCAGGCCGAGCAACCGGCCGGCCAGCAGCCCCATGCGCACGCCCAACACCTGGCGCGGGCAGAGGTGCTGGTGGCGTTCAGCCGACAGGCGTAACAGTTCTTCCAGTGTGGGCATAGGGGCTTCTTCTCCTTTCGCGTTACTGACTTGCTTCGGCCTCATCGAGGGCTTCCAGGTAAAGCAAAATGGCTTCGATTTCGGTGTCCGACAGGTGGAAGTTGGGCATGGCCGTGTTCGGCTTGATGGCACGCGGGTTGCGCAGCCACAGGCGCAGGGTAACGTGGGCCGGGTCGTCCACCCGTTTCGTAATGCCGCTCAAGTCGGGCGCTTTCAGAGCGCCCTCCCCGCCAATGCGGTGACAGCGGCGGCACTGGTATTTCTCGACGAGTTGGGCGCCCACTTCCGGCGACGGCTCGACCCGCTTGGTCATGTTCAGCCAGAAACGCGGCGGGTTGAGCCAAAACCAGATGCCCGCCACAAGCAGGATAAGTACAGCCAGCGGCCAAAAGCGTCTCATGCTTCTCCCTCTTTTGGTGTTCGACAGGCCGCCACCAGTAGAACAAACAGGCCGCGCATCTTGTTTGCTTTTTGGTGTGCATCGGTCTGGATGTTTAGATTATATTCGCCTAATCTCGTTCCGCCACCTTCAACAGTCGTTTCGACGTGAAAGGTCACCGGCAGAGATTCGGCAACCTTATGACAACGTCGGCCGGCCCTTTGATGGCCGGCCGACGGAGCGACCTCCCTTTGGGCCAGCGGGATTACACCTTCACCAGTTTCACCCGCGTGTCGTAGAAGGAGGCACTGGCGCCAATCGGATCGGTCAGGCACATGTCCTTAGTGGCGTCGTCCACGCGCATGGCCGCGTTGGGACACAGGCCCGTCGCCCGGCGCGGGTCGCCCGGAATGACTTTGCCGTCAACCACAATGTTGGTAGCCCCGTAGGCCCAGTGGCCGTAGTGCCAGGAAACAGCTACCACTCCCGGACGGACGCCCTCAACGACGCGCACCCGGCCTTCCATGGGCCACATGTGCCCGTGTCCCAAATTCCAGACGCCGTCAGGGTTGTTGCGACTAACAAGGCGCACCCGATCGCCATCCTTTAAGCCCAACTCGGCCGCTGTACGCCGGTTGATGAGCACCGGATTTTCCGGCAACACGCTCTGAAGCCAGTAGGCGCTGATGGTACGGCTCTGGCCGCCGGTGATTTCTTTGAACGTGATGAGGTGAAGCGGATACTCTTCGTCTGTCACCGGCTCACCCAGGCCGTTTCTCACCGGCTCGTAGCGCGGCAGACCGTCGAAGCGCTCCCCTGTCAGGGGATGCCGTGCTTTGGCAACCGGTTCCACGTACAGGTGGACGAGCTTGCCGAACCGGTGTGCCAACTTGTCTCCCTTATAAGCCTTCGACAGGTGCTCAAAGCGCCCGCCCCGGTTGAGCACGTAGACCACGCGCCGCCAGAGCGATTCATCGTTGCCGATTGCCCGCTTCCACTTCGCCTCGTCGAAGACCGACGGCGGCAAGTGACGGCGAGCCTTGCGGAAGAGTTCCAGTTCCTCGTCGCTGGCTTCTGGCACGGCGTCCGAGCCATCTTCCTTGTCGCCCCAGGCGATGTTGGCGACCAGCTTGAGGTAGTAGTCCTCTGGCCGATCCAGGTTGAGGCCAGGACCGAAGGCGTCCTTGCCGACACCGGGCAAGCCGAGCTTTTTGCCCACGGCGATGAAGAACGCTTCCATGGAAATGGGCATCTCCTCACCGTCCACGAC
>WFWG01000262.1 GCA_015491235.1 Ardenticatenaceae bacterium
GTGTAGACGAGGGCGGGGGAAAAGGCAAGTTTGGGGCCGGCAGGGGGCCCGACAGCCCCTCAGTTCTTCCCCCGCCACTGGCGCGGGGTGAAGCAGCGCTGGAATCCCAGCCGGCGCAAGAGGCGGTCCCGCCACCGTTGGCCCGGCCAGGGGACGCAGATGGCCGCCTCGGCGGGGTAGAAGAGGTCGGCGGGCAGGCCGGCCGCCCGCAGGGCGCCCTGGACGGCCCGCCATTGCTCATCGGTGAGCCAGAGGGACCAGTCGTGGGGCACGTCGGGGAAGTCGAAGGTGGGCTGTTCGGCGCCCGGCTCGAAGAGGCGCAGGGTGTAGAGAGTGCCGGCCGCGCTGTGGGCCTCCAGCCAGCCCACCAGCTCGCGCAGGAGGGCGCGGGCCTCGGCGGGCGTGGCCGGGAGGGTTCCCCGGCGCTCGGGAGTGGCCACGCCCTTGGCCGGGGCGATGAGGCGCGCCTGGTAGGCGGTTACCCAGGGAAGCAGGGCCGCGGCTGTGACTTCGATGGCGCGCGGCACGCTCAAGTTTCCCTCAAGGCAGGTGATCTCGAAGAGGAAGAAGCGTCGGCTTGTCATTTGACCGGACTTTGACAATTTTTCATGGGACACGGATTCACACAGGTTTTACGGATTCACACGGATTTAATTTTTAGAAAATCTGTCTCCACGGTTTAGTAAGGTGCGACGCACTTTGCCAAGTGCGTCGCACCTGAGGATTACGCCCCCAAAACTCCTCGCCTGATGAGCACGGGCAGCACCCCGCGGCGGTATTCGGCGCTGGCGCGGTGGTCGTCGGGCAGGGACAGGGTGGCCACGGCGGTGGCGGCCGCCGCCTGCACCGCTTCGGGCGTGGCGGGCACACCTCGCAGGGCGCGCTCCACCTCCGCCAGGCGGCGCGGTACCTCCCTGACGCCGGAGGCGGCCAGCCGCACCAGGTCCACGCGCCCATCGGCCACGCGCGCCACGCAGGCCACGCTCAGGATGGCCCGGTCGCGCGGCGCGCGGGCCACGCGCTGGCAGCGCGCGACGGCGCCGGGCGGCGGCGCGGGCACGTCCACCCGCACGATGAGGCCCCGCCCCAGGGCAGCGGCCACGTCGGCGTAGAAGTCGGCCAGAGGCAGGACGCGAGGTCCCTCCAGGTGCTGCACGGTCACGCGGGCGTCCAGGGCCAGCAGCGCGGGCACGAGCTCGCTGTGGGCCAGGTTGACCAGCAGCGCCCCCGCCAGCCGCCCCTGTTGGCGCAACAGGCTGGTCGCCTCGGCGTGGGCGGCCTGTGCCAGCACGCCGCCGGCAAAGGCGCGCACGGCCTCGTGGCGGGCCAGGGTCTCCAGCGAGGCCAGCGCGCCCAGGACCAGCCGGTCCTCGTGGGCCTCGATGTCGTCAAGGGGCAACTCGCTTATGTCAACTAAAGCGGTCTCCTCGGCGGGCACGCCGTAGGCCACCAGGGCCGTGCCGCCCGCCAGGGGCACGGCGCGCGGGTCCTCGTGGAGGCGCCGCAGGGCGTCCTCGAGGGAGGTGGGACGTTCATAAGCGCGAATGTTTGGCATGGGAAACTCCTGATACGTGATGCGTGACGAGTGACGAGTTACGCATCACGCATCACTCGTCACTCCCAAACGCCTCAATCATTTCGTACACGCTCTCTCCCAGCGGGTAGAGCACGGGGCAGGTGGCGCCGGCCGCGATGTACTCGCGCACTTTGGCGCGGCATTCCTCGGGCGTGCCGCTGGCGGTGATCATCTGGACGATGTCGTCGGGCACCAGTTCCATAGCCCGCTCGATTTGTTCCTCGGTGGCCGGCCAGGTGAGCACGCGGTTGATCTCGTCCAGCAACTCCTGGGGGACGCCGCTGGCCTTCATGATGTGGGGCTGCTGGCCCAGGTACTGGGTGACCAGCTTGCGGGCGTTGTCGAGGGCCTTCTTGCGGTCTTTGTCCAGGGAGCAGACCACCAGTTGGGGCCGGTCGAACTCGTCCAGGGAGCGGCCCGACTTTTTCAGGCCGGCCTGAATGCGCTCCATGGCCATCTCGTTGTACTTGGGCGAGACCAGGTAGTTGAGCAGCACGCCGTCGGCGATTTCGCCCGCCAGCTCGAGCATCTTGGGGCCGGTGGCGCCGATGTAGATGGGCACGTGGCGCGGCTCCCGCCGGCCGTGAACCACGTCCAGTTCCACGTCGGTCAGGTGGACGAACTCGCCGTGGAAGGTGACGCGCTCCATGTTGAGCAGCCGGCGCACCACCGTGACCACCTCGCGCATGGCCTGGAGGGGCTTGCGGCGCTGAATGCCCACCTTGGAGGCCAGGGGGTCCCACCAGGCGCCAATGCCCAGCAGGATGCGGTTCGGCGCCAGGTCGTCCAGCGTGAGGAAGGTGGCCGCGATGACGGCCGCGTTGCGCGTCCAGTTGTTGATGACGCCGCTCCCCACTTTGATGCGCTCCGAAGTGGCGGCGTAGGCGGCCATGGGCACGATGGCGTCCCGCACCAGGCGGCTTTCGGCCTGCCAGACGGCCTCGAAGCCCTTCTGTTCGGCGTACTGCACGTAGTTGATGCTCTCCCGCAGGTCGTGCTTGTCCTGAAGGTAAAGTGCAACTCGGTGGCTCATGGTTCCCCCTTTCTGTTGTCGAACACGTTCATTGCTTGTCATATCAATCCTAAAGAAGAAATTGTGGAGAACTGGGGCGGCGGCGCCGACAGGAAGGTGCGACGCACTTTCAAAGTGCGTCGCACCTTAACCTTAACGCCTCCTTTTCGGTGAACGCATGGCATTTGTAGACCCAATTGGTATCAAGTCTGAAGGTGTTCCGGCCAGTCCACGTCGTGGCTGAGGCCCCGCCGCCGCAGCACGTGGACGACGGCGCCCCGCCGGCGGGCAGCCGCCAGGTGGCGCGGGGCACTCCCGGCGCCGAAGGCGGGCACAATGATGCCCGGCGGCCGCAGCAACAGGGCGTTGGTCCCCGTGCCGGCCCGGTCGGGGGCCATCACCACGCAGGGCCCCCGGCGGCCCCGCCTGGCAACGGCCCACACGTCGGCGGGGGTGAGGTGGGGCAGGTCGAGGGGCAGGATGAGCACCCCCTCGGCCCCGCGCCGGAGGGTCGCGCGCACAGCTTGCACCAGGGCCGCGTTCATGCCGCCCCTGGTCGTCTCCGGCAGCGGGACAAACCCCATACCGGCCGCCAGGGCCAACAAGCCGGGGTCTCGGCTGATGACCACGCCCCCCACGATGCCCGCCCGGGGAGCGGCGCGGCGCACGGCAACCAGCACACGGCGCAGGAGGCGGCGCACCAGGGCCTGCCGCCGGACAGGCGGGAGAACCGAGGCCAGCCGCGACTTGGCCTGCGCGGACGCTTTGGCCGGCACGATAACCCACAGGTCGCCTGCCGTGTGCACCATTTCTCCCGGCACGTGCGACACACTCCCGAAGTGCGTCCTCACCTTTTACAATCGCCTCCTTTGTGCTACAGTATACCACACCTGGGCAACTTGTGTGATCGGGCCACAGGCCCCGAAAGGAAGCGGCCTCCAGGGGAGAGGGTATGACGATTTCAGCGGAACACGTTGAGCAACGGCTTCGGCCACTTTTGGCATCGTCGTCGGACGTTGTTTTCGCGTACTTGTTTGGTTCTCTGGCGCGGGGAGAGGGAGGGCCCCTTTCGGACGTGGATATTGCTGTTTTCCTCGACCCACCGCCTGATGACAGTCTGAACCGCCAACTTCTCCTGGCTGATCAGGTGGCCAGGGCGCTGGGCACCTCTGATGTGGACCTCATTCTGCTGAACAATGCCCCGCTTCCGCTGGCCTACCGGGTTCTGCGCGATGGCATACTGCTCTTTTGTCGTGACCGCGAACGCCTGGTAACCTTCCAGGCACAGCTTGTTTCCAGGTACTTGGACTTTGCGCCAACGTTGGCCCTCTACGAGCGCCGTTTTCTCGAATGTGCCGCCAAAGGAGCTTTTCGTCATGGACGTGACCCCTATCGTGAAGCGCTTGCAGCGCATCAACGACGCCATACGGGCTCTAAACCACCTCGGTTTGGGTAGCCTGTAACGCTGCACGGGCCACCCGTCGGCGGTCCTCGGCTGAGCGCATGAGCGTGTCGGTTACGGCGACGCGCACGCCCAGGGCCTCGACCGCCGGGGCCAGGTGGGCGTCACGTTCGTCCAGCACGAAGGCGGTGACGAAGTCGGCGTAGCGGCGGGCTACCGCCAGCGCCGACGGCTCCTCCCCGAACTCCCGGAAGAGCTTGGCCGTGGGCCCTTTGACGGCCTCACCGGCCACGATGGGCGTCACGGCCACCACGGGCTTGCCCAGGTGCCGGAGCCGAGCGCGCACGTCGCCCACGGCCAGGATGGGCTCGACGCTCACGAAGGGGTTCGAGGGACAGATGACCACGGCGTCTGCCGCCTCGAGGGCCTCGAGCACCTCGGGCGTTGGGCGAGCCTGCTCGGCACCGGCAAAGCGCACCTCCCGCACCACCGGCTGCCACCGCCGGCGCACGAAGTAGTCCTGAAAGTTCAGCTCCCCCTCGTCGGTGATCACGCGCGTGCGCACCGGCGCATCGGTGACGGGCAGGAGGCGGGCTTGCACCCCCAGGGCGTCGGCCAGCCGCGCGGTGACCTCGGTGAGCCGGAGGCCCTGGCGCAACCAGGCGGTGCGCAGCACGTGGGTGGCCAGGTCGCGGTCGCCCAGCCGGAACCAGGTCTCCTCTCCGTAGCGGGCCAACATCTCCAGGGCGGCGAAGGTGTCGCCCGCCACGCCCCAGCCGGTCTGCGGGTTGGCGACGCCCGCCAGGGTGTACATCAGGGTGTCCAGGTCGGGGCAGATGGTGAGCCCCCACAACTCGAAGTCGTCGCCCACGTTGCCGACCACCGCCAAGCCGCTGCCCAGGAGTTGCTGGAGCCCCTCGGCCAGCTTCGCGCCACCCACGCCCCCCGCCAGGGCCACCACCTTCACGTCCGCCACAGCGTCACCTCCTCCACGGCCTTGCGGGGGCGCTCCCGCCCGCCGTCGGCCGGCCAGCCCAAAGTGATGAGCGCCTGGGGCTCCCAGTCGGCCGGCAGGTCGAGCACGCGCTTCACGGTCTCGGGGCAGAAGATGGGCGCGCAGAGCCAGCAGGCCCCCAGCCCAACCGCGTGAGCCGCCAGGAGCAGGTTCTGGCAGGCCAGGGCCACGCTCTGGGCGGCCATCAGGTGCTCACAGGCCTGGCGGCGGGCGTCGGGATAGCGGTCCATGTCGCGCATGGTCAGGCAGGCGAGCACAAGCACGGGCGCGCTGCCGATGCGGGCCCGCGACCGCTCCACGCGGGTGGCCACCTCGTCGGGCGGGAGGCCATCGGCCAGCAGGTCACGGCGGAAGTCGGCGGCCATCGCGTCGGCCAGGCGCTGGCGGGTCGCGCCCGTGACCACGGCCCAACGCCACGGCTGGCGGTTGTGGGCCGACGGCGCCCACCCGGCCACGGCCAGCAGCCGCTCGACCAGCGCTGGCGGCACCGGTTCGTCCCGGTAGCGGCGAATGCTGCGCCGGGTGCGGGCCAGGTTCTCGAAGGCGCACAGTCGAGCTTCGTCCACGGTATCCCCTATCGGAACAAGTCCAGCTCCTTCGGCCTGATGAGTTGGCGCGCTGTGGCCGCCCCGTCGCGGGCGAAGCGGGCGCCCCGGATGTGGACCACGGGGGTGCCCTCGTCCGTCTGGCCCTGAAGGAGGCTGGCGGCGGCCGCCAGCTCGTCGGCGGTGGCGATTTCGGTGGTCTGCATGGTGTAGCCGAAGAGGTCGCGCTGGCCCCGCAAGTCGGTGAGCGGCGCCATGCCGGCCACACCAATGGCCACGCCCACCGCCCCCAGGCGGAAGGGGCGGCCGTGGGTGTCGTTGACGATGACGGCCACGTCCGCGCCAAAGGCGGCTCCCACGGCTTCGCGGATGGCGCGGGCTGAAGCGTCCGGGTCGTGGGGCAACAGGATCACCTGCTCGGCCCCGCCGTCGCCGGGCGGCGCGTTGCTGCGGTCAATGGCGGCGTTGGCGCAAATCCAGCCCAGGCGGTGTTCGGCGATGATGAGGCCAGGGCGCGCCCGCACGATGGTGCGGGACTCCCGCAACACCAGTTCCACGAAGCGGGGATCCTTGCCCGTCTCGGCCGCCAAGCGCTCGGCTTCGGGTGAGGGAGTGACCGCGTCCAGCCGGACCAGGCGCCCCTCAGCCTTGGAGATCACCTTGTGAGCCACCACCAGCACGTCGCCGTCGGCCGGCGAGATGGCGCTCTCCCGCAGGGCCGTCACGATCAGGCCCGGCAGGTCGTCCCCGGGCTGGACGAGGGGAAAGGGTTCCAGGGCTGTGAGGACCACGCGGGCAGGCATGGGCGTCCGCTCAACCGGTTCGCTTCACGTTGGTAATGCGGATGCCGGCCCCCTTTGACTTGTAGCGCTTGTTGATGCCGATGAGGACCGCCGTCAACCCCTCCACCACCACGGCGTTCTGCAGGGGGCCGGCGTGCCAGGCTCTCATGCCGGCCGCCTCGGCCAGCGCGATCACCCGCTCGCGGGCCGCCTCGTCGTCCCCGCAGACCAGCACGTCGCAGGCCACGTCGGCGTCCAGGTTCTGGAGCTTGTGAGCCGAGACGTTCTGAAAGGCCGCCACCACGCGTACCCCCTCGCCCAGGAGGGCCTGGGCTTCCTGGGCGGCGGAACCACCGGGCGGGAGGTGGACGCGGGTTACGTCGGGCGGCTTGAGGGGCACGGTGCAGTCCACCACGATTTTGCCCTGCACCTGCCCGCGGATTTGCTCCAGTGTCGCCCGGTGGGCGGCATAGGGCACGGTGAGCACGACGATTTCCCCGGCGGCGGCCGCCTCGGCGTTGGGCAGCCCGCGCAAGGTGCCCTCTGCGCGCGGGCCGAGCTGGGCGAGCATCTCCTCAACCCGCCGTTTGGCCTTCTCGGCCGAACGGGAGCCGATCACCACGTCCAGGCCGGCGGCCACCCAGCGCATGGCGAGGCCGGAACCCTCCGCGCCGGTGCCGCCGATGATGGCCACGGGGCCTGAAAGCAGGGCGTCTGGTGGTTGCGTCATCTGAGCCTGGCCTCCTTCACGAAATTTGCCCCCCATGATATCCACTTTGGTCAGGAAGACAAACATCGTGAGCACGGTGAGAAGCAGCGGACACGGAGCGGCAGGAGGCCCCCCTCGTCTTTTTTGTTATGTTTGCTTGTGAGCAAGAACTTCGGTACACTATCCGCATCACACAGGGAGGAGTACCGTGGAGGAGATCGAGCCACCGCTGTTCCGCGACGAGGAGCTTGAAGAGCGCGTGTGGGCCCTTCTGCAAGTCCACGACGCGGCGCACGACATCTGGCACCTGCGGCGTGTCTGGGGGTACGTCCGCGCCATTGCACGCACCGAGCCGGAAGCGGACGTGCGCGTGCTTCAAATTGCGGCCTTCTTCCACGATGTGATGCCCAAACAGCCGGGCGGAGGGCACGCGGATGTGACCGTGCCCATGCTGGCCTCCTGGTTGTCTCCCCTCCGAGCCCCCCACGATGTGCTCACGCGGGCGGTCGAGGCCATTAACGCGCACAGCTTCTCGCGGGGGCTGCCCCCACCTTCGCTCGAGGCGGCCATTTTGCAGGATGCCGATCGCCTGGACGCTATTGGCGCCGTGGGGATTGCACGCTGCTTCACTGTGGGCGGAATGCTCGGCCGGCCCATATACGCTCCCGACACGTCCGAACACAGCGTGCAGCACATGTACGACAAACTGCTCCATCTGCGCGATGGAATGCACACGTCGGAAGGTCGTCGCCTAGCTCAAGGGCGACATGCGTTCATGGAAGCCTTTCTGGCCCGTTTGATGGCCGAGTGGGAAGAGGCATGTGGACGCCAACGGCTTCCGTGACGCACATGGACCAGACAGGCCGGGGTGCTACGTTTAAAAAAGTAGTGGAGGAGAGGACATCATGACCAATTCGTCCCCCCCTCATCGTTCATTTAATCATGAACAGATTGCTCAATTGATTTCTCGCCGCGTGGCTCGAACCCACAAGGAGGAGGTGCTCGACGTTTATCAGAAGCTGCTCCAAACCATTTGGAGCCACATTCTGCCCACACTTGGGCAGGTAGCGGTGACGGTCATCGGAGAGCAGGCACAAGCCCTCGCCCAAAAGAAGCATCCGATGATGCGACACCTGCGAGTGACGCTTGAGGGCGTCTCCTTCGAAGGGTTGCAGGAACACCTGGATGAAGTTGAAATAGAGGCCCTACACGAAGCGTTCAAAGATCTGATTGCCAACCTCATTGAAATCCTGACGACCCTGACCGGCAACGTTCTCGTGCAAAAGGTAATAGTGGAAATCGAGAGGATAACCGCCGCTAACGTGGAAGAGGAGCGGCATGACGATTAATCCGAACGCTTCGTGTAAACTGGGTTCTCCTCGCTGATTGCCCGATTCCACAAAACAAGGTCGCTGAGGACAGGAGCAAGGACTATGGCGAGAGGCCGCGTCAAGCGCATGGTAAAGCTAAACATGCGCTTCACGCACTTTCAACTGCCCCCCATCCAGGATGCCCTGATCATCGGCAAAAAAGCGCCGGTGGGACCGAACAGCGTTGCCCGGGCTTTTCAGGCAATGGTTCCTGGTGTTTACCGCCTGATCCATGTGGAGCACCCCACCATTGAAGCCGTGCTGGTGCGGGAGTCTGACTTGCGCAAGGTCCCCCAGAAAATATTGGTGCCGTACTTGCTCCAACAGGCGGAAGCCATAATGGACGAGACCGATGCCCTTCACGTGAGCCTCAACATTGAAATAATCGTGGAAGGAACGGAATTTGAGCTGCCATGAAATCACCCCCTCGATTGCGTGATCTGGTAGAGCCTGTCTCCGTGATGGACGAGGACACGCCCACGGCGCAGGTCTGGCGTGCGCTTGAAGAAGGCACACCCATCGTCATGCGCAAAGAAGGGGAGTGGTTGGTGCTCACCCCGGAAGAAGCGGTTGGTTACCCCCGAACGCGGGGACTGCTCGACCTCCCCCTCCGGCCGGTGATGGCGCTTGACGCGGCGACACCGTACTACGAGGCTCTGGAGCGTGTGGGGACGAAAAACAATTGTCTTTGTCTTGTCGTCGAGGGAGAGCGGCCTTTGGGAGTCGTCCACATTCATCGCTTGTTGCGCGTTGCGGCTGAGCGGGCCAGGACAGAAGTGGAGGAGGAGCGTCGCCGGCAGCGGATATACCGGGTGCTGGCCGAACGCCGTCCCAACGAAGCTCTGGAGCGCGTGTTCGCCCTGCTGGGAGAGTGGCTGCCCGTGGACCACATTGGCCTCTCCTTCGTTGAGGCCGGGAAAGTTCGCATGAGGAACATGTGGGTGCGGCCGGGATGGGAAAAGGCGGTGAAACAGATTGCGGGCGAAATGTTCCGCGGCATGATTGCCGCCCAAGGGAAAGAGGCGAAGGTACTACAGGGGGCCTACGCCGAGGTGCTTCGCTCCCGTCACACGTTGTACCTGGCCGACCTCAGGCGACGAAGGGGGGCCACGTGGAAGGTGCTCTCCTCACAAGGCATTCGCAGTGCCCTGTTCTTGCCCCTGACAAGTCGTAAGGGCCATCAAGTCGTGGTGGTCATGTCCAGCAGCCGGGTGAACGCGCTGAGTGAAGAGCAGCGGCGCTTCGTGGAGAGCTTGCAACCCACCCTCTCCGCCGCGGTTGAAGCCTGGTACTACGAGC
This sequence comes from Ardenticatenaceae bacterium, assembly GCA_015491235.1. Lineage (GTDB taxonomy): Bacteria > Chloroflexota > Anaerolineae > Ardenticatenales > Ardenticatenaceae > WFWG01. Next base: position 9,711 of record WFWG01000262.1, read on the forward strand.
ACGAACTGAAGCGGCTGAACGCCGAACTGGAGGAACGGGTGCGCCAGCGCACCTTTGAACTTCAGGTTCTTTACGAATTGGCCCAACAGATTGGATATACCCTCAACTACGACGAACTCCTCCGCCTCATCGTCGAGCACCTTTACCGTGTGGTGGATTACGACGTGGCGGCCACCCTGCTCATCACAGACGGCTTGCGCGAACTGATCATCTACCCACAGCGTCCCCTGAAGCCGGAGGTGGAGAGGCGAGTAAAAAATCGCCTGTTGGAAGGATTCGCCTCGCTGGGAGCCGGAATGCCCGACCTCGCGACGGTCCACATCCAACGTGTTTCCGAGACAAAGGCGGCGGCCGCTCCCGTTGAGCGCTTGGGTTCCGAGTTCATGGTCCCCCTCATCGTGGGCAAGGAGCGCGAGGTCGTGGGCATGTTGCTGGTCGGGGCCGAGGCCAAGGACGCTTTCGACGAGGCGCAGATACGTATGCTCTACACGGTGGCATACCAGACAAGCCTCTCCATCCAGCGTTTGCGCGCTCTGCTGGCAGAGGAGCAGCGCCGCCTGGAAAATCTCGTGGAACGCCTGCCCGTTGGCGTCGTCCTGCTGGACGCCTCCCATCGCATCTTGTTCACGAATCCCCTCGGCAAAACCCATCTGTCTTTCTTTGCCGAAGAGTGTACGGTGGGGGCCCTCCTCCTTGCCCTGGGGAAATTGAGAATCGAGGAGGTTCTGCAACAGGCCGTGAAGCGGCCTGTGGAGATCAAAACGCCAAAGGAACCACAACGCATTTTTGAAGTCAGTGCTCGCCGTGTGGAAGTCGGCCCCACGAAGGGGGGACACGTGTTGGTCTTGCGGGACGTTACCTGGGAGCGCCGGCTGTTGGCCTCGGAGCGCGCCCGCCGCCAGGAACTGTCCGACCTCTACCAGTTGAGCGCTCAACTGGTTGCCAACGACGAACTGGAGGAAGTCCTTCGGATCATCGCCCGCCAGACGGTGGGAAGTGTACACGTCACCTTCTGCCGGGTGGTCCTCCTGGAGGAGAGTGGCACCTTCGTTTGTCGGGCCGCCCACGCCGTGCGCCCGTTGGCGCGCGACCTGGGTGTGGGTCGGCCGGAACCCGAAGCCGTCTGGCCGTACTACCAGCAAGCTTTGAGCCGAAGCGAGCCGCTCGTTTTGCAGCGGAAGGACGTGGACCCAGAGGAAGAAGCCTATCGGGGGCTGTTTTTGGACGTAGCTCACAGTCTGTGCCTGGCTCCCCTGCACGTAAGTGGCAAATCCATCGGCGTCCTGGTTCTGGGGGAAGCGCGCCGCTCCGACCGTGAGCCCTTCGACGCCGATAAAGTGCGCCTCACCAACACCGTAGCCGATCAGGCGGCCAGTGCCATTCACCGGGCCCAGCTCCACCAGCAACTGGAAGATGCGTACGTGCAGACCGTGCTGGCCCTCTCCAGGGCTATGGACGCCCGTGACACGTACACTGGCGACCACAGCCAGCGTTTGGCCGAGTGGGCGGTGGCCACAGCCCGACAGCTTGGCTGTGATGAAGAGGAGGTCGAGGCCATTCGTTGGGGGGCCTACTTGCACGACATCGGCAAAATCGGCGTGCCCGACAGCATTTTGCGCAAGCCGGGCAAGTTGACCGATGAGGAATGGGAAGTCGTCAAACGTCACCCTGACATTGGTGCCGAGATCGTCGCACCGGTGAAGAAGTTGGCCCGGGTGGTCCCCATTATCCGACACCACCACGAGCGTTACGACGGCAGTGGTTACCCCGACGGGTTAAAAGGTGAGGAGATTCCCCTCGGTGCTCGCATTCTGGCCGTAGTAGACGCCTACAGCGCTATCGTTGACGAGCGCCCTTACAAGCCGGCCCGTCCCCACGAGGAAGCGGTGGCCGAGTTGCGCCGCTGTGCCGGAACGCACTTCGACCCGCGCGTTGTGGAGGCGTTTCTGGCGGTGCTCGGCGAACAGTAGCCCCTTTTCGTTTCGTTCGCGGTGGTCGAGCGTTATCCCTGTCGAATGACCACCATCTGGATGTTGGTCATCTCCTCGATGGCGTACCGCAGACCTTCCCGGCCAATCCCGCTGCGCCGGTTCCCCCCGTAGGGCATGTGGTCGGCCCGATAGGCCGGGGACTCATTGACAATAATTCCGCCGAAGTCCAGCACCTTGATGGCCTTGAGAATACGGTTGACGTCGTTGGTGAAAACGGCCACCTGGAGGCCGTATGGCGTGTCGTTGGCCTGATGGAGGGCTTCCTCGAAGTCGTCGTAGGGGATCACCGATGCTACGGGCGCAAAGGCTTCCCGCGCCACGACTTTCATGTTCGGCCTGACGTCCGTCAACACCGTGGGCCAGTAGACCGGTCCCTGGCGGCGCCCCCCGGTGAGCACGCGGGCGCCCTCCTCTGTGGCTTCGTGGACCCACTGCTCGATGCGCCGGGCTTCGCGCTCGTCAATCATCGGTCCCACGTCCACGCGCTCGTCCAGGGGGTCACCCACGACCATCTGCTCGCTGGCGCGCACGAACTTCTCGGTGAATGGCTCGTAAACGGGCGATTCGGCGTAAATGCGCTGCACCGAAATGCACACCTGGCCGGAGTTGTAGTAGGCCCCCACGGCACAGCGGCGGGCCACCAAGTCCAGGTCAGCATCCGGGGCCACGATGACGGGCGACGTGTTGCCCAGCTCCAGGGTCACTTTCTTGATGCCCGCCAGCCGGGTAATGCGCTCCCCCACCTCGGGGCTGCCGGTAAAGGTGACTTTGGCCACGCGGGGGTCGGAGACCAGCCACTCGCCCACCGTCTGGCCGGGGCCCACCACCAGGTTGATCGCCCCCCTGGGGAGGCCGGCTTCCTCCAGCACCTGGCAGAGCAGTACCGACGTCAGCGGGGTGCTGCTGGCCGGCTTCAACACCACTGGGTTGCCAGCCGCAATGGCCGGGGCCACCTTGTGGGCCACCAGGTTCAAGGGAAAATTGAAGGGAGCAATGGCGGCCACCACGCCGACGGGCCGCCGCACGTAGAAGCCGAAGTAGCCCTCCCCGGCGGGCACCGCGTCCAGAGCGATGGTTTCCCCGTGGATGCGCTTGGCCTCCTCCGAAGCAATCGTGAAGGTGCTGATGGCTCGGTCCACCTCGGCGCGGGCGTACTTGAGCGCTTTGCCCGCCTCGGCCGCGATGGTGCGGGCGAACTCCTCACGCCGCTCCTGAATGCGTTGAGCCACGCGGGCCAGAATTTGCCCCCGCCGGTAAGCGGGCATGTCGGCTATCACCGGGGCAGCCTCCCGTGCCGCGGCAATGGCCGCGTCCACGTCCTCTTGGCGGGCTTGTGGGACAGACCCGATGACCTCACCGGTGTACTTGTTGCGCACTTCCAACGGGGTCCCACCTTCCACCCATTCCCCGCCAATGTAGAGCTTGGCTTCGCCGAAAACAAACGTTTCACTCATTGGTTTTCCCCCTTTTCTGCGTCTCCGGTGGCGGCGTAATTCTCGCCCCCTCGAAGACCCACATGGGATCGAGAATGTGAAACGGGTAGTCCGAACTGGGACGAGTTTGTCCCCAAACAGCGTTGGCGATTCCCTGATGGTCTTCCGGCCGCAGGTACAGTGACCCCATAGGAGCCTCCCACCGGATGCCTTCGAGGGCTCCAATGATGGCCTTGGTGTCCAGCGTGCCAGCCCGTTCGGCGGCCAGGGCCAGCAGGCGCATGCCAACGTAAGCGTTCTGGGCGTTGTAGCTGGGGTAGTGGCCGTAGCGCTGGTGAAACGCTTTCACGAAGCGACGGTTAGGCTCGTTGTCGCTCCACAGGAACCAATAGCGCGTGCCCACCCACACGCCGGTGGGCATCTCATCCCCCAAGGCTTCCAATACTTCCAGTGCGCCCCCCAGTTCCATGAAGACGGCACATTGGTCGAACAGCTTGAGTTTCTTCGCCTGGCGAATCAGGCGCACCAGGTCTCCTCCCCAGGAGGAGATCCAAACCGCATCCGGGACGGCACGTATGGCCTCGCGAATCCAGGGGCGCAGGTCCTTGGCGCCTGGAGGGTGGAAGCACCCGCGGGGCACAACGTCCGCGTCGGTTCGCACCGCTCGCAGGTATTGGGAGAAGTATTGCCAGGAGAGGTGGCCAAAGGAGTAGTCCGGCCCAATGGTCGCCCAGCGACGGTAGTAAATGGGAGCGACCAGCGCACCGGCGCGCGCGTTTTGGTGGCCGGCCAGACTGCACCGAAACACGTAGGGGTTGAACAGGTCGCCGATGATTCGGACTGTGGCCGCGTGGGTAACCATGAGGACTCGCTGCACCTCGGGAAGAATCGGCACGATGGCCTCGGCCACGGCGCTGGAGTCAATTCCCAGCAGGAAGTCAACCTTCTCCTCGGCAACCAGGCGCCGCACAGTGGTTACTGCCTCTTGTGGAGAACGTTCGTCTTCTATTATAAGCTCGACCCGTCTTCCCAGGATGCCACCGGCCGCGTTGATCTCTTCCTTGGCCAATTCCGCCCCCTTTTGGGCCGAGATACCGTAGGACGAGGCGGCCCCCGAAAGGGCAAAAAGTGCTCCCACGCGCACAGGAGGAGCGCCCGGACTCTGTGTTTGCGTGGTCATGGTTTCACCTCTGCTTTCCAATGGAAGGCGGGCGAGCAAAGACCGAAAGGAAGTTCGGACGAGTGTCCCTCCACACGGCCAGGAGGTTAACCCACATGATACGCAAGTTTGCGATTGAAGACAAATAAACTGGCTCGGCTTGCCAGGAAGGGGAAAAGCCGGTACACTGCCCACAACAGGAGTTACGCGGTGGTCTTGGGCAAAAGGTTTTGTCCGGCCGTATTCCGGGGGTGCAGGGGGTGGA
>WFWG01000263.1 GCA_015491235.1 Ardenticatenaceae bacterium
ACCCAAAAGGGGAAAGAAATTGTGGCGTGCCGGGGCGGCTTAGCCGCCCCGGCACGCCACAATTTCTCTTTTTCGTACGGCGGCGCCACACACGTTCATGTTGGCGGGAAGTTCCCTCTCTCCTGCCGAAAGAGATCATTCAAGGTTCCAGGCGCAGCACGTTCTTGTTTGGTGCCCCTTCGACGGCTTCCCGGCTCCAGCGCATGGGGATGTAGCGCACGTCACGCCAGAAGGGCACTAGGTTGGCAAAGTTGGGGTGAAAGGCGTGACCACTCTGACCCACCGTGATGACCATTTGGCTGGCGTCCCAGTTTCCCACGTCTATGATCTGGCGGTAGCTGGGGCCGGCGCGCACGTCAAAGGGGTCTTTGAAGGAAAATCCGTTGGCCTGGGGCGTCTGGGCGTCGCCGGCCGTCGGTCCGGCCTTCACGTTGAAGAAGCGGTCCAGCGGGCTCACCTTGCCGAATACGTTGTGGCGGAACGTGGTGGTGTGAATGCGCCCCCACTTCCAATCCTTGTCCACCAGGTCGCCGTAGTTGCGCCCCCACCACTCCACCGCCTTCTCGAGGGCGCGGGCGATGATCTCATCGCGGGTCTCCTGCTGAGGTGTGGTGGTGTCATCCCACCACGGGTTGTCGGGGTCGTCCAGCAAGCGTTCCACGAGCATCACATGCTGGGATTGGGCGCCCAGGTACTCCTTTGTTAGCTCCTCGCCCAGCTCGTCGCCCACAATCTCTTGAACCAGGAACCAGTAGGTCACCTCGAAGATGCCCGCGCCAACGGAGTCGGGTGCCAGGCGGTTGTCCCACTTGGCCAGCTCGGCCTGGGCGCGCTGGGTGATGATGTTGTCGCTCTGCACGTTCAGCAACAGGGGGGTGAGCTTCTGCCCGAGGATGGAGACGTCGTCGGCCTGGGCGGCGGCCATGTCCTCCAGGGTGAGCTGGTCGCGGTCCGCCAGGTGGGCCAGAATGCGCCGGGCGCGGTTGGGGGCTGCCCAGTCGTGTCCCAGGTAGTAGGGGTAGTCGTCAGAGACGGGCTTGTTGTTGGCCGTGACGACCAGGCTGCCCGGCGGGTTGAAAGCTTGGGGCAGTTCCTCGAAGGGAATGGTGTCCACCCACTCGTATTCGTCCGTCCAGCCGGGCACGGGCACCAGCCCCTGGCCGTTGGCCCGGATGGGCACAGTTCCCGCGCCGTAGTAGCCGATGTTGCCGTCCACGTCGGCGTAGACGAAGTTCTGCATGGGGGCGTCCCACCAGCGCAGGGCGGCGGTGAACTCCTCCCAATTGCGGGCCTTGTTCAGGGGGTAGATGGCGTTTACCAGTGTGCTGGGGCGGGAGGCCGCCAGCCACTTCAGGGCCACAGGCTGTTCAAGCCCCTCCACCACGTCATTGATGATGGGCCCGTGACGGCTGACCTTCACGTCGAGCACCACCGGCTCGGTCCTTCCCTTGACATAAATTTCCTCACGCACCACCTCGAAGGGCACATATTGGCCGTTGACCTCGTACTCGTTGGGGTTCTGGGGGTTCAGTCGCTCGATGTAAAGGTCCTGCACGTCGGCGGCCAGGTTGGTGACGCCCCAAGCAATGCGCCCGTTGTGGCCGATGATGATGCCGGGCGCGCCGGGCAGCGAAGCGCCCACCACCTCATAACCGGGCGCGTGCAGGCCCATCAGGTACCAAATGGCCGGAATGCCGTATGAAAGGTGAGGGTCATTGGCCAGCATGGGGCGGCCAGTGGCCGTGCGGTCGGGCCCCACCACCCAATTGTTGCTTCCCAAGCCCAAGCTGGCGCCGCCCAGGGGCAGGTTGGCCACGTCCAGGGCCTGGCGCACGCGCTCTACGTTGGGCGTTCCGAGAGAAGCGTAGGTCACGTCTGGCAGAATGACGGGCGCGTCCGGGAGATACCCGGGGTTCAACTGAAGGGCCTTTTCCTCGCCCAGCGCCTCGACGAGCTTGGCCCGCAGCAAGTCGTCGCTCCAACTGTCGTTTAGGGTCCACTGCATCATTTTGCCCCAGGCCAGGGTGTGGAGCGGCTCCCACGGCTCCGGCTCGGCGCGCAAGATGGTGTACTCCAGCGGCAGCCGGTCGCGGTGGGTCTCGATGTAGGCGTTGACACCGTCGGCGTACGCCTGGAGCATCTGGCGCGTTTCAGGGGTGAGGGCCTGAAGGTCCTGGGCGGCGCTGCGGTTGGTGCCAATCGTGCGCAGGAACATGTCCGTTTCGAGCGCCGCCTCACCCAGGATTTCACTCAGGCGCCCCAATCCCACCCGCCGCTGGAAGTCCATTTGCCAGAGTCGGTCCTGGGCGTGGACGTACCCTTGGGCGAAGAAGAGGTCCCGCTCGTTCTGGGCGTAGATGTGGGGCACGCCGTACTCGTCGCGAACGATTTCGACGGGGGCTTGCAAGCCCGGCACGCTGAGTGTCCCCTCGGTTTCCGGCCAGGGACGGCGCACAGTCTGCCAGAGAAACAGGCCCCCAATGAGCACGAGGAACACAACCACGCCAGCGAAAATGGTTAGGATGCGGACAACCCGTCGCATATGGCCTCCTCGATTGATTGCTGATTGTGCGCTTTCCTTGCGGCGGTATTTCTTCCCACGTGTAAATGCGGCCTGGTGCTGCTTATCTGGCCCCTGAGCCCGATGAGGCAGGGGGGGCAGTAATGGTACGGGCCATCTGAACAATCTGTTCCGAGAAGGGATGGGAGGGCTGACTGATAATCATCGGCACGCCTTGCGTCAGGCTCCGGACGATTACTTGACCGCTGCTCACCAGCCAGAACTCCACTCGCGTGTTCAGGTGACGTTCAACCGCCCGCAGGCCGATGCTGCGGTTGGAATTGGCTCGGTTTAACACCAGGTGGACAGCGTTCAGTGGGATGCCTATTTGTTCGGCCAGGCGCAGAAAAGCGCTGGTGTTGCGAATGGGGCTCACCTCGGGCGTTAGGGTCAGGAAAATCTCGTCAGCACGCGACAACAGGGCCAGATTGCGGTCGTCGAAACAGGCGCGGCTGTCCACGATGATGTAGTCATATACCGTACTGAGAAAGTTGATGAGAGTCGTGAGTTGGTCAGGCGTTATGGCCCGTGCCTCCTGGAAGTCAGGCGGGGCAAGCAGCACATGAATTCCCGACATGTGGTGCTGGATGGCCTCCTGGAGGTGCAACGGGGTAAGTTCGTCAAGGCGCAGCAAGTGTGTGATGTCGGGTGGTGCACTCAAGTCGAGTTGAACGCTCACGTCGCCGAGATGAAGGTCAGCGTCCAGCAGGAGCACCGGCTTTCGCGTTACCTGATGAATGGCAATGGCAAAGTTCACGGCAATAGTCGTGGTTCCCACTCCTCCTTTGGAGCCGAAGAAGACCATCACGCGGCCCTGGTTTGATGTGGTAATGGGCTGGCGCGTAGGACCAGAACGGTAGCGCACCAGCAGGCTCCTACTGCGATAGAGGAGTTCGTCAGAAGGGAAGGGTTTCACGAGGTAGTCGTCCCCGCCTGCTTCAAGAACGGCCACGCGAGCGCTAATGTCCCGAGAGTCAATCAGCATGAGGACGGGAATGTGCGAAAGGGCAGTGTTTGTCCGCAATTGGCGACACAACTCGTAGCCGCTGGGTGGGATTTGAACGTCAATGATGATCAGGTCAGGCCGCAAGCGAAGAGCCAGGTTTTCCGCTTCCTCGGAGGTATCGGCGAGGAAGACGTCGTAACCTTCTGACGTCAGAACCTGATACATGTCCTCAGCCAGAAAGCGGTTAGAGCTGGCGATGAGCACCCGGAAAGGGGACGTTTGGACCATATTCTCACGTTCTCCCTGATGCTGGTCGTACTTCTGTGCTGCCGTCCGGCCTCACGAAGGCACACGGTCGTTCGTCTGGCGCTTCCATGTCGCCGGTCTGAAAGATGTACGTTCGTCCCTCACGATTGCTAAAGCCCACGTGGTTGCCGTGGGCATCGGTGGCGTAAATCGTCAGGACGTTGGCGAATTCGTCTTCGAGGGCGTACAGGTCCAGTGTGGCCTCCCGGGCGGCATTCCAAAGGGGCAGGCCCATCTTCATGTAAAGCACGACCGAGCGGGCTGTGGCGGCCCGCATCGCCATTTCGCCGCGGCCGGTGCAGGCAGCCGCTCCATAGCGATTGTCGGCATATCCGCCCGCGCCGGGAATGGGGGAATCGCCCACCCGCCCGGGATATTTCCAGGCCCACCCGCTGGTGCTGGTGGCAACGGCCAAGTTCCCCGCACGGTCACGGGCGAGGACGACTACCGTGTCCATCGCATCGGTTTCGTGCTCGCTGGCAGCCGCTTCCGGGTCCTGGGTCATCTCGCGCACGAAGCGGGCCATGTGCCGGTAATAGCTAGCGATCTCCGGCGGCACCTCGTCCGAGCCGGCCAGGCTGGCTTCCAGGCGTTGCTTCCAGATGGTGCGCGCTTCTTCGGTAAGCAATTCACTTTCCGAGAAGCCCATCTCGCGGGCAAAGGTGGCCGCGCCCTCGCCAGCGAGCAGCACGTGAGGGAGCACTTCCATCACCCGGCGAGCAACGAGCACGGGATTGCGGAAGCCCTTCAGCGCGGCCACGGCGCCAGCCTTCAGCGTGCGACCGTCCATCACCATGGCGTCCAGTTCCACCTCCCCGCGCAGGTTGGGCAGTCCACCGTAGCCCACCGTGTGGTCCTCGGGGTTGTCTTCCACACGGCGCACGACGGCAACGACGGCATCGAGCGCTGGGGCACCATCGCGCAACAGGGACATCCCCTCTTCGAAGCCGATGGCCGCGTTGGAGGAGGCGACGAGAAGAGGTGTTGTGTTCTCAGCGTCCATTGCTGGCCTCTCCCATTTTTCCTTATGCCAATTGCGTTTGGTAACGTCGCCTGCTCACAGAAGGGGTGCGGCGCCGCCATCCCGCCCCAGGGGG
>WFWG01000264.1 GCA_015491235.1 Ardenticatenaceae bacterium
CCCCCTGGGGCGCAGCGTTGGCTGCGCCCCTACACCCTTTTGGGTGGGCGGGATGGCGGCGCCGCACCACTTCTGTGAGCAGGCGACGTTATCAAACGCAATTGGTATAACGGAAAGGCCAGGGCTGGAGCGCCCGCCGAACACCGAGGAGGCGAGCATGTCAACGTGGTTGATTCACAACGCGGCATTCATCGTGACCATGGACGACGAGCGCCGCGAACTAGAAGATGGGGCCATTCTGGTTCGGGGCCACAGCATCGCCGACATCGGCCCCACGGACGAGTTGATGCCCCGCTACGTTGACCGTGTTGATCATCTCTACAACGCGCGCGACATGATTCTCTTTCCGGGCCTGGTGAACTGCCACCATCACCTGTACCAGACCCTCACGCGGGCCGTGCCAGCCGCCCAAAACGCCTCCCTGTTTGACTGGCTTAAAACCCTCTACCCCATTTGGGCCAACTTAACGAGCGAGGCCATTTACGTGAGCGCGCTGGTGGGCCTGGCCGAGCTCCTGTTGAGCGGGTGTACCACGGTGGCCGACCATCTCTACATCTACCCAAACGACTGCCGCATTGACGACGAAATTCAGGCTGCTCAGGAGATGGGCGTGCGCTTTCACCCCACCCGCGGCGGCATGAGCCTGGGCGAGAGCCAGGGCGGCCTGCCCCCCGACAGCGTGGTGGAAGACGAGGAGGCCATTCTGCGCGAGATGCAGCGGGCCATCGAGCACTTCCACGATCCCGAACCCTTCTCCATGTGTCAAGTGGGCGTGGCGCCCTGCTCGCCTTTCAGCGTGACCCCTGACCTCATGCGCGAGAGCATTGCCCTGGCACGCAGCTACGGCGTGCTGGCTCACACCCACTTGGCCGAGACGCCCGACGAAGAACACTACTGCCTGGAGCGGTTCGGCTGTCGGCCGGCCAAGTACGCCGAAGATCTGGGATGGGTGGGCGAGGATGTGTGGTGGGCCCACGCGGTGCACGTGAACGGCGAGGAAGTCCAACTTCTCAGCCGCACGGGAACCGGTGTGGCCCACTGTCCGTCCAGCAACATGCGCCTGGCCAGCGGCATCGCCCCCGTGCGCCAGATGCTCGACGCCGGCGTGCGCGTGGGCCTGGGCGTGGACGGCTCGGCCTCCAACGACGCGGGCCACTTGCTGGCCGAGGCCCGCCAGGCCATGCTCCTCCAGCGCGTATGTGGCGACCCGGCGGCCCTCACGGCGCGAGAAGCCCTCGAGATGGCCACGCGCGGGGGCGCGGCCGTCTTGCAGCGCCACGACATCGGCGTGCTGGCCGTTGGCAAGGCAGCCGACATCGTGGGCGTTCGGCTCGACCACCTGGACTACGCCGGCGCCGCGCCCCACGACCCGGTGGCCGCCCTGGTTTTCTGCTACCCCCGCAAGGCCGACTTCGTGATGGTCAACGGCCGCCTGCTGGTGGACCACGGGGAACTCCTGGGGTGGGACCTGGGCAAAGTCGTGGCGGAGCACAACCGGCTGGCGCGCGCTCTGGTGGCCGGGGCATGAAAACGTTTGACAAAGTGGCCCATGTTTGGTAAAAGCAGTGACGTCATCACTGTTGCTCCAGTACGGCGAAGGTCGGAGTGTGTCGGGCGTGCCTCGCTGCCCCTGAACGCGAGGCCGGGGGAAACCCCGTCTCACTGTACATGCAAAGGAGGAGAGCTCATGCGGTGGAGAACGGTTGTCGCAGTCCTGTCTTTGGCGTTGTTCGTCTTCTTGGCGGTCTCCTGTGCCGGTGGCGGCGCTCCACAGCCAACGGCTACAACGGCCCCTGCCGAGCAGCCCACCAAGGCGCCCGAACCCACCAAGCCCCCTGAACCCACGGAGCCGCCGGAGGAAACAGGCGGCATTCAGATTCCCGAGCCCGAACCGGGCAAGTTCAACGTGGCCTTCGTCTACGTGGGCCCCATCGGTGACGGCGGCTGGACCTACGCCCACAACGAAGGGCGCCTCTACATCGAGGAAAAACTGGGCGACAAGGTCCACACCGCCTACCTGGAGAGTGTGCCCGAAGGCGCCGACGCCGAGCGCGTCATCCGCAGCCTGGCCCGCAAGGGCTTCAACGCCATTTTCACTACGTCCTTCGGATACATGGACCCCACGGCCACCGTGGCCGAGGAGTTCCCCGATGTTTACTTTGTACACGTTTCCGGCTTCAAGAGGAACGACACCAACTTCGCCAACCTCTTTGGCGCGATGGAGGACATGAAGTACCTGGCCGGCATGATTGCCGGTGAGCGGGCCAAGCAGGACGGCTCCAACCGGGTGGGCTACATCGCGCCCTGGCCGATTGCTGAAGTCATCCGCTTGGGCAACGCCATCGCGCTTGGTATGCGCCAGACTTGCCCCGAGTGCGTGCTGGACGTGCGCTGGATCTTCACCTGGTTCGACCCCGACAAGGAGCGCCAGGCGGCCGAGTCCATGCTGGACGCCGGCGCGACCGTCGTCATCACGGGCGCCGACACGCCCGGGCCGGTGCAGGCGGCCGGCGAGCGCGACCTGTGGGGCATCGCCTACGACAGCCGCAACGCCTGCGAGGTGGACCCCGAACACTGTCTCACCGTGCCCTACTGGAACTGGGGGCCGGTCTACGCCAAGTTCGTGGAGGAAATGATGGCCGGCACCTGGAAGCCCGACGACTACTACCTGGACGCCGACAGCGGCATCGTGGGTCTCTACGGCTTCATGGAAGGCGAGGAGCCCCTGCCAGGCGTGCCGCAGGAAGTCATTCCGCAGGTTGAGGAGTTGCTCGACAAGATGCTCAAGGGTGAGTTCACCCGCTTCGACATCTTCACCGGCCCCATCAAGGACAACAAGGGCAACATCGTGGTGCCCGAGGGCGTCACACTCACCCAGTCTGACCTGGAGGGGCTGGACGAGGCCACGATTAAGGCCAACAACCTGGACCGCGAGCCCTGTACCATCTGCATGAACTGGCTGGCCGAAGGCTTCGTGCCCGACGCCGAAATCCCGGCCATGCCCAGTGGGCAATAGAGGGTGATCAGGAACAGGAGTTGCGCGGTTACCTTGGGCAGAAGTTTTGCCCAGCAGGGGCGCAGCAGCGTGTTGGCCGACGTAGGGTTGTACCCTTTGAGAGCGCCGTGATATTATACCTCCGTAGCGTGGTACGGTTCAACCAGCACGGAGGGTTTACCTATGCCTCGCCCCATTCCTTACGAACGCCGACGAGAAATCATCCGTCGTAAGCAAGCCGGTGAAAGCCTTTCGGAAATTGCCGAGGCCCTCGATCTCAGCTATTGGACAGTCCGGCAGATTTGGCGGCGTTTCCGGGACGAAGGAGAAAAAGGGCTTCAAAACCGGTATCGCAGTGGGCCTCGGGAACGCAAGTTTGCCACGGAGGTGTATCAAAAAGCCATACAGTTGAAGCAGGAACATCCACGTTGGGGGGCCGGGCTGATCCGAAGTCTTTTGTTAGAGCAATGGCCTAAAGAAGAGGTGCCCAGCGAACGGACCCTCCAGCGGTGGTGGGAGCGAGAGGGGATGTCGTGTCGGCCAAAACGGGCGCATAGTCCGTCACGGCCTCGAGCCCAAGAGGTCCATGACGCCTGGCAAGTGGATGCTGTTGAAGTCCACCAGGGAACCTGGATTACAGTCACGGATGAAAAGAGTGGGGCGGTACTGGCGAGTCGTCTTTTCCCCCTGTCGAAAAGTCAGCCAGATTCCGGTAGAGAAGACCCAAGAGTTCTTTCGGGAGGTGTTTGAAATCTGGGGTTTACCTGGGCGAATTCAAGTGGATAATGGGAGACCTTGGGGGAACAATGGACACGACCTTCCAAGCGCCCTGGTCTTGTGGTGGTGGGGGTTGGGGATCGAGGTGACGTGGATTCCACCGCGCAAGCCTCAGCGCAATGGCGTGGTGGAACGCAGTCAGGGCGTGTTGCAGCAATGGGCCGAACCGGAGCGATGGGAAAGTTTTGAAGAGGGGGTGGAACGGCTCGCCTGGGCTGTGCAGATGCAACGGGAAGGGTTTAGAGGAGCGGATGGGAAGACCCGAATGGAGCGATATCCCGCGTTGAGGAGCAATCCTCGGACATATCGGCGCGAGCAGGAAGAGGAGCATTGGAGTTTAGAGGAAGTCGATCGCCATTTGGCGAGTTGGGGGGCCCTCCAACGATGGGTAGGGAAAACTGGGCAGATTACGTTGTATAACCGGCCCTACAGCGTGGGACGGCAACATGCGGGGAAGGCGGTTTGGGTGAAGTGGGATCGAGACGAGCGGGTGTGGGTCGTTCGGGATCGAGAAGGGACCGAGATCCGCAAAATCGTTCCCCAACAGTTCGATGCGCAGGCGATCCGCATGCTAAGGGTGACGTACATCAAGCCTTCTCGCAAACGGAAGCAGAAAGAGGCTCCTTCTCGGCATAAGGAGGTAGCGGGTTTTGAGACATAACCTTACGTCGGGTGACACGTCGCTTCGCCCACCCACCGGTTTTGTCGAACGGTGTAACCCACGGGTAGGGGCGGGGCGGCGCCTCGCCCCCCACCAACCGGTTTTGTCGAACGGCGTAACCGAAGTCAGGAGGACCCTCATGCCACACTCCCTCTCCCAGACGGCCACCGTCACCTGTCCCCACTGCTCCCGCGCCTTCGGGGCCGACATCTGGCTCGTCGTGGACGCGAGCGAGCGCCCCGACCTGCTGGCGCGCGCCCGCGACGGCACCCTGCACCGTGTGGTGTGCCCCCACTGCGGCCAGCCCGCCGGCGAGGCCGATGCGCCCCTGCTCATCTACCGCCCCGACACCGAGCCACGGCTCATCTTCTTCCCCGCGCAACAGACCAGCGCCGAGCAGGACCGCGAACACGCCGCCGGCCTGCTGGCCCACCTGCGCGAGGCCCTGGGCGACGCCTGGCGCGACGAGTGGGTGGAAGGGATGCCGGTGGTGCCCCGCCCCCTGCTGCCCGCCGCGCTGGCCGAGGATCCCAAGGCGGCAATAGAAGACCTGGCCGAACAAGTCGCCCAAGCCATCGTGCAAGGAATCGAACGCCTGCGGGAGGAGGAACCCGAAACCGATGAGCAGTCGGTCGTAGGCGCGAGGAATTTGCTCATCAGGGGGGACGTGAAGGGCAGCGTGATTGCAATAGGGGATCAGAATGTACTGGTTAAAGTACCGGAGCGCGAGCCGGTGACCCGCTACACGGACATCGCCTGCCCCCGGCGGGTGTGGGTGGAGACGCCGCGGGTGTCCGTCGTCGTGCGCCTCACCGTGCAGCCCCCGGCCCACAGCGCTGCCGTTGAGGAACTGGCGTTGCGGGCGGACCTGCCGGTGCGGGTGCGGGTGGACGCCCCCGCCTTCGCCGTGCTGAACGAGGCCGAGCAGGAGACGGTGGTCCGCCCCGAGGCCGACAGCCCGCCCCTGGTCTTCGACCTGCGCCCCCAGGACGTCGGCCCCACGCGGGTCAACTTCGACTTCTTCCAGGACGGCAACCCGGTGGGCACGGCCAGCGTGCCGGTGGAGGTCACGCCC
>WFWG01000265.1 GCA_015491235.1 Ardenticatenaceae bacterium
GGGCGCGCGCTGGGTCGGGGAAGAGGCCGGTGCCCAGCGACTCCACCACGCCGATGATCAGCCCGCCCAGCAGCGAGCCGGGGATGGAGCCCATGCCGCCCAGCACGATGATGACGAAGGACTTGCCGGAGGCGGGCACGCCCACCCAGGGGACCCAGGAGTAGACCGTCACCAGCACCGCGCCGGCCAGGCCGGCCAGCATGGCGCCCATGCTGAAGGCCAGCGTGTTCATGTTGAGCGGGTTGATACCCACCACCGCGGCCGCGTTGCGGTCCTGGCTGACGGCCTGCAGCGCCCGCCCCGTCCACGTGCGGTACATGAACCACAAGAGCCCGACTAAGGCTACCAGAGCAATCAGGGCGGCGAAGATGCGGCCGGCGCTGATGGCAATGTCACCCATGAACAACGTGGCTTTGGTGGTGCGGATGAGTTCTCCCTCCACCTCCGGCAGGTTGAAGAGCCGCTTGGCCTTTTTGGGGAAAGGACCCACCAGGCCCAGCATGAGGAACTGGAGGAAGAAGGCCAGGCCGAAGGTCACCAGGATGGCGTACTCGCTGGGGCGCTCCACCTCGCCGCGCGCCATGGGCTGGAGGAAGAGGCGCTCGAAGATGAAGCCGATGGTGAAGGTG
The DNA here is from genome assembly GCA_015491235.1 of Ardenticatenaceae bacterium. GTDB lineage: Bacteria > Chloroflexota > Anaerolineae > Ardenticatenales > Ardenticatenaceae > WFWG01. The sequence goes on from WFWG01000265.1 coordinate 630, forward strand.
ACCAGGGCGGCCGCCACGATGGAGAGCACCGAGGGCAGGCTGGCGAACTTCTGCAGGAAGAAGTAGACGGTGTAGCCGCCAATCATGTAGAACTCGCCGTGGGCAAAGCTGACGATGTTGAGCACGGAGAAGATCAGCGTCAGCCCAATCGCCATGAGGGCGTAGATGATGCCAATCATCAGGCCGTCAATGATCAAGCGCAGGATGAATTCGCTCGAAACGGCCAGCGGGGGGCTGGCCCCAGAAAGAGAAGCGTGCAACAAACTCGGAGCAATCATGCGTTCCTCCTGTCGAGCGTGGGGGCACAGGGGCGCTGCGCCCCTGTGCCCCTGGGCCACTTCTTTACGGCGTTACCGGCGGCTCTGTGCCGGGCTGGATCCAGTAGACGTCGCCGCAGGTCTGGTACTGCTTCGGCCAGACCACGCAGGCTTCCTCGGCGCTCTGGCCTTCCTTCCAGTATTGCAAGAAGAGCACCGCCGGGTCCGGCCACTGGTGCCACATCCACTCGGGCTCATTGTCGGGCACCGGGTTCTTGGTGCCGTAGGGGAAGTAGTAGACGCCCTGAGCCAGTTGGACGCCGTTCTCGCGGCTGTCGAAGGACTCCAGGGCCGCGATGATGGCGTCGGGGTCCAGGCTGTTGGCCTTCTCGATGGCCTTGATCATCAGCATGAAGGCGTCGTAGGCCTCGAAGGCGTAGGACTCGGGGAAGCGGCCCAGCTCGTTCTTGTAAGCTTCCACGAACTTGGTGGCCACGGGGTTGTCCTTGGTCAGAGCGGGCACCACGCCCACGCGGCGGAAGGCGTAGTAGTTGCCGTCGGGCACGTTCTGCCAGAACTCGTCCGCGTTGTAGGCCACCTGGTTGGCAATGCCCACCACGTCCTCGCGGGGCATCAGGCCCTGTTCGGCCGCCTGCTGCTCGAAGTTGTAGGAGGTCTCGCCGGTAATCAGCACCAGCACGGCCTTGAGGCCCTCCTTGCCCCTCATGTCTTCCTCGATCTTGGCGATCAGCGCGCCGAACTCCTGGGCGCCCTGCTCGGCCAAGTAGATCTCGGAGTCAATGCCCAGCTCGGCCAGGCGCTCCTTGGTCTGCTCTGAAGCGGGGATGCCGTAGTCGGTGTTCTCGGCCACGATGGCCACGAAGGAAACGCCCACGTCGTTCAGGTACTTGGCGTCCGCCTGGGCGACCATGGAGGAAGCCGGCGCGATGCGGAAGACTTCAGGGTACTGGCTGGCGGTGATCTGGTCGTTCCAGGTCTCGGCGAAGATGACCGGCACGTGGTACTTGTTGGCCACCTCCTTCTCGGTCAGGCCGGCGGCCGAGTGGTACTCGCCGATCACGGCGGCCACACACTCACTGGTGATCAGGTACTCCATGCCCGCCGTGCCGCGCTCGGGCAGGCCGGAGGTGTCGTAGAAGACCACGTCAACCGGATATTTGCCCAACACGCCGCCCGCGTCGTTGACTTCCTTCACGGCGATGTTCACCGCCGTCTGCATGGCGCGGCCACCGGTCACCGAACCGGGCGCGGAGAGCGGAATGGGCACGCCGATCTTGATGGGGTTGTCGCCCAGTTCGTCAAAGCTGGTGGGCGCGCAGCGGCCCGCCACGGGTGTGACCTCGACCACCTGAGTGACGACCTTCTCCTTCTCGACCACCTGGGTGACGACCTTCTCCTGCTCGACGACCTGCGTGACCACGACGGTCTCCCGGATGACCTGGGGCGTAGCTGCCTGTTGAGCACAGGCGGCCAACAGCAACAGCGAGACGACGACCAACAGAAAGACCAACACATTTTTACGCATAGCCTCTCCTCCTTCTTTTTCTCGTACATTTCCCAAACGTGAGGTTGCGACCCTGAAGGGCCACCTTCAGGGCTGCACGACCAGAAATCCCTCTCCCTTTCTCACCCCCTTTCTGCGGTTTTCCTTGTCGAAGAAGACCTGACCGCGCTCGACCACGACTTGATCGTCAATGGTGACTGTGGGCTCGTAGAGCACCATGTCCATGTGGACGGCGCTGCGCGTGTGGCCGCCGTAGAAGATGTTGTCGCCCAAGGCGATGTGCACGTTGCCACGGGCCTTCTTCTCCTCCTCGAAGTCGCCGTTGCGCAGACACCACCCGTTCAGGCCGATGCCGATTTCGGCGATGTTGTTGGCGTTCTCGATGGTTTCCAAGATGTGGCGCAACTCGGCGGCCGTGCGCCCTTCACCCTCCACGGCCACCACGCGCCCCCTGGAAACGCGCAGGGTAACGGGGTTGTCGGGGCGGCCCAAGTAGCAGATGGGCCCGTCCACCACGATGACGCCTTCGGCCGTGCCCTCGTTGGGGCCTTGGGAGACCTCACCGTCGGGGAAGGCAGCCTCCTGGCCCGGCTCGGTGGCAAAGCCACACTCCACAATGGGGTCGGCGTCGCCGATTTCGGCCACGATGTCCGTCCCGGCAGGAGTCGTCACCCGAATGCGGCGGCCCTTCCGCCAGATCTCGGCCAGGGCCTTTCCTTCCTCGTAGAGGGTGTCGTAGTCGGCCAGGGCGCCGCCGGTGGTGAAGTTCTCCACGCCCCGGAAGACCATCGAGATGGCGCGCAGTCGGCGGCTGTTGTAGAGGCGCTTGACCGACTCGGCGTAGGTGGGGGCGCCGGAGAAGCGTGTCAGTCCGATGAGGCAGTCGGCGCTCTCCAAGGCGCGCTCGATGGTGACAGGCAGTTCGTTGTTGCGGTTCTTGTCGCGCGTGGGCATGATGGAGATCACGCACTCGGCGCCCACGCTCTCCACGATGCCAGCCAGCACGTAGGCCATCGTCATCTCGGTGCCGGGGTCGCACACGATGACGACGTTTTCACCAGGTTTGACGGCCAGCAAGCGGCGCACAATCAGCTCAGCACTGCGTGTCAGGTCAACCGTTCGCACGTCCATGGCTCCTCTCCTTTCTGGCTCCGGAGAGTCAAAGGAATGTTGAGGATGCGTTTCTCCCTCCATCGTTACACCACTCCTTCCTCACGCAAGCGTGATACAGTCTCCTCGTCGTAGCCCAGCAATTCCGTCAGGACCTCCACCGTGTGCTCACCCAGCAAGGGGGGCGGTCGTCGGATGGCGGCTGGGGTCGCCGAGAGTTTTGGAACCGGGCCGACCAGCTTGAGTTCACCGGCGGTCGGGTGGCGAACCGTCTGCACCATGCCACGGGCCAGCACGTGGGGGTCGTTGAGCACCTGGGCCACGTTGTTGATGGGCGCCGCCGAAATTTTGGCCTCGCGGAGCAACGCCAGCCACTCGGCTGTGGTCCTGGTGCGGAAGAGTTCCCGCAGGCGCGGGATGAGTTCGTCGCGGTGCTCCACCCGGCCGGGGTTGGTCTGAAAGCGCCCGTCTTCCCACAGGTCCATGCGGCCGGTTAGTTCGCAAAAGCGGCGGTATTGCAGGTCGTTGCCGATGCCCACGGCGATGTAGCCGTCGGCCGTGGGGAAGACCTCGTAGGGCACGATGTTGGGGTGGGCGTTGCCGTACCGCTTGGGCACTTCTCCGCTGACCAGGTAGTTTTGAGCCACGTTGGCCAGCCAGCCCACCTGCGCGTCGAGAAGGGCGATGTCAATGTACTGTCCCTCGCCGGTGCGCTCCCGGTGGTGGAGCGCGGCCAGGATGGCCGTGGCCGCAAAGAGGCCGGCCGTGATGTCCACGATGGCCACGCCCACCTTGTGAGGTTCGCCGTCGGCCGGGCCCGTGATGGACATGATGCCCCCTTCGGCCTGGATCACAAAGTCGTAGCCGGGCCGGTCGCGGTAAGGCCCCGTCTGGCCGTAGCCGGTAATGCTACAGTAAATCAGGCGAGGGTTGATTTCGCGGAGTGTTTCGTAGTCCAGGCCCAGCCGCTTGGCCGTGCCCACCTTGAAGTTCTCGATGAACACGTCGGAGCGGGCCACCAGGTCGAGCAAGATCTGGCGTCCCCTCTCGTGCTTGAGGTTGAGAGTGATGCTGCGCTTGTTGCGGTTGACGGAGAGGAAGTAGGCGCTCTCGCCGCCGGCCCAGGGCGGCCCCCAGTGGCGGGTGTCGTCGCCCCGGCCGGGCGCTTCGACTTTGATGACGTCGGCGCCGAAATCGGCCAGCAGCATGGTACAGAAGGGGCCGGCCAGCACCCGCGAGAGGTCCAACACGCGGATGTCGGCCAGCGCCATGCGAGATTTGTCATTGTCGGATGTGCTTGCCATTGTGCTCACCTTTGGTTGTGAATTCAACTGACGGCGCACCCCATCTCCCACGAAATTCGCTGAGCCGTCTCGATGACTTGAGGGACAATTTCCACAATGCGCTCGCGGGTGAGGCGGTACGCTGGCCCGGAGACGCTGATGGCCGCCACCACTTCCCCCCTGTGGTCGCGAACCGGAACGGCGACGGCGTGAAGGCCCTCCTCGAATTCCTCAAAGGCCGTGGCGTAGCCCTGTTGGCGGACGCGGGCCAGTTCACGGCGCAAGGTGTGGGGGTTTGTGATGGTGTGGGGCGTGAGCGCTTCCAGGCTGTTGTCGAGCAGGCGGTCGAGTTCCTCTGTGGGCAGAAAGGCCATGAGCACCTTGCCCACGGAGACGGCGTGGGCCGGCATCCGCCGTCCCACCCAGCCCACGCGCATGACCAGCCGGTGGGCGGGAACGAATTGCTCCAGGTTGACCGCATCTCGCCCGTCGAGGACGCTGATGGAAACCGTCTCGCCCACGGTGTCCGCCAGTTGGCGCAGGTGGGGACGGGCAACGCGGTGCACTTGGAGGCCGGCAACAGCGCTGTGGGCCAGAGCAATGAGTTCCGCGCCCAGGCGAAACCGGCCCGTCTCGGCGTCTTGAACGACGAAGCCGTTGGCTTCCAGCGTGGCGAGCAGGCGCGAGACCGTGCTCTTGGGAAGGCTCAGACGGCGGCTGAGCTGTGCGACGCTCAACTCCGGCTCGCCAGCGGAGAAGGCCTTGAGGATAGCAAGAGCTCGCTCGACCGATTGAACAGTTTGCCCCGCTCTGGTGCCCGCCATGTGGGGCGCACCCCTCTGTTCCGAAGAATGAAACAGTGTTCCGTTCAACAGTCTGCGGGAGTATATCACAGGCGGAAGGAGGTGTCAAAACGGGTGGCATTGCCTGTCGGTCATCGTCCCCTATTGGGGGGAACGGGAGTTGTGGGCTGCCAGGCAGGGGCGGTGTCCTCCACGTTGTTGAAGGTGACGCGCACAGCGTAGTTGTCGCGCAGGCGCTGGAGCACGAGTTCGCGGCTGGAGAGCGTGGCCCCCAGTTGGGCGCTGTAGGCAAACCAGGTTCCGTCGGGGCTCCAGGAGGGGTGGTCGGCCCCAAAGGGCACGTCGGTGACGGGGACGGGGGCTTGTTTTCCGGTCAGCGCCAGCCAGTAGACCTGAGGAACGCCATCGCGATCGCTCACGAAGAGGAGCACGCGCCCGTCGGGGCTCCAGGTCGGTTGTCGGTCGGTGGCCGGGTGGGTGGTGAGTTGCTGGACTTCGCCGGTGCGCAGGGAAATGCGGTAGAGGTCGGTGTTGCCGTCGCGCGTTGCGGCCACCACCAACTCGTCACCGTTGGGATTCCACGCCGGGTCCATGACGGCTTCAGCCTGAAAGGGGAGGGCTGTGATGTCACCGGCCGCGGAGCGGAGCAACACCCGGGGACGTCCGCCTTTGCGGCTGGTGAAGGCCAGCGTCTTTCCGCCCCACGCTGGCCGCTCGGCCTGAAATTCGGCGTTCACGATTGGCCGAGGCCGGTTGTGCGGGCCAGTAAGGGTCCAGATGCCCCCGTCGCGCACCACGAACAGCACCACCTCGTTGGCCCAGGCCGGGTCTTTGGCCTCCAGCGCCCACACCTCCCGTTTCAGGCCATCCGTGCGGGCCACCATCACCGCCGGCGTGCCCTGCTCGGCCGTCACGTAGGCCAACGCGCCCGGCGGAACGACTTCCAGGGTGCGGAGGGCTGTGTCCAAGACAGCGCCGTCGGCGGTGTAGAGGCGCGCGAAAAGGGTGTGAGGTCCCGTCTCGTTCGGTCGCCAGGCCAACGTCACCTCCCACGGAGCGGCGGAGGGGACCGCATTGGTGGTGGCCGCTACTGGCTCCCCGTCGGCCCACAGTTCCACCCGCACCACGCCGGACTGGCGGGAAGAGACGACGACGGCAACGCGCTCGCCGACTGTGCCGAGGCTGTACGGGGACGGGAAGAAGAGGGTGGCGGGTTCACGTGTCTCCAGGCGTTGACGCTGGGCCCAGAATCCGAGAGCGGCCAGGAAAACCAGGAGGAGGACCAAACTCGTCAGCCAGCGAATCCAGAGCCTCATCACCTGTGCGGCACATCATGCCCGCTCGCCGTCCCGACGATCGGGCTGGGGCAACTTGAGTTCGGCCCACAACTCGCGCTCGCGGGCCTCGGCCACCTGGCGGGCCACTTCGACGGCTCGCTCCAGCCGAGCCCGTTGCGCCTCGACGTATTCCCGGATAACTTCGTCCGGCTGGCGGCGACCGGAAATCAGGTCGTCGGCCAGCTCGAAGAGCTTTTGGCGGCGCGATTCCGGCATGAGGAAAACGGCGATGCCCGCGCCGATGACGGTTCCCCAAAACAGCGTGCGCACAAAACGGGCCATGCGTCAACTCCTCAGTGTGCTTGGCGCCCTTCTTGCTCACCAGCCTGGCGCGCGGTGGTCCGTTACACGTCCGTCTGGCTGCGCGCGGCACGTAGGGCCTCGCGAATGCCGGCCGCCCACGCCTGTAGCCGCACAAACGGCGCGGCGACCGAACGGCCCACAAAGACTGTCGTGTTGCTCACCTGCTCGACCGACTCCTTCGTGGTGTCGAGGAGCGGGATGACTTCCTGGCGCAACAATTTGATGAGTTTCCAGGTTTGCCACAACACCAGCACCAACAAAATGCCCACCACGAACGATTGCAGCGCCAGGATGATCAACATCAAATCGCGAATTTGTGAAAGCTGGACAAGCAAAGTTCCAACGATCATGGGGCGACTTCCTCACATGTTTTCCGCTTCAACTATATCACACCTTGAAGGAGTTGGCAACGAACACTCCTGCCAGGCCGCCCAGGCAGGCCGGCACGACGTGAAGCTCCCCCAAAGTGGGAAAGGGGAGCGCGTTGCTGCTTCCCAGCCAGTGGCCGAACAGGAAGCCCACAAACCCCAGACCCCAGAACCAAAGGAGTTCCCGGGGGTGCTCTCCCCAAATCAAGTGAAAGAGGGCAGCCAGCCCGCCCGAAAAAAGCAGGCTCAACAGGAGCACGATCATTGTGCCGGGGTCATCGCCTCGTAGCCCACGGTTACCAGCGCCTTCTCGGACACCACGCGCTCGATGATGCCGCCGCCCAAGCACTCCTCGCCCTGGTAGAAGACCAGGCCCTGGCCGGGCGTGACGGCCGGCTGGGGGGCCAGCAACGTGACACGCGCCCGGTCGGCGCCCAGCGGCTCCACCAGCGCGGGTATTTCGCGAATCTTGTAGCGGGTGCGCACGTCCACCTCGAGCGGGCCAGGCGGAGGCTCGCCCAGGATCCAGTTCACCTGCTCCACCTCCACCAGCCGGACGGGCAGGGCGTCCCGCGGCCCCACGATGAGGGCGTTGCGCTCCATGTCCTTGGCGACCACGTAGAGGGGCTCGTGCCACGGAATGCCCAGGCCGCGCCGCTGGCCCAAGGTGTAGAAGGGCAGGCCCTGGTGCTCGCCCAGCACCTGGCCGTCCACGTGAACGATGGGCCCGGGCCGGATGGCGTCGGCCGGCGCGTAACGGCGCAGAAAGTCGCGGTAGTCACCGTGGGCGATGAAGCAGATTTCCTGGCTCTCCGGCTTTCCGGCCAGGGGCAGGCCGTAGCGTCGGGCCAGTTCGCGCACCTGGGGCTTGGTCAGGTGACCCACGGGGAAGAGCACGTGGGCCAGCTTCTCCTGCGTGAGCGAGTAGAGCACGTAGGACTGGTCCTTCTGGGCGTCCACGCCCTTCAGCAGGTGGTAGCGCCCCTCCTTGTCCCGCACCACGCGGGCGTAGTGGCCGGTAGCCAGGTAGTCGGCCCCCAGCGCGCGCGCCAGGTTGAGCAACACGGTGAAGCGCACCACGCGGTTGCAGTGCAGGCAGGGGTTGGGCGTGCGGCCCGCCAGGTACTCGCGGATGAAGGGGTCAACCACAGCCTCCTTGAAGGGCTGCTCCACGTTCTTCAGGTAAAAAGGTGCCCCTATCGCCTCGCACAGCGCGCGGGCGTCCTGCACGGCGTCCGGCGTGCAGCACCGGTTGTGGGCGAAGCCGTCGGCCCCGTCGTCCTCGTCGGCGGCCCACAGGCGCAGCATGACGCCGATGACCTCGTAGCCCTGCTCGTGAAGCAGCAGGGCGGCCACCGAGCTGTCCACGCCGCCGCTCAGGGCTACGACCACCCGCTTGCCGTTGGGCGGCGCGGGCTGCACGCGCAGCGCGTCCCACTTTGGAGTTGTCGTTGTGACACACGCCTTCTTCATGCTCTTTCGTGTTCCCTTTCGGTTTGCACATCCCGGCATCAAGCTCAGCCGCTGCGACCGAGGCAACGAAGCCGCCGGGGAAGCAGTCAACAGGCTCACGACACTGAGCAGCAAAGTGTTCTGGCGGTCTTGGCATAGAGCCAAGGCACGTGGTGAAAGTCGAGCAGGTTCGCTGTCTCACCAGATAAACACATGTGTATCCAGGAGCAATTTCATTCGTTGCCCATCCAGAACTCTTCA